>CAZGQQ010000083.1:0-8033 GCA_964527175.1 uncultured Treponema sp.
AGGTGCCGATATTCAAAGTACTATGAATACTCTGGTTGTCCTGTTTGCCGGCGAAATGACCGGTTTCGCGCTCGAACCCCTCTGTGGAGGCGATTCAGCCTTTATCAAAAGCCTCCGTGCTGCTTCTGCAACGGGTGATTCCTCCCGCATATTGCTGTGCGCCGCACGGCTGCGAAATAATGGATCGGAAGCAATTGATCCGGCGGTGCTTGAATCGGCATGCCGTGAGGCCGGCATTCAGGTTTCCGTTCACATTGAGGAGCGCTGGACACCGGAGCGCTTCTTCTCTGTCGCGGACAGGGAAGCCGTGGACGCGGAACAGGTTGTCATTCTTTTTGGCGACGCGCCCCTGGTGGATATTCCGTTTTCAAAAAAGCTCATGGAACAACACGTCTCACAGGCATCGGAATATACCTTTGCCGACGGATACCCGTCCGGCCTTTCTCCTGATATTATCGCTCGCGGCATTCTTCCCCCGCTCGTGCGTCTTGCTGCAGGTGAAACCGGTCCGGTCACCCACACGGTCGTCTTTGACACCCTGAAGAAAGATATAAACTCCTTTGATATTGAAACTGATATTGCTCCCGTGGATGTACGCCACGTGCGCATGGCGCTGTTCTGCGATACCTGGCAAAACACACTCATCTGCCAGGCTTTCCCGGACATCACTGCGGACAACTATGCGGGTCTTGTCTCTGAGCGCTCCGGGAAACTCCGCACCGTACCGGCGTTTTATGGCATCCAGGTTGCGGGGGGTTGCCCCTTTGCCTGCAGCTTTTGTCCGTATCCCGAACAGTCCCGGACACGCAGCGGGAAAGAGGTCTCAGAACGAACCGATGTCATGAGCCGGGAGCAGTTTTCGGCTCTTGCAGAAAAAATCGCCGTATTTTCGAAAACCGCCGTTGTCTCACTTTCTCTCTGGGGAGAACCGGCACGCCATCCGCAGATTGCCGAGCTGGTTGCCGATGTCCTGAAACATCCCGGTCTTTCCGTACTCATTGAAACAACCGGCATCGGCTGGAAAGAAGAAACGCTCGACCGCATCAAACAGGCAGTTGCGGACTGTGGCGCCCGTACTACTCATTTTCCCCCCATAATCTGGATTGTATCGCTCGACGCTGCCGAAGCGGGCTTATACGGTGCCCTGCGCGGCATACGCGATGAGAGAGAGGCCAACGCGCTTTTTTCCGGAGCGCTGGCCACAATCGATTCCCTGGCGAGACGTTTCCCGGCCGACGTATGGCCGCAGTTCATCAGAATGAATGAAAATGAGGAAGAGCTGGAACCCTTTTACCGCGCATGGAAAGAAAAACTGTCCCGCGTAATCGTACAGAAACATGATTCATTTTGCGGTTTCATGAGCGACCGGCGCGTTGCAGATCTTTCACCGCTCAAGCGGACCCCCTGCTGGCATCTCAAGCGCGATATGAGTATACTTATCGACGGGACCGTGCCGCTGTGCCGGGAAGCCGTGTCGGTACCGGAATCGTTCGGCAATGCTTTTACGGATGATCTTTCGTTGATCTGGAACGGATATCACAGCGTATATGAACAGCATGCGGCATGCGTCTACGAAGGAATATGCGGAGCCTGTGATGAGTACTACACCTACAATTTTTAATGAAAAGAAAGTCGCGCATACCATCGTTGGCGGAAAAACACGAAAGACCGATGAAACCGCAGATGATCTGACGGTCATTCTTCTCAACCGCGGCGGCAGGTACTATCGCTCCGCCGTGTTCCAGAATCTTGAAAATGCCGGATTCACCTCGGTTATTTCCATTGAATTGTCCAGTGAGCCCTACGACATTGAAAACCTTTCGGTACGATTTCCCTCGGTGAAATTTCTGGTACCGCTGGAAACGGTTACTGTTGGCGAGATGATTAACACCGGCATGGCCGAAACCGGTGCGAAGCGGGTATTCGTGGTATGGAACGACATGCGGGTAACGGCGTCGGGAACACCCCGACGGCTCTTTGAAAAAGTGCTGGAAGACGATCAGCTGTGTACGGTACCGCTCGTAACGAGCCCCAAAATGGAGTCTCTTCCGGTTCAGATGGTTCCGGCCCTTAACGGAAAACGGTTTCAGGTTGAACCCATGTCCTGTATCCGGGATGATTCCCCCACCATTTACCCGTTTGATTTTACCGGTATCTACCATCGGGAGAAATTTATCCGGATGGGCGGGTATGATCACACCATACGGAATCCGTACTGGCAGAATCTTGATTTCGGTTTTCGCTCGCACCTGTGGGGCGAGAAAATTTCCCTGTCAACCAGTTTCCGTCTGTCATATGAAGAAGACGTTCCCCGTGAAGACATTACCACCGATTATTCATATATGAAATTTTTCCTGAAGAATCTTGCTCCGGTACGGCGCAATGATGAAGCGTATCTACCCCTGTCACGGTTCTTTTCCTATCTGCACCGGTCGGGTGCCGGATTCTCGAATTCATGGACCGATTTTTCCCAGGTTCGCTCCTGGGTACGGACAAACCGGTTCCGGTTTGTCCAGTCAGCGCCCGATCTTGTCCGTTCCTGGGAGCCGTGCCTCTGATGACGGCGGTTATTCTCCAGGCACGGATACACTCAACACGGCTTCCCGGAAAGGCACTCATGGATATATGCGGCAAACCGCTCGTTGTCCGGGCCATGGAAAGTCTTGCCTGCATTCCTGCAGACCGGTATGTACTTGCAACTGACCCTGCATCGGCACAATCCTTTGAACCGCTGGTCGGAGCATGCGGGTTCATCCTCATGACCGGCGACCCGGACGACGTACTTGCGCGTTTTTGTACCGTCATACGTGAAACAGATGCGGATATTGTTATCCGCGCAACGGGCGACAATCCCTTTGTTTTTGCCGATGCCGCCGAAGCGGCTCTTTCCCGTTTCAGGGAACTGGAAGGGGAGCGCATCAGTTATTTCGGATTCGACGGACTCCCCTACGGTGCCGGAGTTGAAATATTCAATGCCCGTCATCTCCTTGATGCTGAACAACACACCACCTCTCCCTATGACCGTGAACATGTCGGTCCGGCACTGTATAACCATCAGGACCGGTACCGGTGCATACGCGAACCGGCACCCGGAAAATGGCAGTGTGCCGAAGCCAGAATCACGGTTGATCTGGCCGGTGACTACGAACGGGTTGCTCTGATGGCGAAGCGTCTTGTTGACCGGGGGATCCCGCTGCCCGCTCCGTCCGCTTCAATACTTGCTGCCTGGAAATACGCAAACAGTCATATTGTTTTTGTGCCGACTGCAGGGAAGGGTACCGGGAGCGGTCATCTGCGGCGTTGTTGCGATTGTGCCCGGCTTCTTCGTGATGATCACCGTCTTTCACTGGTTAGACCCTTTCCCGATACGTCGGTTCCGCCCGATTGTGCTGATCTGTTTGTTGACGAAGTACCCCTCTGTGCAACGGTCATTGTTGCCGATGTTTTCAGATCGTCGTCCAGGCAAATGCAGGAATTCAAAACCATTGCGCCGGTTGTCTGCCTCGACGATGGCGGACCCGGACGTGTTCTCGCCGATTACTGTATAGACACCATTCCTTCTCCCCACCGGAATCATCCGCCGAATTGTGAGGATCCCTCATTTTTGCGCTTGCCGCGTCAGCGTAAACAGGGAGCAGTATCCGCCATCGAGCGGGTTCTTGTAACGGCGGGAGGTCTCGATGAAGCCGGCCAGGCACTCCCCGCAGCCCGTGCTGCCGCCCGGATTTTTCCGGATGTTACCTGTATCGATCCGGATGCAGGTTCTGCCAAAATGGCAGGAGAGCTGTCCCGTGTACGAATAATTCCACCGGTTCCGGAATTGCGGGAATCATTGGCAACGTATGATCTGATTATTACCCATTACGGGCTTACTGCGTTTGAGGCTCTGGCCGCCGGATGCCGGGTCATTCTCTTTTCCCCGACAATGTATCATTATCGCCTTGCCCGTCATGCAGGATTTGCTGTTTTGCCGCCGGGTGCGGTTCGGGTACGCCGGATACGGGCGCTGCTCCGAAGGGGTATATCCCGTCCATCCAGTATTACCCCGGACACCGAGCAACGGGATCTTGCCGGGTTTATTGCTTCGTTTACCCGTTCCCGGCGTCTGGCCTGTCCGTTATGCGGTTCTTCCAACGCCGTCGTTGTGCATCGTCGCCCGCTAAGCACCCTCTCGCGTTGTCGTACCTGCGGCATGCTGTATACATCATTTCAAACAGGACGAAAGAGCACGTACGGGCGCGATTATTTCTTTGAAGACTACCGTGCACAGTATGGAAAAACGTACCTCGATGATTTTGAACACATCCGCAGAACCGGAGCGGAAAGAATGGCAATCATTTCACGTTTGCAGACACGGTATGTGAGAGACCTTTCTGCGCATGAAAAGCGGATTCTTGATATCGGGTGTGCGTATGGACCCTTTCTGGCAGCGGCGAACGACGCCGGCTGGAAAGCCGCCGGCACCGATGTGTGCAGCGATGCGGTTGACTGGGTCAAGGCCAATCTCGAAATCCCCGCCATACACGCCGCCTTTCCGGCCTTGCCGGAGGAAGCATTCAAGGATCTGCGGCCGTTCAGCGCAGTAACGCTCTGGTATGTTATTGAACATTTTGAAGATCTTGAACTCGTATTTGCCCGTATTCGGCAGTTGTTGATTCCGGGCGGCATTCTTGCCTTTTCCACCCCCTCGGGGTCGGGCGTATCGGCACGGGTTTCCCGGGATTCCCTGTATCGTTCCAGTCCGGAAGATCATTTCACGATCATGGAGCCGGCACGGATTCGCAGACAGCTTGAACGGTACGGGTTTCGTGTTGTCAGGATACGTTCAACAGGACATCATCCTGAACGATTTCCCGGTAGCGCCCGGTGCAAACCCGGATCGTTATGGTGGAAAATGCTGTCTGTTTGTTCCCGTCTGTTCCGGTTGGGAGATACCTTTGAAGTGTACGCAATCAAACGGGGAAGCATGGAGGATGTCCAGTGAGCAAACGCATATTGATACTTGGTGCCGGCATCATGCAGGGGGTTGCCATACGGACAGCCCGGTCCCGCGGATGGGAAACGGTGGTTATAGACGGCAATCCCGAATCTCCCTGCCGTACACTGGCCAGCCGGTTTGAGCCCATCGATTTGAAAGATGTTCCGGCAATTGTCTCATTTGCCCAATCCCTGCAACGGGATGGCGGCCTGGATGGTGTTTTTACCGCGGCAACAGACTTCTCGGTGCCGGTGGCTGCCGCTGCCGCTGCATGCGGCTTGAGCGGACATTCACCCGAAGCAGCGGTGAATGCCTCGGACAAGCTGATCATGCGTTCCCGGTTTGCCGCCGCGGGTCTTCCCTCTCCCCGTTGTATCGGTGTGGATACCGCCTCTCTTTCCCGCGTTTGCAGCAGCCTGGAAGAAGCGGGAATTGCGTTTCCGGTAGTGGTCAAGCCGGTAGACAACATGGGAGCACGTGGCTGCATGCGTATAAATACTCCCGACAATCTTGTCTGTGCATGTACCGATGCAATCCGGTATTCACGAAGCGGCAATGCCATCGTGGAAGAGTATATGGACGGACCCGAATTCTCCCTTGAAGCGCTGGTGTTTGACGGTGAATTCCATTTGACCGGTTTCGCAGACCGGCATATTCACTTTCCGCCGTATTTTGTGGAAATGGGACATACGATACCGACCGGTCTTCCGGCAACGGACCGCGAACGGATCATCTCCGTGTTTCGTGCCGGTATTGCATCGCTCGGTCTTTCTCACGGTGCCGCCAAGGGAGATCTGAAACTGACCGCACAGGGACCCATGATCGGGGAAATTGCGGCCCGCCTTTCCGGCGGATACATGTCCGGCTGGACCTTTCCGTATTCGTCGGGCATTGATCTCACCGGAGCTGCATTGTCTCTCGCGGTGGGTGATCGTCCCGGCCCGCTTGAAGCACGCGTGTCTGCGGTATGCGCCGAACGGGCGTGGATCTCCATTCCGGGCACGGTCGCCTCGGTTCACGGTCTTGACCAGGCGCGTGCAATGCCGGGTGTGCGTGAGGTTTTTCCCCGCACCGGGGTGGGGGACATCGTATCCTTTCCCCGCAATAACGTGGAAAAATGCGGGAACTGTCTTGCGGTGGCAGACAACCGGTCCGATGCGTGCCGGTATGCCGAAGAAGCCTGCGCGGCCGTGTTTCTTCGTCTGAAAGCGTCAGACCCCCGTACCGAATCATTCATGAACGATGTGTCTTCCGGGTTTCCGCCTTCGGCTTTTGAAGGAGTGCCCTTGATCAATGAAGACAGGATGATCGATCTTTTGATTGACGGGTATGGTACCCTCCCGGTACCGGATTGCCTTGCCGGGTATCTGGATACTGCCCGGGACTGGCAGCAAAGAACCCTCCGTCAGTGCCTTGCCCGTTCCCTCGCCCTTGAACCGGCTCTGGCGGAAAAACTCGCCAACGGCGATAAAAAAACGCGTATACGGTACTGGAACGCCTTGCTAAGGGGCGGAATACAGGGAATAGTGTATGTCTATGATAGTGATCAATAGAAAAAAGGCCATTTTTGCGTTTTGCATCATCCTGTGGGCTTTTCAGGTGCTGCCCCTCGCGTCACAGGATTCGTCCCGCACCCTGATAACACTGCAGGCTATGGGAAAAAGCCTTTCTGCCAGGATTTTTTGGGATCCGGTATCGGGAATCGCGGTTTTGGAGAAAAACGGACATCTGGTCAATTTTCGCGCCGGAGACGCCCTTGTTTTGCTGGATTACCGTGAAGCGGTTCTCCTTGATCCTCCGGTTTTAAAGAATGGAGCGCTCATGGTGAGCGTTTCTTTCCGGGAAACCCTGGACAGTTTTTTTTCGCGGGTACCGCCGCCGGTGTCGTACCGTGTTGGTGCCATCCTTATTGATCCCGGGCATGGGGGAAAGGATCCCGGTGCAGTCGGTAAGGCTTCTGTAAAGAGTAAAACGGTTACCGTCCGCGAGAAAGATGTGGTACTCACTGTTGCGAAGGATGTGTATGAGCGGCTCCGCAAACAATGGCCGGATAAACAAATATTGCTGACACGGTCGGATGACCGCTACATCAGTCTTGAAGACCGGGTCTCCATAGCCAATTCGGTTAAACTCGGGGAGCATGAAGCCATTCTCTATATTTCCATACACGCCAATGCTGCATTCAATACCCGTTCTTCCGGATTTGAAGTCTGGTATCTCTCACCCGACTACCGCAGAACCGTCATAGACAAAAGCGGGGTAGACTCGGCGGAAATTGTACCCATCCTCAACTCGATGATGGAGGAAGAATTTACCACGGAAAGCATACTTATCGCAAAAAGCATCTCGGACGGACTTGAAACTCAGATAGGAAAGGACAGTCCGAACAGGGGTTTAAAGGAAGAAGCCTGGTTTGTGGTGCGAAACGCAAAGATGCCAAGTGTTCTTGTTGAACTCGGATTTGTTACCAACAGGAAAGAGGCGGCGATGCTGGCTGATCCGCAGTACTTGAAGAAGTGTGCGTCGGGGATATACAATGGTCTCGTGTCTTTTGTTACCCATTTTGAACAATCGAGAGGATTTACCGCAACACAATGAAACAGTTATACGGATTTGTAGTAAAAACGGGAAAAACGCTCAGGGAAACGCATCCGGTTGTACAGGGTGTCGCATTCGCGATATTTGTATTGACGCTCGCCATCATGTTTTTCGGAATTGTTTTCTCGCCGGATACCAACCGGTTCCTGTTCCTTTTCCCCGCGGTTTCCACGGGCAAGACCGGAACCGAGGTACGCTATCTGGTGGTTGAACAGGATGAAAACACCCGTCTTGGCCGGTTTGTTGACGAGCTGGTACTTGGCCCGCAGACGCCGGGGTATCGACCCGTTTTCGCCGATACGGTACGTACCCGTGTCTGTTTTATCCGGGGAAAAGACGCATATATCGACCTTTCCGCCGGGGACACCGCCTTTCTTGCCGAAACGACGACACCGGAACAGACTTTTGAAATTTTTAAAAAAAATGTTTTTACAAATTTCCGAAATCTTGCTAAGAT
>CAZGQQ010000084.1:0-7872 GCA_964527175.1 uncultured Treponema sp.
ATCATTAGTTCCTTTCTTTTTAAGTACTTTCTTAAGTTGCTTATAAATCAGAATACAAGTGAAAATTATCAGTAGGTACGGTAATACAAAAAGTATTACCGGGATGATAGATTGAAGACTGTATTTCAATGCCTCGGACGCGTGTTCTGTGCCTATAATAAATGATTCGGAATAACCGATTTTTCTTGACGCTGATATATGAATGAATGAATACACGGTGCCATCAAGATCAATTTCTTTATTTTTTAATGAGTCTTTTGTTATCTTGTGTGCATACATGTGCATTGACTCAACTTTATATGTCTCATTTATATAATCAATATAGCTGAGGAAATGTTTTGATGGTAAGCGGATGCTTATTGAAATACGACCAGTCATTTTATTCTTGTCATTCCAGCTTTCACTGTCTACTTCACTTTCGAAATTATTCAGCGTTTGATATATTTCATCGCGGAATGTATCAAGATTTTTTACGTTAAGAGAAATGTATGCGTTTTTAACTGTATTATCCCGATCAAATAGCGATTCCGCAGGTTCTGAGTTGTTGGATTTAGCGCTGCATGAAACCACTAATACGCACAATGTTAGCATGAGAGTTGGTAAAAGAATACGTGCCTTTTGTATGTTTCTCTTCATGTGTTATACCTCGCAACGCAAGAGATTCACAGGATATTATATCATATATAGGATAGTATCCTTTCTTTATTTTTCTTGAACCTTACTGATAGTGAATTATATGATAGTTTGCCAATTATCGCAATTTACTCGCTCAATGGCTCATAAATACCGATGACATACTGCATAAGGATGCCGGTTGCTCAAGCGAGCTCGACTATGTGGAACAAACCTCATTCGCTGAGGATGCGCATGAGGCTCTTGTTGATGAAGATGTTTTCACGGCCCAGTTTGCGGAGTTCCAGGATGCCGATTCCTTTGAGTTGGTGGAGATAGCGCGACGCGGCCTTGCGTTCGACCTTGAGTTGTTCGGTCAGGAACTCGATCTTGCAATACGGATGCACGAAGAGAAGCTCAACCAGTTCTTTCGAGTAAATCTTCGGAGTGCGATCCTTGACCAGACTGACGGTCTCGTCCAGAAGCGCGCGAATCCGTTTGATCTTCCCGATCGTGGAGCGGGCTGTTTCCTCAATCCCCTGCAGCAGGTATACAATCCATTCTTCCCATTCGCCGGTTTGCGTAACCGTGCTGAGGAGTTCGTAATAGCGCGACTTGTTTTTGATGATATACGAACTCAAATACAAGATCGGGATATCGAGATATCCTTTGAGGATGAGATAGAGCACGTTGACGATGCGCCCCGTTCTGCCGTTGCCGTCGTAAAACGGATGAATCTTCTCGAACTGATAATGAAGAATCGCTATCTTCGCCACGGAAGCGTCCTCATTATTGAGGTATTCCGTGAGATTCTGCAGCAGTCGGCGTATCGTTTGTTCGCCTTCCGGCGGCGTATAGACGGTAACACCGGTAGCGTCGTTCTTCAGGGTGGTTCCGGGCGTTGTTCTGATTCCCGCGTCGTATTTAACTATGATCGACTGAATATCGATAATGTCGTTTATCGAAAGGAGACCTCGTTCCCGGATCATCCGGAAACCCGAATAGAGCGCTTCCCGGTAGAACATAACCTCTTTGGTTGACGAATTAACCTTCGAGACCGGGGATGACACCGCTTTATAGAGATCGTCGCTTGTCGTAATGATGTTCTCGATTCCCGAACTGTCCTTTGCTTCCTGCAGGACGATTGCGTTGATGAGTATGGACTGATTTGGAATGATATTGGCGATACCCTTCAATTCCGCGATAGCAGAGGCAGCCTTGTTCTCCTGCTTGAGAATCCGGACCGTCTCGATTTTTGCATGATCGGGCGGGAGCAAGTGAAGATCATTGTACGGTATATCGGTTTTGAAAACGCGCGTGTCTCATTATTGTGTTATCTTGGGACATTTGTCAAATATATGTACCAAAAAACGAAAAAAAGGTACATATAAAAGTATTATGTATAAGAAACCTGTGAATTTGGTACATGTTCGACTGATATATACCAATAAGTTCCAAATTTGACGTAAACCGCGTAGAACTTGCCACATACCGGACAATTCCCGCCGTATAAGGGTAGCGGATAGGGAATAAGCCATCAGTTGTCTCCTTTTTGTTTGTTTCGACAACAACCTTCCGGAGCTTCCAATGACCTTTTTCAACTACCAAATTGCGAACATGATTTTACACTATCAATTATTCACTGTTTTCCAAAATATTGCTTTCCCTTTTTGTGCCGAAGGCGTCCATCGGAAACTCAATTGACCTGCGGGGATCAGCGGAGAAGGACGAATGTCCGACGAGCGTGTGGTCCTCCTTCCTCCCCGCAGAATGGCGTTTTTGGCCATATATTTCTTACTGCGCTGTGCTGCGGACGATAAGCGATCTCTTTGATGCAGTATCCTCCGGAGGGGATGATGCAACCATGCTGTTTGTGTCGTTGGACATTAAAAAGAGTATAAAATTAGGTGTCGATATTGGAGCATAGGTACTGCACCAGTAGCCGCCGGGCAAAACATTACTGAAACCTTGTGCGTTCAACCACAAGTATTGATCGGTTTCATCCGCGTCGAACAATGTGGCCAGTTCGTAGTAGTTGGGAAGCCTCCAGTCGTCATGGCCGGCCAGCGTGGAATCATTGGCGTAGGTCAAGGCGGCATTAAAATTTTTTTCAGTGGTGTCAAGATTCTGTTCCCACATCAAACCGGTGAGATTGTCGGTCACTGTCCCGTCATCATTGTCCGTAAAGCGGGGATCAGGCCAGACCACTCCTGTCTGCAGGTCGCCGTCATCGCCGGTCGCGTAACTGACAGTCTGGCCTGTTCTCATGATGTGATCGGAGCTTCCCCTGCAGATAACAGCGTATCTTGGGTCGGAATTTTTCGTATTTGCCCAAAAGGCAGCGCCTCGCGTGCCCAAATAGAAAATAGCCGCCCGGGCAGAATCTCCCCCCAAAGTCGTTGATGTCCAGTAATAGTCAAATTGCATATTGGCAAAACCCTGTCCGTTGAGCCACGTGTCGTTACGGTATTCCGCGAAATTATGCAGGGTCATGATTTCATTCCGGTTGGGAAGCCTCCAGTCGTTATGGCCGGCCAGCGTAGAATCATTGGCGTAGGTCAAGGCAGTGCTCCAGTCTTTCTGGACAGTGGAGGGACTCTTTTCCCACATCAATCCCGTAAAGTTGTCCGTGACCGTTCCGTCGCCGTTGTCGGTGAAACGAGGAACCGGCCATCCGGCGCCCATTTGTAAATCGCCGTCATCGCCGGTCGCGTAACTGTCAGTCTGGCCGGTTTTGAGAATTCGCCAGTCGTTCCCTCCTCCTTCTTCTACAACTTCTCCTCCTGGTCCTTCTTCAGACGAGGGACAGCCGGTAGCGACAAATACCGCCGTTGCTACCAATAACACTAAAATGACAATTTTTTTCATATTAGCCTCCCGATCACGTGATTACCCACTTGCGTACTCATACTTTTCATACAAAAGTCCTCCAGCTACATGCTGTTCGCTATGCTAGCAAAGCACGCGGAGGAACACATCGTGGTATTTACGTAGATCACAGGAAAAACGTCAGGATTTGATGCCGAAATCAGCAGTTACTGTCATCAATTCGAGCTTATTACCGATCCCCAGCTTGTTGTAGATATTAATCTGGTGTGTTTCCACAGTTCTCCGGCCGATTCCGAGCTTTTCAGCTATGGAGCTGTTGGAAAGTCCAGTTATGGTTAGAAGCACAAGCTCCATTTCCCGGTCGGTGAGCTTGAAGTACCGCTTCAGTTCAGGAATTCCCCGGGTTTCGCGGCAAACTGCCAGAAGGGCAGAAAAATCGCCGAACCGGTCGGTCACCCGGGAAAAAAAGGTGTCGGTTATCACTCCTTCCCCCGTAGCGAACGTCACCCGTACCGTAAAAGGGGCTTCCGTTCCGTCGACCAGACCTTTCAGGCGGTTTTCCAGTTCACGGTTCAGTCGAACCAATTCACCGAGGGAACGCCCTGTCTGTCCCCCGATCCGATCAGAAAGAAGCTTCCCGGCGGAGCCCCCGATCTCGATAATATGAAGACGGTGATCCGTCAATATCAGGGCATCCCCAATTTGTGACAAGATCTCGCGTGAGCAATCGCGGATCGAATAGACCATCAACTTGTATTTGTTCAGGGCGAAAAATACGCCATAAAGATAAATGGCGAAAAAGTATGGGGTCAACAGGGGCATCCGATATACACGAATCAAAGGCAGGATCATCAGAAATACATATCCTCCCACACAGGAGATCAAAATGGCTGTAGTCATGGTCCGGGCCTGAAGCCGCTCTTTGTTGGTGTTGGCCGAGCGGGAAAATCGTTGCAGAGTTACTAACATGGCGATGATTATACAGGCTAAAAGTGGTGTATAGAGCAAGTACCAAAACAAGGGCTCTTGCATCTCATACACCCACAAGCCGGATACCCGGGTCAGAATCAGCAGCGACTGAACACGCGTCAGAAATATAACAAATACCATCATGGACAGAGGAACCACAACTGCCAGCAGCGGCAGACCCGGTTTTTTACCGGCAAACAGCATGGAAAAACTCAGCGACGCGAGTAAAAAAAGGATAAGAAGAATATTGTATATCCCCTGGAAGATTTTACCTGTCTTGTCGTCAGAGGCCAGCTGAATTAAGATCGTTGAAATAATCACCAGAAAAAGAAGTGCCGAATTGACAACAAAGTGTATGTTCCGGGGAGATCTTGAGTCGGCCTGGAGAATATAAGAACCAAGAATGATACACACCGTCGCCACGACAATTTGCGATGTCAGGTACAGCCAATGAAGCATCATGCAGGCGCTCCCCGGTGTGCTGCTTTGTATTTGTGTGCGACACCGTCTGTACCGACTATACCACACCCCGGTCGAGCTGTCCAAAAAATTGCGAACTGCTGGTGCAGGCATCCCCGTCCACGCGGTGGATTAGTTTATTGGGACATTATCAACAATCCATCGAAATAGTGTCCAGCATTGTTCGCAAACTGTTCAATGCGCCAGAGTATGAAAATGCGAACGTCACATCTGGCAGAATGCCAGATGAAAAAAATCAAGAGGCGGACACGAGTTGTCGGGTTTTTTTCGATTTCCGAAAGATTGCTTCGTCTTTCCGTAATGCTGTTGCTCGAAAAAAAAGATAAACGGACTTTACGGAGTCAAAAGATCGTCCTGCTTTAAATGAATTTTCAGAAAAGAGGTTGCTTAATCATGGCGATTGTACGGGCATCAGCCTTTTCCAGACTGATGCCGCTTTTCTTGTCATCGCGATCGTTAGTGAATGGGGTAGAAATGATCGCAGACGTAGTCGCCCTTCACGTTCTTGTGCAAGACTCTGCAAAGGCCTTCTTTTTTTTCATCAACTTTTACAAGCTTTTTTTCAGCATACCAGGTACGCTGTCCATCCCATTGGATGCACGTGTAGCAATGTTTTGCGTCGATTGGTCTGAATTCCTGACTCATAATCCCTCCAATTGAATTTGTATACCTTATCGGTAAAAAATCAGGGATTTTTTTGTATTTTATATTCCACCTTTTTATACGGATCCTTGAGCGCAGCAGTCCGTTTTAGTAACGGGAATCGCCTTCCAGTCGCCTGAATCCTGCGCCGGTTAAGCTTTTCTTTTATTACTCATATCTCGTTTATGAAATATTGTTAATGTAGCTGATTATTGACATTTCTGTACCTCCATTCATTGTTGAGTAAATTAGTTGATTTATCATTATTTTAAATTTATATTATCAATATAATGATATTTATAAGGAGTAGTTTATGCCCATAATTCGCCCTGTTTCAGATCTTAGGAATAATTTCACCAGTATATCTGAATCTGTTCATATGAATGATGAACCTATTTTTCTAACTAAAAATGGTGCTGGTGATATGGTTGTTATGTCCCTTGAACTTTATGAGAAGCAACTTGCCAGAATTGATCTATACCAAAAATTGAATGAAGCACGGGAAGAAATTAGAAACGGTGCTCCAGGAAAAGATGCAAAAAAACTCCTTAAGGATCTAATGAATAAATGAGTTCACCAAAATACTCTACTCGAATATATCCAACAGCAGAAAATGATCTGCGAGAAATAAAGGATTATTTCCAAAATAAACTAAACACTTCCCATATAAATTTATTTCAGAAATTCTACGACGCAATTGATTTACTTGAATCAAATCCTTTTATCCATCCATTACTGGATGATACATATCTTAGCAAACTTGGCTATAGAATGATTCCCATTGATAATTTTCTTATGTTTTATATCGTTGAAGATGAAGTTATCCAGATTCATAGATTCCTTTATGGAAGACGTGATTATCTGTTAATTTTGTAATTCTTTTCTCCTCGGCCCGAAGGGTCCGGTACCAGCCTTTTTTTCCGGTATTCTCCCGGTGTCAGACCGGTCAACCTCTTGAAAACACGGGTAAACGCGACCATGTCCCGGTACCCTGACATAAAGGACACCTCCTTGATCGGCCATCCGGTGGTTTCGAAAAGGCGCCGGGCGTGTTCCATCCGGATGGTTTGTAAATAGCGGATCGGGGTCTGTCCCCCCTCGGCATGGAAACGGCGGAGCAGGGTTCTGACCGTAACGCCGCAGTGCCCGGCGATCTCTTCCAGGCCGATCTCCCCGTTCAGGTTATCGTGCATGAACTGCCGGGCCTTCGAGAGGATGTCATCGTTTCCGGAGATCTCCCGGTCCATCCGCGCGTACTGCAGCTGGGACCGCTCCCCGGTATTCAGAAGAAAAACGCCCGCCACCGATAGTGCCGCTTCGGCCGACAGATACTTTCTGATCAGGTACAGCGAAAGATCCTGAAACCCGGTTATCCCGCCGGCGCTGATAAGGCTCCCCTCGTCAACCAGAATCCTGTCGCGGCAGACCGTAACCCCGGGATGGCTTTTCTGCAAGTGTCCGGCCAGCTGCCAGTGAGTGGTGATCCGATGCCCGTCAGCCAGACCGGCGGCGCAAAGGTAAAAAGCTCCAGCGCATACGGATACGGGTATCCCTCCCCGTGCGGCGAAACCCTTCAGGGCCTTCACCACCGCCGGATCGGGCCGGATGCCGTCCCTGTCCACACGGAAAGGGGGTATCACCGCCAGTCCCGAGGCGGGCGGATGACGGACGAAATCATCCGGATCACGGATCGACACGTCAAAAATGCTTCCCGACAAGTCATTGGCATACCCGAGAATGTCGCTTATGCCGTAAAGGGCGGAGAGATAACTGCCGGGCAGGTTGACCAGGGTAACGGTAATCACTCTCCAATTGTCGACATTAGCCTGTATTATGTCAATAACGACAATTCCCCGAACACCCTTTTCAGGACAAAATGGTCAGGTCAACCAGACAAAGGAGATCTGCCATGAATGAAAAGAATGAAGCTCTTGTCCTGATCGATATCCAGAACGATTATTTCCCGGGAGGCCGCTATCCGCTGAAGGGGATGAAGAAGGCTGCCCGTCAGGCCGCAGCACTGCTGGCAACCTGGCGGAACGATAACCGGCCGGTGGTCCATGTCCGGCATACCAACATCCATCCCGGCTCCGCTTTTTTCCTACCCGGAACCGCCGGAGCGATGACCAACATGTGTATCGACACCACCGTCAGGGCCGGGTTTGATCTTGGTTATTCGATGGTGCTCCATCAGGGGGCGTGCGCGGCCGTGGGCTTTCTGGGAACAAGACTGGTGCACCGGATTACCGTCAAGACGCTGGGAAGTGTTTTTGCCAGGGTTTTCTAGCCAAGAAAGGGAATCCTCTCCGGTCGGACACATCGTGTGTCCTCCCTTCGAGC
>CAZGQQ010000085.1:0-7566 GCA_964527175.1 uncultured Treponema sp.
ACTGCGCCTTCCGGTAATCATTTCGGTCAAAGTACCACTGATACATGGCAAACAGCGCATCCCCGTTTCGCGGATCTGCCAGCAGGCTCGAGCGAAGTACCGAAAGCTGACGCTCGGGATCCGCGATCATCCGGCTTTCATGGAAGAACAGAACGCTTTTAAGCGAAGAGGACGCATTCTCCATACGTTCGGCAATTATTGACCTGGCGGAACCCTGTTCACCGGTTTCTATGAGAGCCTGCAAATACAGGCCGGTAAGAGAGTCTGTCCTGGATGCCGAATTGTACAATTCGCGGGCGATACGTACCGCTCGGCCTGGCTGATCGGCACCAAGATAGGCCTTGACAAGGAGCTCCCGCGAGGATGGAGAAGAATCCAGGGATACCAGCTTTTCACCCGTTTGAACGGCACGGGTCCATTCCCCGGAAGCAATATAATCCCGCAACAAGAGAACGAGGGCATTCCGGTTGTCACCATCGCGGGAAAGTACGGTGGTAACCAGTTCGCGTGCACTGCGATTGTGTATCGCCATTCCGGTCTGGTAGCTTATTGCGGCAGTTGAAAGAAGGACTTCCTGGTCATCCGGATATAACCGTACGGCTTCCTGCAGGAAGGATGTTGCCGCAGCGGGATTTCGGTTCCATTCGCGGGCGACACGCGCACGAAGGAGCAGATAATTTTTGTTTGTTTTATTGGTTGTCGCATAGGCATCGAGCAGGGAGTTGGCATTGAGATATTCCCGCCGTTCAACGAGTATTCTGGCCCTCAGAAGCAGATAGTCCGCATTGCGGGGTTCCTTCTTGAGCACTTCGAGAATCAGGGAATCGGCAGTATCCCAGTCCTGAAGGGAAAAGGCAGCATCGGCGCTCAACCGGACAAACTCGAGCGACGAGGGATAACGGGATGAAAGCTCCCGCGCAATTTCCAGTGCCTCTGCTCCCCGTCCCTGTCGTATCAGGGCACGTGAATATGCCATACCGGCAGGGTAACAGGAATCGTCGAGCTCCCAGGCCGTACGGTACAAACTGTCGGCAGCAGCATAATCCCGGCGTCGCTCGGCAATGAGCCCCCGAAAATAGTGCGGCAACACCGATTTTCTGTTCATTTCCACCGCACGGGTGAGTGCCCGTTCGGCATCAGCAAAAAAATCCTCCCGCGCCGGCGTTGTTACCAGCACGAGGGACGGGAGCACGAGAGACAGAAAATCCGAGGATCCTGCAGAAAAATCATAGGAACCCGTACGTGCGATGCGGATGCTGCTCATGTAGGGGTCGGTATCGGGAACAGACGGAGTTGGCCATTGTACGGTCTCGAGCGGATACATGATCCGCATAAGCTCACCGGCTACCGCAAGTGCGACACGATTTTGGTCGGTCATTCCCCGGGAATCGGAATTGATTCGTTCAACGGCACGGCGTATTGTTTCGGGAGAACCAGTCTCAAGATATCTCAAGACCGTACCGTCCAGTGTTGTTTTACGGCTGTCTCCCCGTGGAGGAACCGCAAGCGGTGTTCCGCCTCCCGGCAGGGAATTCTCGCGCACCTCTGCGTCCTCTCCGCTTCCGCCCATACCGGAAAGCGGCGAATCAACGCCACCCCCGGGGGAACTGGCACAACCGACGATGAGAACAGAGAGAATGATGGATAGTGATACCGTTTTAATCACGAACGAATTATTCATTCTCCGTTCCGACAACCCGTTTTCGTTGTACAAGCCATACGACAAATGAAACCAGCGAGGGTATGAATAGTAACGGTAACCACCACAAAACAACAGAACGCAGGGAAACGGAGATTATGTCCGTTGTAAAAAGAAGAAACACAAATCCGAGTACAGAAAATGCGAGGGACGGTACAAAGTATAATGCATGAATTTTTCGATAATGGAGGTACCCGGATACGGTAAAGGCCGTACCGACAAAAAGCATGAGTAACGGCCAGGTGTCACGGGCAGTCAGGGAAAAAAGGTCCAGATCCAGCAGAAGCAGCAGAAAACCGGTCAGAACCAGAAAGGTCGCCGAAAAAAAGAAACGGGCACGGTTCTTGATAATCATGCCGCAAAACCAGAGAAAAACGCCGGAGACAAGACTGAGCATCCCGCCGGCAAATGGAGGCACTCTATAGTTACCCAGCATCAGCAGTGTCGTTGAAACAATGACAAAACCCATAACAAGCGGAATGAACACTACCGAGAAGCGCAAAACAAGGTTGATCCATCGTTCCTTCATGCGTACGCAAACCTCCATGAATTTTCATTGTACCGTACTTTGTTCCTTCTTGCCAATAGAACCGGGCGTATGATACTATCGGTGCCGTGACCAACCGAATATTCCGGGCAATAGCCCTTGCCGCCGTCCTCGTTCTGACCGTTTCCTGTGCGCCACAGGCCGAAACCTATGTTTTTGAGGGAATGAAAGACAATCGCGAGGAACAGCAGGAGCTCGTTGAACTGCTCAACCGCGGGGTGCAGGACCGTGAAACCCGATTCGCACTCATGAACCGGATTGCCGGAAACCTGCTTGCAGAAAAGCGGACTGCCGCACTCATTTTGTTCCTTACCGAAGCGGTAGAAGAGACCCCGGATGATCCGTACAATGCATACTGGCTCCTGATGGTTGCCCACAGCTATCTTGAAAACAACGCCTGGGACATGGCCGGCTACTACTTCAAGAGAATTCTTGAGCAGTGTCCCGATCTCGAACACCATGGCCGTTCAATACATCTTGTCTGCCTGCAAAACCTCATTCGAATTACCGAAAGCCCGGAGCTGCTTGTACGCTATTACAGCGACATGATAACCCGTTTTCCCGACAATATAGACAAGGGCTACGCCTATTTCATGCTTGCTCGCTCCTATGAAAAGCTCGGCGAGTGGGAACTTGCCATACAAACCTACTCACAGTTTTTGGGCTTTGGCCAGTTCGGTATCGTCATCCCCGGCATTCCCGATGCCTATGAATACGCGAAACGCCTTGTTGACTACGACAGTTCGTCCAAGGACTGGACGTTTGAAACCCTGGATGATCTGGTAACAAGCATCAAACAGGCCATAAACAACTATGATCACCGCAGCCTTGAACGGTACCGGGCAAAGGTCAATTTCTTCGCGATGTCCTGGAAGCAGGATTCAAGCGACGTAAACGCCCAGGCGGATTTCCGTATGCGTGACTTTATGGGCGGGAACCGTATCCGCTACGAACAGGAGCTGGACGCATCCTCGAATCCGAATGAAGCCTATTTGCGAACCCGTGGATGGAACCAGTACATCAGTGTCTGGTATCTGTATTTCAGAAAGGTAAATTTCCCGGCGGATCCCGACATTCATGGCCGTTGGGAGTGGGCGGGAATCTATTATGGCGAAAAACTCTGAGTTTCGGCGATATGCCTCCACCCTTCTCGCCATTTTTCTCTGCCTGGCACCGCTTGGTGCTGATCCGGGAGAAGCCGAAGACACTCCGGCGGTGGAAAACGGACCAACGATTCCCGGTGAATATCCCGCAGTTGACCTGTCTTTTCCGGAAACCGCGCTCTACCGGCACTATCTCGAACAATACACCACCCCCGAAGGATTGAAGTATCTGTCACGGGTAATGCAGAATTCCGTACAATACCGGCAATTCATGCTTTCAGAACTCGATCGGCTCGAAGCCCCTCGGTGGCTCATATACCTGCCTGTCATAGAATCGGGGTTTACTGCGCGCGCACGATCCCGTTCAGGGGCTGTGGGGGTGTGGCAGTTCATGAGAAACAGTGTTGGTGGATACAATATCCGGATAAACGAATGGATTGACGAACGCCGGGATCCCTGGATAACGACTACCGCAGCTATCAGGAAATTGAAAGACAACTTCAGAATGCTTAATGACTGGCCTCTTGCCCTTGCTGCATACAACTGCGGACTCGGTGCCACCAGAAGCGCAATGAAAAAAGCGGGAACACAAAACTACTGGGACCTGTGTGAACGGGGGTTCTTTCGACGGGAAACCGTTCATTACGTTCCCAAGCTCTTCGCAATAGCCCACATATTGTCCAGAAGCGCCGAATACGGTATCGATTGGGGGGTCCCTGTTGCTGAAGATGCGTACACCACCATTCCGGTTTCCCGCCCGGTGGACATGAATGTACTCTCGAAAGAAACCGGGATGGATACCGCACTGCTCTCGTCATTGAATCCGTCACTTCACTATTCCATAACACCACCGGGCCTTTCCTACAATTTGAGAATTCCTTCGGAAAAAAGTGATGATGTTGCCGCCCTTCTTGCCGATCGGTCCCGAATTCTTCTCGAATACTATCTGTATACGATCAAGTCCGGAGACACCCTGTTCGCACTTTCTCTTCATTACGGTGTTTCAGTGGACATGCTGCTCGAGTATAATCCCGGTATATCTCCCCGAACACTCCAGCTTGGAAAAAAATTGGTAATTCCGGCAATAAAAGAAGTAACGACGTATGCGGGAAAAAAAGACCGCGAGAACCTCAATTTCTCCGGGTCATACCTGGTCAAGCAGGGTGATACACTCTGGTCCATCGCGCTTGCCCATGGAATTCAGGTAGAAACCCTTGCTGAACGAAACAATCTTACGGTGAATTCAATCCTGAAGTTGGGAAAACAGCTCCGCGTGCCGATACTCTGAAAGAGAGGAGCGCCATGATGGCAAAAAAAACACTGGTTCTGGTGTGGTTGCTCATACTGACTGCATATACAACCGCTTCGCAAGACCGTGGACTTGCGGTTGATGCCACAACAAACTGGGAAAAACAACAAATTCATTCCCTTTTGACACTCGACACCCGGATTGCCGGAATAATCTTGCCGTCGGGGCGCAGCGCAGCCCTGCAAATACTTGAAATGGAATCGCCCGCCCTGTTGAAGGATGCTTTTTTTTCACTTCAGATTGATTCGCTGAATCAGTTGGGAAACTATATAGAAGATGGCACCGTACTTCTCTCGGATCTCAATGACCTGGTTGAACAAAGCCGGAGCACCCCGCCCTGGTTTTCCCGGGATCTTGACCATGTAACAATGACACGAACTGTACCCCTGAACACTATTGCCAGCCTCTTTATTCGCCATGTCCGCGCACAACCCGTTCCCGTTCCCCTGCAGGAAACAGAAACCCGGGCATTTACCGGAATACTCATTGACGCACGGGGTTCCCTGCCCGTTCACGGTGAATACACCACAGAACAGCTCCGTCCCGCACTTTTTCCCAAAATTCGGGATACCACCATGGATATGGTCTATGAACGCAACATGGTGGATCCGGATACGGCACGATCCCGGGGTGTCGTGTATTATACGTCAACCCTTGATGAAAACTCGTATCGGGACCGTATCGGAAATGACCCGTTGAGAATAACGGCCCGCGGTGTTTTTGGGCGATATCGTACCGATCCGGTCATCTCGCGCGAAGATTACCTGCGAATAGCCTCAATTCCGGAAAACAGAGAACTGCTCTCCCGGGGCAGGGTCGTCATTATTTGTGACCCTGAAACCCTGGAACAAAACCGTCTTGGACCGGTCAAGGACAGCAATTACTACTTTGTCTGGCAGGAAATTGAGCGACAGCTCTCCGCAAGTTCGGTACAGCGCATGGATTTCAGCGACTCATGGCAGGGTCTCAAATTTACCATGTACGATATCCGATTTGTCGCCGATACGGCCCGCATACTTGATTCCGAGCGGGGACGGATCGACATTGTCGCCGATGCATTGAAACTTGCCGGCCCAAACGCCCGTTTTCTCGTGGAAGGACACACTGCGGAAGTTGGCAAACCGGCCGGAGAACTGACATTGTCCATTGAGCGAGCCCGCAAAATTGGTGAAGAACTCGCCAGCCGTGGAATAGATCCTGACCATATTACCATAGCAGGGTATGGCGGTACCCGTCCGGTAGCATCAAATGATACCGATGAGGGGCGTGCGCAGAACCGTCGCGTAGAAATAACCATACAACTTGAAGAGAGCAACCAACGTTGACGAGTGAACACTCGCGTGCTACTATGTGAGTTATGACTAAGGGGGAACCAAATGTCAAACAGTAAAAGTACCATTCAAAAAAATGAAGCTCCGGTTCATGAACTGGAAGACTCACGGGAACAGTGCGGAAAGATCTATTGTGCCAACTGCATCCATTGCAAATTGGTTCCGGCTCCGGCCGAAACCAGCGGACAGTTTTATCTGCGGGTGCGCTGTGATGCCGGAAAATGGAAGAAAAAGCTTGGCGGTGAAAAACAGTACAAGTATTTTACCGTAACACGGCGAAGCATAGACTTTTGCGACACGTATGAACCCATGGGCGACACCGAAGAATTCCTCAACGACCTGCGGAGAACCCTCCCCATACGGGATGAACTTTACGACAAGGACTGAATCACATGAAGCAACCCAGCATTTTCATCATCGCAGTAACCGTGGCGCTGTTTTCGGCACTATCCTGTTCAACCGTGCCAGACCCTGAAACCGTTCCACAGGATTTGACCGTACCGGAACTGAACAGGATGGCTCAGGAAGCAATCGACAACAACAATGACAAGGCAGCAGAGGTATATTACACACTGATCATAGAACGGTTTGGATCAGATCCGTCGACACTGACTGCAGCCGAGTTTGAAATTGCCCATATCAGGGTAAAAAATGAAAAATATGCCGATGCAGCACAACGGCTGCAAATTATCATATCACGGTACGAAGCAACCGGTGGAGCCGGATTGCCTCCGGAATATCTGGTTCTTGCCCGGAACGACCTTGCCAAGGTCCCTTCCGAATACCGTGAAAAACCGGGGCAACCAGCCGCTGAATGATAAAACCCGTCCGGATAACCGGACGGGTTTTTTATTGATCAGTATGTCGTTCCATGGGGCAAAATGATCACATTCATCTGTACCCCTTTCTTTTTGGCTGCATCTTCAATTCGCTCACGGGTAATTTTACCCCGTGGCTTCGGGTGCGGCGGTGCATCGCCAATGAGAATAACCTTCCGGTCAGAACCGCTTGTCCAGTTGAGTGAAAGCGCCGCATCGAGTCCTTCATAGACGGCTTCGGGAATGTCTCTGCCTCCCTGAACCCGGAAACTGTATAGCCCCTTTTTGAAACGGGTCAGATCCGACGTAAACGGGGTTGCAATACGGGTTACAAAGTCTTCATGATAATCCTTGTACAACACCAGTGAAAGCCGCCAGGCAGGCCACCGGGGAAGAAGATCGTCCAGCATGGGAAGGACCATTTCACGTACTTTTTCAATATCATCGATCATGCTTTCCGTTGCATCGATCACAAAGACCAGATCGAGAGAGGGGCCGGACGGATTTTCAAGAAGTGTGCGCACCAGCGGAACAATATCGTCGGGTCCTTTCGCGTAATGAACGGTACCTGCGGAGCCTTCCGCAAGCTCCGTGAACGTACGGACAGTATCGTCCATATATACCGTATCTTCCGGCGGAGCAGCGGCAACGGGTTTCTGTGTAAAGCGCATGCGGTACGGGTTGTCCTCAAAAGAGCCCGAGTAATCCGCATACGGTTTTTCAAAGGCCCGGATATTGATATAGGTGCCATCGAGCACC
>CAZGQQ010000086.1:0-7335 GCA_964527175.1 uncultured Treponema sp.
GAGGGGTATGCCCGTCGGTGATGTACACCAGATCAATCTTCTTGTGCTCGTCCAGCATTTGATTGACCTTTTCCATGGTAACCTCACGATTTCCGGCTCCTTCATACACACCAAGCAGCTCAATATTCTTGTGGTACTCTGCCAGATAATCGAAACAGCCCTTCATGCGAAGCACATGGTTTATCTGGGTATAAAACGGAATAATACAGACGATGGAGCCGGACCCGCCCAAAAATGCGGCTATCCGTTGTCCGGCGACCTTTCCTTCCTGGTAGCTGTTTGCCCCGGAAAAACAGATTCGGCTCGAGGGGACGTCGGTAACCGAATTCATGTCCGTAACCGAAGCGGCCAGAAGAGCCGCAAGAGAGCGTCCCTGCTCGCTTCGTACCGCTTCCTCTGCAAGCCGTGTCCGTACCCGAAGGTCTCCGGACGAGAACATCGAAAGACTTCTGGCCAGACGCCGAACTGTCTTGTAGAGCGGACCGGAGACATCGGCCTGTAAAAGCGTCATCTGCCGGGATTTCCGCCAGAAATACACCGCGGCTGCGAGAGAAACCAGGGATACAAACGCTAAAATTGCTAGATAAACCATACCCAAATAATACGACTATTTCTCCAAAACTACAAATTCTGCTATAGTATTGTCATGAATACAGCACCCCGCATCATTGCCATGGATCTCGATGATACCCTTCTCAAACATGACCTGACCATATCGGATCGTACCGTTTCCGTTCTTGCACAATGTGCCCAGCGGGGAATCCTTCCCGTCCTTGCTTCGGGGAGAGCTCCGGAGGCAATGTATCCCTACGCAAAGCGGATCGGTATTACGGAGATGAAAAGTTATATTGTCGCAAACAACGGATCCCAGATAATACGGTCCGATACCCGCGATCTTGTGTACGAACGCTTTCTTCCCGAAGACATCGCCATTGAGGCCTTTCGCATGACCGTTGCGGCCGGGCTCTCCTGTCATATTTACGACGACACTACCATCTATGTCTCCCGCGAAACCGAATATTCTGAACGGGATTTCCGTCTTTCCGGTCTCAAACCGCAGGTTCCCGCAGATTTCGAGGAAATCATACGCCGCGGAGTATACAAACTGGTTATTCCCGGACATCCCGAATTTGTCATACCGGTGGAGGCGGAATTCAAGGTACTATTCAAAGACCGGGCAACCGTTTTTGTAAGCAAACCCTTTTTTCTGGAAGTACTGCCCCTCAATGCGGGGAAGGGGGAAGCCCTCAAAGAAATAGCGGAACACTTTCTCGGCATTACCCGGGAGGACGTAATGGCCTTTGGAGACAGCATGAACGATGAATCCATGATCCGCTATGCAGGACTCAGCGTCGCGATGAAAAACAGCCGTCAGGAAATACTGGATCTGGCCCGCTTTGTCACCGACAACACAAACGATGACGACGGCATCGCGGATTATCTCGAAAAGAACGTGCTTCAGCAGTAATCCGGTTCCCATGTTGTTTTACTGCAGGCCAATGAGTTATACTTGGAATCATGCTTGCCATACCGATTAATCAGGATAACTCCCCGGAAGCCGTTCTTGAGCTTCTTTTTACACTCAAGGTGAAGGATGTCATGACTTCGCCGGTTATAACGGCACGTCCATCGGACTCTCTCCGGAGTATCCAGCAGCTCATGAAACGGCAACATATAACGGGCATTCCCGTTTCGGGGGAATCCGGAAACCTTGTTGGCATCATATCCATGGACGACATCGTAAATGCTCTCGATAATGGCTGGATCGAAGAGTCCGCGGAAAAGCACATGACCCGGGAGGTTATCGTACTCCAGGAATCAATGTCGCTTTCCTTCTGCGTTTCTTATTTCAACAAGTACCCGTTCGGCCGCTTTCCGGTTCTCAACAGGGAAACCAGGCTCACCGGAATCGTAACCGCGTCCGACGTCATATCCACCCTTCTTGTCGCATTGAACCGTGAAGTTGAGCGGCTTGAACAAACAGGACCTGCGCTCCAGGAAAACCGTGATCCTGCAGCCATTCTTGATTCCGATATGGAATTCCGTACTGAACCGTTCAATTTTGAATTGGCCGGTCAGGCCTCAACCGCCATCAAACGGGCATTGAAAAATGCAGGCGTAGACCCCGGCATTACCCGGCGCATTGCCATAGCGAGTTATGAACTCGAGATAAACCAGGTTGTCCATTCCGTCGGGGGAACCATGCGATACCGCATTCATAACGATCGCCTGGAAATAGAGGCACAGGACGACGGACCGGGGATTCCCGATGTTGACAAAGCGCTTACCGAAGGATTTTCGACTGCAAATGACCGGGTACGATCCCTCGGGTTCGGGGCTGGTATGGGGCTGCCGAATACAAAACGGGTCTCTGATGATTTTAGTATTGAATCCGGTACCGAAACGGGAACCCGGGTTCTCGCATCATTCAATCTGAAGGAAAAACCATGAAAACGAGTGAATTGGGCGCCCTTATCGGCGCAACCTGTATTCAGGATCAGTGGGAAGACCGCGACATAACCGGCGGGTACACATCGGATCTTCTCAGCGATGCCATGGCAAACGCCCATGAAAACGGCGTCCTCATAACCATTCAGGCCCACAAAAACACTGTTGCGGTGGGAACGCTGAAAGACCTTGCCGCCATTATCATCTGTAATAACCGCCTCGTTCCGGACGACATGATCAACGCTGCGCGCGAAGAGGGAATAGCCCTCTTTGTGACCGGAGAAAACCAGTTTACCGTCTCCGGAAAACTCTATCCGGTTCTGTCCTGATGATCATTCGCGCGGATCTGCACCTGCATTCCTGTCTCTCTCCTTGTGGAGACCTCTCCATGTCTCCCCGCGCCATCGTTTCGGCACTTTCTGCCCTCGGCATAGACCTCGCGGCCATAACGGATCACAATTCCTCGCTGAATGCTCCGGCGTTCGCTCAAGCCTGCCGTGAAACCGATATTACCCCGCTCTTTGGTATTGAAGCACAGAGCCGGGAAGAATGCCACCTGTTATGTCTCTTTGCTGACACTGAAACCGCGCGCATCCTTTCCGATGAAATCTACGACGCCATGCCACCAATCATGAATATTCCCGAAAAAATGGGTGATCAGGTATATGTAGATAATGAAGAGAACATACTCGGAGAAGTGGACAAGTACCTGGTAACGAGCGCAGATTTCTCGCTGGAAGAACTCGCCGCACGCGTACGGGAGCTTGGAGGTCTGGTTATTCCTGCTCATGTTGACCGCCCGAGCTTCTCTCTTACCAGCCAGCTCGGTCTTGTTGTTGACGGCCCGTGGGACGCACTCGAAGTAGTAAAAATGCCGGGAAGCCCGGGAGCGGATCCCTCGATTGATACCCGCGGGTACCCGCTCATTACCTCGAGCGACGCGCACTTTCCGGAGCATATCGGGCGCCGGGCCTTTGAGCTTGACATAGACGACCTTCCGCTCTGCGACAAGAACGGAAAAGCCGATATTGCTTCAATACGGGCTGCGCTTGCACGCCGTCCGCGCCGTTAGTTCCCGAAATTCCGCTTGACCTTGCG
Source organism: uncultured Treponema sp. (assembly GCA_964527175.1). Taxonomy (GTDB): domain Bacteria; phylum Spirochaetota; class Spirochaetia; order Treponematales; family Treponemataceae; genus Teretinema. Next base: position 3,547 of record CAZGQQ010000086.1, read on the forward strand.
GGTTGTTGTCATTTCAAGCGGTTCGTCAAGAATGGTAATACGTGCAATACGCTGGTAGGGTTGCAGTGTCTTGTTGACCTTGTCAACGATCTCTTCAACAGACTGGTACACCGGGTCTATGGCTTCATTGGTTCCGCGCATTACATTCAGCTTTCTGAAAAGATCATCGGCAGGATACACCAGTGCTTCGATACGCTCGCTCCTGTCGCCTTTCTTGCTGACAAATCCACGTACCGTAAGCTGCTCAATTTCGTTGTAATACAGCTGAAAAGCGTTCTCTATTTCTTCGGGATACACATTCTTGCCACCGTCGGTTACGATCATGTTCTTCGCACGACCGCACAAATACAGGTAGTTTTCCGAATCGATCCATCCCAGATCCCCGGTCCGGAACCAGCCGTCTTCGGTGAAAACCGCTTTCGTTTCTTCCGGCATACGGTAATATCCCTGCATGACCATGGGCCCTTTGACACAAACTTCGCCGACACCCTTTTCGTCAGGATCAAGGATTTTCATTTCCATATAGGGCGCAAAATGCTTCCCGACACTCTCAATCTTGAAGTGCTCTTTGGGATTGAGCGCGATTATCGGGGACGTTTCGGTAAGTCCGTATCCCTGGATAAAATCGATACCAAGTTCGTTATACACCCTGAATACGCTCGCCGCCAGCGGACCACCGCCGGATATTGCAATCCGGAGGGTAGAAATGGAGGCTTTTTCAAGAACCGTATGGAAAATTTTCTTACCCGGATTCTTTCCGGTGATTTTCTTTACCAGATAGGAAATTCCCATCAGAGCCTTCATGATCCCGTACACCACAAGACCCTTTTCCCGGATTCCCTTGAGAATTCCCGCAAGAAGTTTGTTAAAGAGTAGCGGAACACCGAGCAGCATGGTGATTCTTCCCTCCCGAAGCTCCCGGAGCATACGGGACACCGCCATGCTTTTGGCAAATACGATTTCCGCACCAACGGAAATCGCTTCAATAAACACGGCAAGCATTGTGTAGGAATGATGGATTGGCAACAGGGCGTAAAATACATCGGTTTCAAAAATATTCAGATTTGTCTGGGCAATATAGCAGTCTGATACCAGATTCCGGTGACTCAACATGACACCCTTGGGTGTTCCGGTTGTTCCGGACGTAAACATGATGGCGGCACAATCCTGTTCTACCGCCGGCACAATGTCCGTCTTTTTAGTTGTTGTCAGTGCATATATATAGTGCTTCTCATAGTTTGGACTCAATGAAAAAACTTTTCCGATCTTTTTCTTTGTTGAAAAGACTTCAAAACGCTCTTCATCCACAAAAAATATTTTCGGCTCGGCAGCTTTGAGCAGATTTTCAATTTCATTGTCATGGAGGGCATAATCGATGGGGACTACGGTGGCACCGGCAAACAGGGTTCCCAGATAGGCAACCGCCCATTCGGGTGAATTTTTACCCGACACGGCAACATGATCACCTTTTCGCACCCCTTGCGAGTAAAGCCAGGCCGCAACAGTTTCTACTTTCTCAAGAGTTTGCCGGTATGTCAGCGTCACTCTGTCCGGCTCAAATATGGTCAGGCAAGGCCTTTCGCCAAAGCGTTCAGCGGTAATACGGAACATTTCGGGGAGTGTCGGCCATTCACCGTTAAATCCCTTCCCGCGCCATCCGTCAAGAAAAGCCCAGGGAGTTTTCTTCGTTTCTGTCATATCAATAACCTCGCCTTTGCTTGGATTACCCGTAATTCGGCATTATTATATAGAGACACATGATTCAAGGGAGAGGTTGCAAATGACCGATACTATCACTATGAAACTAAGAATTACGTTTGTTTTTTTGGCCATTGTCCTCTTTGCCCGGTTCCCCGTGGCGGCACAAGTTCTCCCGGATCGGGATTCTCCCCGCATGACCTTCATTGAGGCCGCCCGGACATATCTCGGTGTACCTTACCGTTCCGGCGGATCAACCATGAGCGGAATGGACTGCTCCGGACTGGTTTTCCGCTCTGCAATTGACGGACCGGGGCTTTCTGTTCCGCGAACCGTACAGGCCCTGTCGGACCGGGCTCGCCATGTACCCGATTCAGCCATGGAGCCCGGAGACCTTCTCTTTTTCAATACAACCGGACGCATTTCACACGTCGGAATTTACCTTGGAAATAACGAGTTTATTCATGCGGCTTCTGAAGGCCCCTCTACCGGAGTAATAATTTCCGAATTGTCAGAATCCTACTGGAAACGCACCTACCGCTACGCCGGGAGTATTCTTGATTCGGAACCCGGACAGGACTGGCCGGAGCAGGGTCCCTCATTTACAGAAGAAACAGAGCGGAAAACCCCTTCGGCACCCTTCACCGGAACATTCGGCGTGCGGCTCAGTGTTACCGGCGGCGTATTATGGGATATCATGCCCGGAGAACAACCCATACGGGGCGGGTCCCTTTTTTCGGAAATTTCCTGGGTAAAACACAGCGATGTGTACCCCGGACTCGGCGGCGGCATATTCTATGATCATCGTACCGGCTCACTGAGCATTCCCCTTTTTGCCTCCATTGCGATGCCTTCCGGATTTCGTTTCTTTATCGGAACCCAATACCATCTCCGGGCAGACAGCGATCTTGACCGCGACCCGCAATTTCCCGCGCTTATCGGGTTTTCATGGTCTTCAAAACCGGCCAATATTCTGGGACAGTCCCTGCGTTTCTACCAGAGCGCAGAATATTCCTGGTTCCCCAATGAAACCTTCGGCCTTGGTTTTCGTTTTAATACCGGACTCACCGTGTCCCATGATTTTTAATGAGGAGTACCGATGAACCGGAACCTGCAATGCCTTTTTCTTCTGTCGGCAGTCATGCTTGTAACAACAGCATGTGCCCCGTCTCTGGTAATTACCCCGTCAGGAGGAAACACGGCAGACATATCGTTCTCTTCGGGAATTTCGTCCTTCGGCGCCTCGCTTACCCGCCGGTTTGCCGGAGCAGCTGACCAGACAACGCCCCTATATGACCGCTCTGCCGTAAAAGCAAGTCTTGAAAAGACCGGACTCACTGTTCATTCCCTTTCCTTTCCCGGCGGAGACGGTATTGATTTTTCAGGTTCTGTTTCCGATTTCACGACACTCGCCGGTTCTCTGCTTTCCACTGCCCCTGCCGGAAAGGGAATGATCATCACATTCTCTCCGGACTCGGTACAGCAGATGGTACATCTTCTCCCTCCTGAAACACGGGATATGCTCGAGCTTCTCATGGCACCGGTCCTTACCGGAGAAGTACTGGAATCGTCGGAATACCTTGACATACTCGCAGCAGCATACGGAGAAAGCGCTGCATCCGAAATGGCAGCATCGGTATGCACCATACAGATACATGCCTCCAGCTCGATACAAAATTTGGAATGCGACGGGACAAACAGTACACGGGTTGTAACCGGATTCACCGGCAGGTATGGTTCTGTCCAAATACCTCTGGACCTCCTGCTTACGCTCACCAGCCCCATAACATTAACCCTGTATTGGTAGATAGAACCGGATTGAATTTATTTCCATTAAATAGTAGAATACGGTCACAGTTTTATAGATAAACTTTTATCGTATTATTTTTTTGGGGGTTTTCCTTATGGCAACAGCGTGTGGGTTCTCGAAAGAACTCGATGCTTTCATCGAAGAATGGAAGACAAAGCCCGGCAATCTGATCATGATTCTCCATCGTGTCCAGGAAGAGCAGGGGTTTATTTCCAGAGAGGCTGCAGACGAAGTAGCCAAACGAACCGGAACACCATTGGCCCGCGTTTACGGAACAATGA
>CAZGQQ010000087.1:0-6974 GCA_964527175.1 uncultured Treponema sp.
AGGCAAACGTAACCCGCATCATAAGCATCTGCAACAGTTTGCATGATTTTAACACCGTCTATCCCACTCTCAAATCCGCGTCATCGGTGTATCATGCCATTGGCGTGTCCCCGTCGGAAGTAACCAATCCCGGAAAGGACTGGATCCACACCATCGAAGACGGCCTCAAACAACCCAATGTTGTAGCGCTTGGAGAAATCGGTCTCGATTATTTCCGCAAATTCGGCGACAAGCGGTCACAGATAGAACTGTTTATAACCCAGCTTGAACTTGCCAACAAGGCAGATGTTCCGGTCATTGTTCACAATCGCGACGCCGGAAAAGATGTTCTGGACATACTCGCCGAACGCCTGCCCCCGGCAGGCGGCGTTCTCCATTGTTATTCTGAAGACGCCGAATATGCCCGTATTGCGCTTGATCTGAACCTGTATTTCTCCTTTGCCGGTAATCTTACCTACCGCAACGCCCGGAATTTGCATGAAACAGTCCTGACACTTCCCATAGACCGCATCCTGGTTGAATCGGAAAGTCCCTTCATGGTTCCCGCAGAATACCGGGGAAAGCGAAACATGCCGGCCTATACCCCCTCTACGGTCAAATTTCTTGCGGAAATGCTCGAAATGGATCTTGAGGAACTGGCTGCCCAGCTTTGGAAAAACAGCTGTACGCTGTTCCGTCTTCCGGAATAAACACTCATGCCGCACTCCGGACAGGACGCCGCTCCGCTGTATCATCCGGTAACAATCGGACAGCTTGAGCTGTCCGGCAACCTCTTCCTGGCACCGGTTGCCGGATACAGCGACCGGGCATTCCGGTCGCTGTGTGTCTCGTGCGGTGCAAATTTCACATATACAGAGATGGTTTCTTCCGAGGCACTCACCAGAGATTCGGACAAAACACGAATTCTCATGCAGCGTGCCGAAAATGAACAGGTTTTTGCCGTACAGCTCTTTGGCGGCGATCCTGATCGCATGGCTGCCGCCGCTTCAACAGCAGTGCACGAAGCCGGGGCAGACTGTATCGATATCAACGCCGGATGTCCGGTTCCCAAAATAATCAAAACCGGCGCTGGGGCTGCCCTGACACGGGATCCGGACCGGCTTCAGGCCATAACAGCCGCTGTTGTACGGGCCGTTTCCCCAATCCCCGTTACGGTAAAAATACGTTCCGGCTGGGATGAAAAACAACTCACCTGGGACCAGGCGGCGCGAGCAGCAATTTCGGCAGGAGCCTCGGCAATTACCCTTCACCCCCGTACCAGAGCCCAGGGTTATGAAGGCACGGCAAACAGGGATCTTGTTGGCGAACTCGTTTCTCTGGTCAGAAAAGAAAACCCCGTCATTCCGGTTTTTGCATCCGGAGACCTCTTTACACCACAAGACGCAAAAACCGTCCTTGAAACAACAGGATGCGATGGCGTCATGTTTGCACGCGGAGCAATCGGAAACCCGTTTATCTTTACCCAGACCAGGGAATTCCTTGAAAGCGGAACAACCAGTCCCATTTCTGCAGATAAACGGATGAAGGCAGGATGGAAAGAACTCCAGGATCTCGTTGCAGATACGGGAGAACAGGCCGCCTGCCGGATCATGCGAAAGCGTTTCAGTGCATATTCCAAGGGAATACCCGGAGGAGCCGTGCTTAGGTCTGCACTGGTTCAGGCAGAAACCGTCGAGGATTACAGAAGAATTCTTGAGACACAGGGTATTATCCCCGATTAACAAAATACGGAAACCTTCTCTTTTACTTGCAAATTCACCCTCATCTGTCTACAATTACCTATGTCCTTTCTGAGCAGAATCCTTGAATTACTCCAAGGCTTCCTGGAATCACTTTTTGCGTCCTCATCCCCCGAATACCAGAAGAAACGGCAGCTGAGAACGATTGCTCAGGAACTCAAGCTGCTGGATCCCCCGATATACACCCCGGAAGGAATGCTGCTTCCCTCTTTTGCTGCTGGTCTCTACCAGATATATCAATTTTTGGAACCGGTTCGATCCCTTTTTTCAGATACAGTCGCAAATACGGATCGCAGAATAGCTGAACGGTACCGGGAATATCTCCTTGAGTTGGCAATGACCAGTGAACAGCGGCAAATCAGAAAAGCGCTGTCTTTCCCCGTGCGGGCAGAAGACCTTGTTGCCGGAACAAAAACTCCCGAACAGATCATAGAGGAACAAGAACGGCGCTTTGCACAATTCATAAAATCCCTTGATACTCCGGGTTTTAATCAGGCAGGAATCCTTCTGCAAAAACTGGAGCGTCTGCTGGATTTCTGCTCGTTTGATTTCAATAACTTCCTTTCCTACTTTGATCCTGCCTTTACAACTCATACCGGACTCGAAAGCTCGGTAACGTCGCCCAGCTTTCATGCGGTAGAAGTAGCTGAAGTTGTTCCCGTTCTCCTTGATTTTTACTATGTGCTTTCGGTTACCGACATTTCTGCTCCTGTCGTAGATGTTGTATCAATCATTGAAGCCAAACGCGAGGAGATTCCCCTCGGCGACGAAATTCGTTCAAAAACAACAAGGATTTTTCAGGCTGTCAGCTGGCTCCTTTCAAAGCGGATAAGCAAAGAAAACATTCTTGCCATCATACGGCTCACAAAAGAAGATCCCTCATTCGAGCCGGAGCAATCTTCCACCGAAACGAATTACATCAGCCTGTACAAGGAACGCTTGTCGGACCGGTTTAAAAGCGATTCAAAAAAACTTCTGGACAAAAAGCACGAAGACGAAGTCGAATTGCTTATCAGGGAAACATTTGGCAACCAGACGCTGGAAACATTGACAGGATACACCGAAACGACAAACACCCTTCTCCAGGAATTCACCGTTCTCTCGCTCGAATGGATAAAACCGCTTCAAATTATCAAAACCTTTTCCAAACACTACTTTGACGCTCATTTTAAAACAATATTAAAATCGGTTATTGTAGAGGGATATTTCACCAACAGATCCTTGCAAAGCGCGTTATCCTCCGCGTATTATTACTGTGAGGCGCTACCGGTCAAGTTAACTGAATTTGAGACTCTTTTTGAAGACAAGGAACCCTGCAGCCTGAAAGTAGTAACCGGGTACATAACAGAACTTGAAAAAGGCCTCGATTTCGAGAAACCGCTGCGGAAAATGGTGGAAAACATGAACAACCACGCTAAATCGCTGGTTCAGGATTCAGTCAATAATTTTGCAGATGTGTTTAATTTCAGCACCATGCTTCTCGAAGACAACAAACGTTCTGTTCCTGAAACCGTCACCAACATACGAACCCTATCGGGATCATCAAAAAACATTGATTCATTTCGCTGGCTCGAAAAGGAACTTGGAGTTTTTCGTAATTTTCTTGAAATAATGAAAAAATATGCTATAGTAGGTACGTTATCTGGTTCTGCCAGCGTAACCGCTGAAACGGAGATTTGACACAATAATGGCAAAAGCAAAGAAGAACAACGCTGCAGAAGCCTCATTGGAAAAACAGATCTACGATTTGCGTCAGCTGCTCGAGATCTCGAAAAGCCTGAATTCGGTTATCGATTTTTCTTCGCTTATTGATGCTCTTTTGTATACCTGCATGGGACAAATGAAAACACTCGGTGTTGCCATTTTTACCAAGAAGAATTTTGATGCAACATGCTTTCACCTCAATCGAAATTACTATGGATTTGAACTCAATAATGAATTTGAATACTCAATTCCGGAAGACCATCCGCTGATTAAAAAAATGTCCGACATCAACGCATGCATGACCATTGCGGATATTAAAAAATCGAAGGTTTCCATAGACGATCCGATCAAGGGCCTCATATCGCTCAATCCATCACTGGTGGTGCCGCTGAAATCAAAGAACCACGTAAACGGGCTTCTCGTTCTCGGAGAACAGATTACCACGGAACCGTACACCGATTACGACAAAGAACACATCCTGAACATCGCTTCGCTTGCAGCAATTGCCATCAGCAATGCAGCCCTCATTGAAATGACCACCACAGACATGATGACACACCTCAAGTTGAAGCATTATTTCTATACCGTCCTTATAGAAAAACTGGAACTGAGTGAATCACAAAAAATTCCGCTTTCCGTACTGATGCTTGATATCGATTATTTCAAACGTTTTAATGATACCTACGGGCACGCCTGCGGCGATGTCGTTCTGCAAATGGTTGCTTCGGTAGTACAGCAAAACACCCGAAATCAGGATATGGCAGCACGATACGGCGGAGAAGAATTTGTTGTCATGTTGTGCGACACACCCAATACGGCTGCCGTAAAAATTGCCGAACGAATTCGCAGTTCCATTGAAAACCTGGATATTCTGTATGAAGGGCAGCATTTATCTCTGACCATTTCAGCAGGCGTAGCTGAATATAACCCCGAAGCGGACAAGTCTGCAAAAAATCTTGTTGAACGTGCCGACAAGGCTCTCTATGAATCGAAGCAATCTGGCAGGAACCGGGTTACTCTCGCAAAATAAGCAATCCCGTCGTTTTTTCACTTGTCGAGACATACGTCTTGCTGGTACAGTTCTGGTATGTCACTACTAAAAGCCATTCGAAGGCCCTTTCGCTATGAATTCAGAAATGCGGCGCTCATGCTCATCGGGTTTAATCTTTTAATATTTCTTGTAACAAACTCGTCCCGGGACCTCATGTATTTCTTCTCCCTTAACCCGCTCAATGCAACACGGGGAGGCATGTTCTGGCAAATTTTCACCTATCAATTCATTCATGGCGGGATAGGGCATCTTTTGTCAAATATGATCGGTTTGCTATTCTTTGGCATTGCGGTTGAAAGAAAGATGGGGTCCAAAGAATTTCTTCTGCTGTACCTTCTTTCGGGAACTCTGTGCGGGGCGCTTTCGCTTGTTGTGTATCTCGCAACGGGTGTTACCCATATATTTCTGATGGGAGCCTCCGGTGCCGTATTTGCCATACTCCTTGCCTACGCGGTTCTTTTCCCGCGCTCCATGATTTATCTGTGGGCAATTGTTCCCATTCCTGCTCCGGTGCTCATTATCGGATATGCCGTACTTGAAACAATGCATCTTGTGGGTGGTGTCAATACAGGCGTTGCACATGCAACCCACCTCATCGGCTTTGGTGTTTCCTGGCTGTATTTCCTTGTCCGTTTCGGCATAAACCCTGCCAGGATATGGCTCGGCAACCGGAGATACTGACCGGATGAAGAAATCCGTCGCGCTTCTGTTTTTCTTCGTATACGCATTCGTTGTATCAGAAAGCCCGCGAATCCTTCGTGCTCCGGTTTGGATATATCTAGAATCTGTTCCCGGCTCGTTCGACGACACAGACAATCAAAAAATTCCCCCTATTCAGGAAATAGACGAAATGGCCCGTTTCATCCTTTCGGGAATGTCAAGCGGATGGAATTTTGCTTACACACCATCAGATAGACGCCGCAATGTTCAGGAAGAATTTTCACTTCAACCCATTCAGGCCATCACGGCCGGAGATCCCCGCTTTTCCATGGACTCGCTGGCGCCAGCATACCCCCGCCTGACCTGTTGGGCACAGTTGTCTGTAGACGAAGCGGTTTCACGCCGCCTGGAATACTGGAGTTCAATTCGCTTCAGTTCTGGTCGCGGACGGGGAACCGGAGAAAGAATCGCAGAAAGCCGCGGTATCAGGGATGCGTATACCAATGCCATACTGAATGCCGTCCGGAATCATGCCAGAGCCCTCGAAAAAAACAAACCCAAAGAAGTTATCGGAGAAGTGCTGCTCAGGGAAGGCCCCCGGCTATATGCAGATCAGGGGCTTTTCATTGCAGAAGTCCGGGTGTTGATATATATCAGGAAAATTGTACCATATTCCGTGTACTAATCAGCAGGAAACCGTACTGTTACCCGGGAGCCGGTATCATTGCTTTCAATGACGACCGATCCCTCAAGCTGCTCAACCAGGGCATTGATCATTTCAAATCCGAATGAATCATACTCGGTAGACTTCCAGTCAAAGCCGATACCGTTATCACTGACCGTCATTGTAATAGACTCATCATGCTGGCGTTCAAAGAAAATCCCGACGGTTCCGTCCTGTCTGTCCGGGAAGGCGTGTATCAGACTGTTTGAAACGAGTTCATTTATTATCAGGGCAAGGGGCAATGCTTTTTCAATCCGCAGCGACAAATCAACGCCACAAACATCGCACAAGATTTCCTTGCCAACATCAGCATACAACGCGATCAGATAATCGCATAACCCGTTGCAGTACCGATGCAAATACACTTCCTGTACATCCGAATACCGGTAAATTGTTTCATATACCATGGCAAGTGCCATCACCCTCGAATGGGTGGTCATAAGTGATATGCGTACTTCGTCAAGCTCAGCATGGCCGAGTTGCAGGGAAATCATGCTGGAAAGCAATTGCAGATTATCGGAAACGCGTTTTTGCAGTTCAGCGAGCAAGAGCTCCTTCTCCCTGATTGAACGCTCATGGGAAGCATTCCGCTCTTCAAGCGCCGCGGCCATGGTGTTGAAAGACTCCATGAGTTCGGTTATTTCATCCCGAGCCGTATTTATACCCGACCGGACACTCAGGTTTCCTTTTGCCAGGGAACGTGTGTATTCCGTCAGCTTTTCAACACGACCAACAAACAGCCTGCGTGCCATAAGCAAAGAAATAACCGAGGCGCCCAAACAGGACAACAGCATGACGACGAGCAGCATGACGACCGGGGCGGATGACTGATACAGAACCGCGTCATAGGAAGAACGGACGGACACATACACCGGTATGCCGCTGCGAGAATAACTCGAAATGCTCGTCAGAAAGAGCTCTCCGTCAATATCAACAAGTTCCGCATTCGCCGAACCCTGCTTTGCCCGTCCATAGAGGTTCTCACAGACCGCCTCTCCGGGAGGCCGGTCCGCGTCATCCCCGGCATAAAAAAGACGCTTTCCGTCCACGTCAAATACTTCAAGAATCAGGCCCGGCGGCAACCCGGCCAGGGACA
>CAZGQQ010000088.1:0-6764 GCA_964527175.1 uncultured Treponema sp.
AGCTGGAGACGTGGGTTCGACTCCCATCATCCGCTCTGTCGGGGTTTTCTATTTTAAAAACCCGTTTCGTTGACAACCCCAAACCGGGATGCTATGATTAGACAAATGATTCAAACAACCCTAGGTGGTAGCATATGTCAGACGCATTTCTGATTGGATCCATTCTGGATACAACAGCAGGTTATATCTGCGTTCTTGATTCCAGCGGAAAAATACTGGCAGTAAACGACGGATTTGCACGGCTGATCAATGGACGTGGGCGTGAATCACTTACCGGAAATTCTGCACATGACTCGGTTCGGGGAAGTGTCGAACTGAAAGATTTATTTTCAACATTATCAACCAGGAATAACGGCAGTTTCATGCAAGCCGTACATCGAAATGCCGAAAAACCGGTATGGATACAGTTTTCCAAAACAACCCTGAACGCTCCGGACAATGAGAATTGCATACTTCTGATCGGAAACGATGTTACCGGCCTCATGATGGAAAAAAGTGAGCTTGAAACAAAGATTCAGGATCGAACCAACTTTCTTATTCGTATGGGCCATGAACTCAAAACACCCCTCAACACCGTTCTGGGTTATGCCCAGCTTTTATCGGGACTTGAACAACTGCCTGACGAGGGCAGAGAATATGCAGCAACCATTCTGACCCAGGAAAACAATCTCCTTCATCTTTTGAATGATGTCCTTGAGTACTCAAAGTATGAAGCCGGACAGACAGAAACAATTCTTTCGAAAACAAATGTACATAAACTTGTAGAGGATGTTACCCGCTCCTATCTGGATGATTTTACCCGGAAAATGCTTTCGCTCACCGTGGAATACAAGAATGATATTCCGGAGGCAATTCTGTCTGATCCGGGTAAAATTGCACAAGTATTATCCAATTTGCTGGGGAATGCACTCAAGTACACCAAAAAGGGTGGGGTAACCATAACAATTTCGTGTGATAAAAAGATCACTATTGATATTGAAGACACGGGAATCGGAATACCTGATGACGAGAAAGAGACTATATTTGACATATTCACTCAAACCGGAGTTGGACCAGGGCATACCGGCAATGTCGGTATTGGTCTTGCTGTAGCGAGAATATTTGCACGTATGCTTGGCGGCGATGTTACATTGGTGCGCTCGGGCAATGGAAATGGTTCCGTTTTCCGTTTCAGCTTTGATGCCAAACCACTTGAAAGTACCGGCAGCAAAACACAACAAATCGTTGATTATTCGACAATAAAAGGGCTGTCCCGCCCTTGCAAGATTCTTCTCGTTGATGATGTCGATATCAATCTCGCCATGCTTGAGATATTTCTCGCTCCGGCAGGATTCGATATCAGTATTGCATCGAATGGCAGAGAAGCGGTTCGACAATTCAGGGATTTCAAACCGGACATTGTTTTCATGGATCTCATCATGCCCGATATGGACGGTTTCGAAGCTACGAGGGAAATCAAGGCTCTTGATCCGGACACCCCGGTTATTGCTCTTACGGCGAGTATTGTAGACAATGTCAAAGCCCAAGCACTGGAATCCGGTGTAAACGATTTCATGTACAAACCGTTCATACCGGAGCGTTTTTTTGAAATAATCTCCGAGTATACGGGAATAGTCTACACTGTCGGTTAGACCGGTCTAGTATGCCAATCCAATACCAATAAACAGCTCCCGAATTGACTCTCCGTCGCGGTCCGCACGACCACTCAGTTCTCCATTTTTGAGAACTTCGGCAAGATCGAATCCAACACTCGCACGTGCATATATGCTTCTCATTTTGAGGGGGTAAACAATTATTTCAAGACCACCGGCATACCAGCCATCTTCGAATGAAAAGTGTGTATTGTTTTCAAGATCATGCGTCAGGGCCATGTCAAAGAATGGCGAAATATGCATTTCAAAACTGATATATTCAGTCCAGTCGATGCCGGAAACATCCTTGAAATTCACCCGCAAGACCCGCACCGGTATGTCGAGGTTATAAAACAGCGCTGTATCGGAATTGATTCGTTTGTCGAGTATACCGCGCAAATTATCACCCTGTTTTTCAGATACTACATCATCGAAATTATAATACCATGACACACGGGACGATACGCCAACACGGTCAAAGAAGCTGTAATGTCCCTGTATCGATGCAGTTACCTTGATTTCCTTATCCTTGTCTTCATGGAAATTGAACGAATAGGTATTGCCCAACGAGGCTTTATATCCCTGCCGGAAATTCCCTACCCAGTTAATCCTGCCGGCAGAAAGCGAGTGCCCAACGGTTATTCCGGGGCCTTTCAGGTCATCTGCCTGAATTCCGTCCGAATCCCAGTTAACCGTGAACGTAACCTGTGGTGTCCAGACAATTTCCCCGGTTGTACCGTATCGATACAATGTAACGGGTATGTTGGCATACAGTTTTTCGGTAAAATACAACCAGTCATCTTCATAGTATACCTTGTCGCTGTCACGGTCATTGACTGAAATGCTTTGCTCAAAACCGACATGAAGATCGAGATGGTAAACCGGTATTTCCATTTCTATGCCGGTTGAAAAATCATACATGACCGGATCCCCGAACGGAACGGTTAGCGTTGATGAAATGTCCCAAACATAGGAGTATCCAAGCGCTTCAAACGGTATATCGAAGGAAAACCCTCCGGAAACACTTTGATTGTCATTTTCATCGTATTCATAATTAAGATCGGAATCAAACTCCCGCATGGAGCCGAAAAAATTGTAATTTTTCAGCTTGATCTTCATTTCAAACCCGGAGTTCGAATCAAAACCAGGTTTTGGAAGCGCAATGATGTTTACGGTATCTACGGTTTTTATATTCAGAGTAACCGGTGTGATTCCTTCGGCATCCGGTGTTCCATACACCGGTTCAACAGAGGATTCTTCCAGAACACGGATATTGTTGAATTGTAGTCTCAGATCGCTCAGATAGCGCTCAAATTCGTCAAGACCGGAAAATATACGCTGTTTGTCGATGTCTACTTCTTGTTTCAGGGGATATTCCCGAGTTGTTCCGGTAATATCATATTCTACAGAATCTATCCGAAACCGTGATTCACTCTGCGGGAAAAAAACGAAGGGCACAAACAAAAACAGTACCAGCAGGGGAGCAAGCTTCTTGTTCAAATCACAACCTCATGTGTTTAATCTTTGGTTACTACATCCAAATTCCATCTTTTGGGACGGAACATATTTTTGACATGGATTGCTCCTTTCCCGGGGGAAAAAAGTTCCAGTTTTGTCAAAGGCGCCCGGAAAAACAGTTTCTTCACCGTAATGCCATATGCATCATCAAATACAAGCGGTGAGAGGGTTCCAAATCCAAACCGCTTTTCATACAGTGCGGTGCCAATTTCAATATACGTTTCCCGGGTTCCCTCAAGAAATACGTCCATTGGTTTCTGGCCTTTTTCAAGAACGGCCCCGACTTCAATGTATCGTATTGTATCTATGCCAAGTATTGCAAGTATCCGCTCTCCTCCCAGATCAAATTTTTCCTGCGTTTTACGAAGATCCTTGCCATATATGGTAATACGGATGGTACGGGGAGCAACATACCGGTAGATACAGTCTATGAGTTCAAAAACGTTGATTTTTTCTTTCTCGGCAAGAGCAATGATGTTCAGCACATCATCTTCTGTGCAGATATACATGCTGTTCGAAGGAATATTCATTGCTTCGAGAAAATTTGCCACTCCGGGCTCAGCATGATCAGCACCCAGTCGCCATGGTGCGGAATGCAACGTTCCGGTTGCAAGAATGGCCAAAAGAGAAAACAGCGCACATTTATGCAGAATTAATCGTATCATCGGGCACCCCTTCCGGTAAGTACAACACCTATGGTCTTGAAAATGAGCCACAGATCAAGCCAAATTGACCAATTTTGTATGTAATACGAATCAAAGGCAACACGTTCTGTATAATCAGTATCTGACCGTCCGGAAACCTGCCACATGCCTGAAAGTCCCGGTTTTACGGAAAACACGTAATTGAAGTTTTCTCCGTATCTGAGAATCTCTTCTTCGGTAACCGGTCGGGGACCAATAAAACTCATGTCGCCCTTAAACACATTGAATAATTGTGGAAGCTCGTCAAGACTTGATTTGCGCAAAAATCTGCCAATTCTGGTTACCCGGGGGTCATTTGAAAGTTTGAAGCTTTCGTTCCATTCTTTCCGGTACTCGGGATTTTCCTCAAGCACTTTCTCCAGCTTTGCGTCTGCATCAATTTCCATTGAACGGAATTTCCAGACGCGAATCTTTTTTCCAGCCCTACCTATCCGTTCATGACCGTAAAAAACCGGTCCTGGCGATGAAATTTTGACCAAAAGCGCTATTATGCAGATAAACGGTACAAGAAGAAAACCGGCAAAAAAAAGTATTACATGGTCAAGAAATGTTTTTACCGCAATATTATACCATTTGGTAAGATTATGGGTTGTTGCAAACCCGAGTGTTCCATTTATATCTTTTATTGAAAGGGAAATGGTATTGATAAGGTTCATTTTTGGAATGATGATATTGTAACGAAAGTTGGAAAGTGTTGTAAGCAGAAGATGCTTGCTTTCCTCACCAATACTGTCACCGTGAATAATGATGGCCATACGAATATGAAGTTCCGTATTGAGCCGCTTGCTGTCTTCAAGTGAACCGAGGATCGGTATGCCGCGGTAATCAGTTGCCGCTGTTTCATGCTCGTCAATTATGGCAACCGGAATATAACCAAGACTCGGGTTATCGAGAAGATCATCAAGAATACTCTGCGCTTCAGAAATTTTCCCGAATACGACAGCCGGTATACCCCACCATTTGAAGCGGGAATAGACATACCGTCTGGCAATACTCCGGCTTATTGGGAGCGAGAATGTTGAAAAGAAGAATGCTATGAGAAAGGCAATGGATATGAATTCACGTTTCTCGGTTTCTACGACAATGGATAGTGCTATACCGCCGAACATGAACGCATTTGCCAGAAAGAAACTTCTGAGCTGTTCACTGGGTACCAGGAGTATACCCGGATACAATTTGAATATGTGATACATCACAAAGAAAATGGGCAAATAGGTCCAGTAATTCACAAATGACTTGAAGTTGATATAGCTGAAGTCAATGGCATTGACAACAAAAAAGCCTGCACCAATGCAAAGCATGATGGTTATACAGTCTGATACGACAAACGCAGAAGCAGTAAGAAGTGAACTGGTACGTTTATAACGGTCCCTGAACCAGGGTACGTACTCATTAATGGTCATGTGCAATCCTTGTCGTATGGTTTTCGGTTATTGCATCAAGCAAGTCATGATACGCTTGTATAACAATCGAATCGGAAAAACGTTCCATGGCAATTCGTCGTGATTCCACCCCCATGCTGCGCTTGTTGTCAGATGAGAGACGAACAAACGCAATCATGGATGCCGCCAGTTGATCCGGATCAGAAGGAGGTACAAGAAATCCGTTTACTCCATCCTCAACCGGCTCACGGGTACCGACACTGTCTGCTGCGATAAGGGGTTTTCCCATGGCAGCGGCTTCAAGCAGGGCTCGGGGAACTCCTTCACGGTACCGTGAAGGCAGTACAACACAATCTGCCTTCACGAGTTCGTCCCGAACAGAACGTACATTTCCTTTGTAGTTCACGAATCCCCCGGATAGCGCCATATCAAGACTTTCCCGGGAAATGTAAATGTCATTCAAAGGATCATGTTCACCAATTATAGTGAAAGAACACTCAGGATACAAGTATTTGACTTTTTCTGCAGCACGTATAAAGTCTTCAATCCCCTTTGAAAGCAACAGTCTGCCAACATACAAAAAGTGTGCGGATTGTTCCGGAGGCGGTACAGAAAAATCAGGACAGAAACGGTCTGTATCAACCCCTGAACCGGGAATAACCCCGGTTTTTTCAGATGTAACCAGTTTGTTATCAAGGAAAAACGAACGATCTTCATTATTCTGGAATAAAACATGGGCACGTCGCGATGAAAACGCAATTCGGTACAGGAAATACACCAGGTGTTTCATGATTCCCTTTTTTTCCGCGACTATACCCAAACCGGTAATGTTTGATATCGAAGGTATACCAAGCATGCTCGCTGCAAGAGTGCCATATATGTTGGGTTTGTTGTTTATGTGCAGGACTGCTGCCGGTTTATACTTCCGATAGAGGGATACATACCGCAATAAAAGCCGTCCATCCTGTACTATGCTGGTACTGTCACTTTTCATGGGAAGGGGTATAAAGGGCAGCGACAATTCAGTCCGGATAGATACGGCGCAGTCATCTTCGGCAGCTAGCGTAATGACCTTCCAGCCGGAATTACCAAGGGATGTGAGTAGCCGTTTACGTGAAAACACATTCCATGCCGTATTACAGGAAAGCATGATGATGTGTTGTTCTGCAGTGCATGAAGACACAGCAGGATCATATCTCATGCACCGATTCCCCGGAAATATTCCTTCATGAGCACGGTAAACGCCTTCATTTCTTCCGGCCTGATGTCGCCGATATTCGCAATGCGGAACGTATTCGCATCCGAGAGCTTCCCGGGATAGATGGTGAACGCATGAGCTCGTGCGAAGTCATGGAGTGTGTCGAAGGAGTACGCCGGCGTGTCCGGTTCAATGATTGCGGTTATGAGTTTCGACTGGGCTTCACGGGGAACGAGCATTGTGAGACCGAGCTCGTCCACTGCCTTCACGAGCACATCCCAGCAGGCGGAATACCGCGCATAGCGAGCGGCTATGGTTTCAACCTTCGTTT
>CAZGQQ010000089.1:0-6747 GCA_964527175.1 uncultured Treponema sp.
GCCTGCGCAGCGGTATGCCCGGTCGACTGTATTTCCGAGGAATGATCGGAAAAATTTTTCGCGGATACAGCGCTGTTCTGGGCTCAGCCTTCCGGTTTGCGGCCCTGATCGGCGTTTGTATCGGCGCCGGTTTCCTGCTTGTATACCCCTTGTGGAACCTTGCAGTTCTGAAACCGGGTGTATACACACTCGTATTCTGCATCCTTGTTGCCTCTCTCGCCCTTACGTTTACCGGAATACAACTTTACAAGGCGGCCAGGAAAAACGGCAGGCGTTTACTGTTGTCCATTGCAAGAAAGGGTGTTCTGCTTGCCGGGTTTTCTTTCTTTGTTATTTTCATCCTTCGCTACGAACGCGTCCCGGCAATACTCGTTCTGATTCTCACCATAATGCTCTATGGATATCTTGCCTTCGTACTTTCCCCGAAAAAAATACCTCCGGAAGGCCGGTAATGCATTTCAGACCGCTGTTGGCATGGCTTGTGTCCGCCGTATTCATGGCGGGGGCGATTTCCGGCGCGGCAGCCCGTGAAAACCGGCGATATCACGAAATACAGACCCTTCATTCGGGGAATCCTGTTTTCAGACAATACCAGGAAGACGTGTTGGCGGCGCAAATGGCTCTTGCCGCTGGAACAGTTCCGGATCTTCATATTTACCGGTATCGTGTGCGGGAGGCAGACACCCTGCTGGGTATCGCCGCCCGTTGCTCCATCCCCTATGACGCCATAGCAAGCCTCAACCGCATAGAATCTTCTGCAACGGATCTGACCGGCAGCAGTATCTACCTGCCGTCCCTACCGGCACTCTATCTTCCGGATCGGGCGGAAAACCGGCTTGAACAGCTGTTGCTCTCATCCTTTGACCCTTCTGCCGCAGGTATTATTACCTTTGAACTACATACACCGGACGCCAAATCCCGAACGGTACATTGCCTTCCGGATGCCCGCTTTGACGGGACCGTCAGATCGTTCTTTCTGACCCCCACATTCCGGTTTCCGCTGCCTGAAGGAACCGTTACCTCAACATTTGGATTACGCAAGAATCCATTGACTGGCAATGTGGTTTTTCATCACGGTGTCGACCTTGCGGCGCCGGCCGGTACCCCGGTATTTGCCTGTGCCGACGGCATTGTCCAGATTACCGGATACGATGACATCTACGGCAACTATATCATCATTCGCCATACCGGCAATCGGGAGAGTTTGTACGGTCATTTATCACGCATAAAAATCGAGTTGCACGACGAAGTCAAATCCGGTACTATTATTGGTAACGTTGGATCCACAGGACAATCCACCGGACCTCATCTCCATTTTGAAATTCATGAGAATGGTGTCCCGAAAAATCCTGCCGGATTTATAAAAAGGAATTAGCGCGTATGAAGCACGTATGCCTTGCACTGGCCGTTCTCATGCTTCTGGTTATCCCGGTACCCCTGGCGGCCCAAAATTTCCGCGTACGCTCAATGGCGACCCTCGTTCTGGACAGCAAGACACCGGAAACGCGTACGATAGACATCGGATATAACGACGCAGTCGGCATTATCTTTCCGGATAATCCCGTTTTTCTCCGTGCACTTGAAATTGAAGTCAGAATTCCCCAGGAAATTCTCCGGTACCAGAACAGTATGGCCTATGGTGTATACCGGAACGTACGGCCGCAACCCCAAAGCGGAATAATCGACTATTCCGGAATTCAGGAAAGTTACCAACCCCTGCCGTCCCGTCTTTCCTTTGTTCTGCAAATTCCGCTTATTCGCTCACACAAACTCAAGACAGGTCCATACGCGACCGTTCTGGAGCGGATCCATAATCCGGAAGACGGCCCGGTTGTTTTCCGCCTGCAGCCGGTCATGAAAGGACTGCCGCCAACGATTGAGGAAATGGTTTTTCAGATACGGGTTAAACCCCTTTTAACCGAAGAAGGCGGGCTCACCGTGAATCTGAAACATCCGGGCAGTGAAAAAAAGCCGGTACGGATACTTGTCGATGAACAGCCGGTCTCTCTGGATAGCAGCATGCTTTTATTGTCGCCCGGCAGCCATCATATATCGGTTGTTTCTGACCATTACCGGAATGAAGTACGCATGTTCACTATTGAATCTGCCCGGGTTACTCCGGTAGATATAACCCTGCAGGATACCACACCGACACTCATTCTGGTTGCCCCTGAAAATACCACCATTATCGTCAATGACCGTGAAGTTGCAGACACCCGCGAGCCGATGATAATTGAACCGGGAGAGTATACAATCCTCTTCAAAATCGGCGACTATGAGGTTGTTCGTCAGATAGTTGCAGAAAAGGGCAAAGATTATACAGTTTCCATGCACATTGATATAAATGTATCTGAATCTCCCTGATTTTTATTCAAGTACCGGATAGAACCGTCCGAAAAGTAATTAGCGGGCAATCAGTTCCCCTCCCACCCACTGATTGTCCGACAGCCTGATGGGCGGGCCGGTATACTCTACCGGCTCTTTTTTTTTCCTCCGTGGATAGTATTGATTGGTATTTTCCTTCTTGTAACAATGCGTCCTTTGTGCTTTTATTATAGATATGGCTGACAGGAAAAATCGTTTAGCAGGAATAGCCGTTTCACTCATAGTGTTCTTCTCAATCATAACCGGGGTCAGTCTTGGCCTTGCGTTGGCATTTACAAAGAATCTGAAAAACAACGAACAATTTACCGATTTCAACCCTGCGCTTCCCACGCGAATTCTTGATGTTCACGGCGAGCTCATTACCGAATTTGCTTCCGAAGAAAAACGGGAAATGATCACCCTTGATCAGCTCCCGTCGCACGTAGTTAACGCACTCATTACCCGTGAAGACCAGTCCTTTTATGAACATCGGGGTTACAATATCAAGGCAATAGCCCGTGCGGTTTTCGGGAAACTGACCGGCCGCTCTCTGGGCGGTGGAAGCACCATTACCCAACAGCTTGCCGGAACGCTCTATCTCGACCGCAGCGAAATGAGCATTACCCGAAAAATCAAGGAATTGTGGTGGGCGCTCCAGCTTGAACGCCGGTTCTCGAAAGACGAGATACTCGAATTATATCTGAACAAGATGTATTTTGGCGGGGGTACATACGGTATAAATGCTGCATCCCGATTCTATTTCGGGCACCCGGCAACGGAAATGACTCCGGCGGAAGCGGCAATACTGGTTATTCAGCTTTCCAATCCGGCCTATTACAACCCCTTTGACCATCCAAATCGAGCCATGGACAGACAGCGCAATGTTCTCGACCAGATGGTGGAACTGGGTTTTATCGATAAAAAGACCGCAGATACCACCTTCGATGATTACTGGGCAACATTCGACTTTACCCGTACCGCTACATCTGCCTGGTTAACCCGGGAAGATAAAGCCCGCTGGTTCTCCGAATATGTACGGCGCGAACTTGAGTCTATGATGTACGGTACCATGGATATTTATTCCGGCGGATATACGGTACATACCACACTCGATCTGCGCCATCAACAGGCAGCAGAAAAGATAATGCATGACTACCTTGAACTGGCGAACCGCCGCTACCAGATTTCCAGTGCATCACGGTTTGCCCAGGGTGACCGGTATGCACAGGTTACCGAACTTCTGGCACTGATCTACGACCTGCCCCAACTGGCCGTTTCTTCTGAACGAATCAACATCAAATCACAATCACATTACCGGAAGAACCTTAACCCGGTCGTCGACATGATGTCTCTCTTATTCGGCATTTCCAGTCTCAAGATGGAAACCAACAAGGCAAATGCCAATATACAGGCGGCAGCGGCCAGAACAACCGTTGAAGGAGCACTCGTTTCAATTGAAAACGATACCGGATATATCACCGCATTAATCGGCGGCAGCCGCTTTGAACAGTCAAACCAGATAATTCGCGCAACACAAGCCCAGGTTCAACCGGGCAGTACATTCAAGCCGCTATATTACTCTGCAGCGATAGACAGTCGCAAATATACCGCTGGATCCATGATTAACGATACTCCTATCGTATTCTTCAATGAATCGGGAGTTCCCTATACCCCGCTCAATTTCAAGGGAGAATGGAAAGGCACCGTCCTGCTTTGGGAGGCACTCGCCAACTCCATGAACGTCCCGTCGCTCCGTATTCTCGATGGTATCGGCTTTGATGCGACAATAAACCGCGCCGCCGCACTACTCGGTTATACGGATCGTGAAGAAATTCGCAAAGTTTTTCCCCGGGTATACTCGCTCGGTCTGGGGGTTATCAGTGTATCACCACTGCAAATGGCTCGGGCCTTCAGCACCTTTGCGAATCAGGGAAGAGAGGTTACCCCCATTGCAATCCGCTCTGTAGAAGATCGAAACGGGAAAACGATTCTTGATCCCGAACGGGATCTCCGGCTTGCGCAAAAACGAAAAGGAAGTGCATTACAACTCATTACTCCCCAGAATGCATATATAATGACAACACTCCTGCAAAATACCACAGCATCCGGAACACTCGGATGGGCGGCAGAAGGCCGGCGCAAGTTTACCTTCAAGGACCAGAACGGAGTATCCTTTACCATTCCTTCCGCCGGAAAAACCGGTACAACCCAGAACTGGGCGGATGCATGGACTGTCGGTTTCACTCCGTATTACACATCTGCGCTCTGGTTCGGTTTTGATAAACGCGGAATGTCCCTTGGTCTGCAGAACACCGGAGCAACTCTCGCAGGACCGGCATGGGGAGACTTCATGCATGAAATACACAAGGAACTTCCATACCGCGATTTTGTCCGCCCGCAAAACGGTTTGGTAACTGCAACGGTCTGCAGGAAATCGGGACTTCTTCCTACCGAATATTGTACCGAAGGAACCATCAGCCTTGAATACCTTGAAGGGACACAACCAACAAGCTACTGCACCTATCATGAACGCCATGAGTCACTGAAACGCGTTGCAATAGATCGTCTGCAAAGTGAAAGCTTTTCGGTTGGTCAACGTCCCATTACCGTAGATACATCAACACTTGCCATTGATCCCGATGTTTTTACTGATCCTGAACCACGAACACGACGCCGTTCGGGATTTTTCCGAAGCAGAAATACTTCGTCATCACCGGAATCAGACAATGACGATACCGAAGAACCGTATTCCGAAGAAGACTCAGAGTACGAAGATGAACCGGATACGGTTCCCATGGAAACCGTTCCTTCCGAGACCGGGGAGAACAATACGCAGCCTGCGTTCAATCCCCTGCTCGATTAAGCCCGCGGAGGTGCACCATGCAGATTCCAATTGCAAATATCAGGGTAAACCGCAGAATACGGGAAGAGCCTGAAGACATCGAGTCCCTCATGAACAGCATGAAACGATACGGTCTTCTTAATCCGATTACCATAAACAGTGACAATGTGCTGATAGCCGGACGGCGTCGGCTCGAGGCAGCCCGCCGACTGGGGTGGCACATGATTTCTGCAAACATTATTGAAGCCACCGACAGAATCAGCGAACTGGAAATGGAAATAGAAGAAAATACCCAGCGTTCAAACTTTACAGACAGGGAACTCATGGATGCATACACCCGTTTGGAGAGACTGAGAAATCCCAATATTTTCATCCGCATATGGCGGGCACTTATTGCATTCTTCAAGGCACTCTTTTCCGGACGATGAAAAGGTCATTCTTTACAGGGAGCGCCGGCATACGGCACACAGAGCAGTGGGAATTACAATAAGAGATCTGGCGTTGAGAGCAGGAGTATCGAAGACCACTGTTTCATTTGCATTCAATGATCCGCAACGTATATCGTCGGAAACATACGAACGAATCATGACGATTGCCCGAGAGATAGGCTATTCACCCGACCCGGTCGCACGTATCCTGAGCAACAAGAAAACAAAAAATATCGGCATTGTATTACCGCAAACAATTTCCATTCTCTTCCAGAATCCATACCATGCGGAACTTCTTCGTGGAGTTGGATCCGTGTGTGACCAGGAAGGCTTTGCCGTTTCGGTTTTGTCTCCCTTCAAGGGCCTTGTTACCCAGACCATACTGAATGCCGCTGTAGACGGCATCCTGATTCCGGGTATTTCCAAAGACAGCGACGTTCACACAACGTTCAGGCAACGAACCATGCCCTATGTCACCATCGATGCGATAGATACCGGAAATTTTGTGAATGTCGGCATCAGGGACGAAGAACTCGCAGAACAATTGATGGACGTACTTCTTGAAGCCAATCACCGGAAAATATGCTTTTGCCTGTTGCACTCAATCTCGCCGGACCTCCAAAAGGCAGACACCTCCGCAACCCGTGAGGCACGATTACAGGGCATTTATTCCTCCGCGAAAAAACACGCACTAACCAAATCCGACCTTGAACAGTTTACCTTCTTACATACACCGGCTACACTTCCGGATTCATACACTATTGCACGGCAGATTCTCGGTGAAAAAAACAGACCAACAGCCGTGTTCTGTATGGCTGATGTACAGGCATATGGATTCTACCGTGCCGCACGAGAATTGGGGATATCCATCCCCGGAGACCTTTCACTAGTAGCTTTCGATGATATCCCGATAACGGAAACACTTACCCCCGGCCTCACCTGCGTGCATCAAAACGCATACGAAAAGGGCCGAACGGCGACAAAACTGTTGTTCAGACTCATTGCGGAAAAACCCTGTGATTCAGTGTATCTTGACGCACATATAGAACTGCGGGATTCGGTTGCACCGATACAATAACGCCCGTCACATCGTGACGGGCGTTCTGTACAACG
>CAZGQQ010000090.1:0-6706 GCA_964527175.1 uncultured Treponema sp.
AAACGGAAGCGCCCGAAGAAATATTCGAGGCAATCGAACGGGCGGTTACCAACGCATTTGGTTCCGGTATTCAGTACGGATACCCCTGCGTGGATATCGGCGTTACCCTCACCGGAATACAATACAATGAATTGACCGCGACGCCCTTTGCTTTTGAAGCGGCTGCATCAATCGGCTTTGACGAGGCGTGTCGTAAGGCCTCGCCTGAACTGCTCGAACCGGTCATGAAGGTGGACATTCTTTCACCCAAGGACTTCGTGGGAGACGCCATGGGTCAGATTACCCAGCGGGGCGGTCTCATTTCCAGCATGGAATCAAAGCCTTCTATTGAAGTGGTTTATGCCGAGGCACCCATGGCCAAGATGTTCGGTTTTTCCACCGCTCTCCGTTCGGTTACCCAGGGTCGTGCGTCGTTTGCCATGACATTCAGTCATTATGAAGTAAAGAAAGGCGGACTGGATTCGTTTTATTAGAGTGCTGAGTAATCATCACCTGCTATAAGCGGAAGGAAAGCCTTCCGCTTTTTTTATGCTTGACAAGCATCCTGATATGTTACAGAATAAAAAAAGTAATAGGAAAAATGTAACAAGGATGGACGAGTGAAATTTCTTGAGAAGTATCCTCTTAAAACATATGAAGTTCTCCATTTCCCGCTCATGTTCCCGGACTCGCTGAAAGCCTATCATGGCCCGTCGCTGAAATATCCTTCGCTCGACATACTCTATGATTTTGCCGAAGCCTGCGGTGTTTCAAAAGGTACTGTCAGAACAACACTTTCACGAATGAACAAAGACGGACTGGTTATTGTTCATGAGGATCATGGTATTAAACGGTATCAATCAGGGACGCTGCAGATGGAAGCAATGGTAAACTTTCAGAGACGAAGCCGCCGGATCAAGGGATATACCCTGGCAGTGTATTCGTTTGACGGTGAAAAGAGCAAGCAACGGAATACTGCACGTGAATTGCTTGAGTACATGGGTTTTGTCCGTTTTGCCCAGAATACCTGGATGGCGTTTGAAAGCAACACAACAGAATTGGTGAAATCCATACGTGCAGAAGGATTGGAGGATAATGTCTATCTTTTTGACATTCAGAACATTGACACTGTAACCATGCAGCGGATTGTTTCGTTCTGGAATCTTGAAGAACGGGCAGAATTGCTTCAGGGCTATTTTAATGAAATACAAACTCTGTTGGCTGAACCGGAAGATGACCGGGATGTATTCATCCGCCTCGGTATAGCCTGGGTTTCCTTTATCATTCATATCCAGGGAACAGAACCCCCTGTTCCGCAAAGTCTTCTCCCCGACGGGTACCGGTACAATGAGATAGTGAAATACCTCAGGAATAAGAGTATACGGTATGGTCAGAAAATGTACCGCTATTGGAAGAAGGGACGTTAAAAGGAGCAAATCTGTGAAAATGATTAGTGCGATTCTATTGTATTTCGTGGTCGTCATGCCGATTCAGGCAGATGAGTATATCTACTCCATGAGGATGGATGATACCGAGTATACAGTTACAACAACAATCAGGCAGGATGAGAGTAATGGAACAATCCTGGTAGAAAAAAATGATCCGGTTACCGGTGTGATTCATCGATTCGTTCTTGATGAACAGGGAGGCACTGTTTTCTGGATAGTCTGTGAGAATGATAAGGAGACCAAATATACCCGTACCGAATCTTCCATCCTTGTTGAAGAAACGACAGCTGATAACGAAGGGAAGGACGTAATAGAAATAGATGCGAACCCATGGCTTTCGACTATTCCCGAAGGGTTACAGCAGTTTGTTGCTGACGGAGAAAAGAGATTTGAATTCTGGACAATAAATCCGGAAACGTACAAGGCTTATCGCATGATCGCAAAGAGGGTAACAACGGAAGACATTATTGTTCAGGGGAATACAGTGCGGGCTATTCATATCAAAGTTTCTGCGTCCGGTGTTCCGGCTCTGTTCTTCAGCATGAGTTTTTGGTATCGGGAGGCTGACGGAGTTTTCATCAAATATGAGGGCAAGGCAGGCGGACCCGGTTCCGCCGATGTAATCACTGAATTGGTACAGAAGGAGCAGTAATGTGAAAAAGATTATTATAATTGGCGCGGGCATGGCCGGCCTTTCAGCAGGAATTCACGCGCAGTCGAATGGGTATGACACTGAGATATTTGAAATGCATGATCTGCCGGGAGGGCTGTGCACTTCCTGGAAGCGGGGTGCGTATCTCATCGATGGATGTATTCACTGGTTATGCGGTTCCTCAGGCAAGGGTCTGCTTGGTAAGTATCTTGATGAAGTGGGGCTGCTGACTAACAGGAAATTTCTGGGTCGGGAGGAAATTACCCGGATTGAAGTTGGACCTGAAAATGACCGCCGATGGTTTATTGCCTATACGGACCGGGAACGCTTCAACCGGCACCTGAAAGAGCTCTCTCCGGAAGATGCTGCGGAAATTGATTGCTTTACCGGTCTCATGGAAAAGTTTATTTCATTTCCATCTGCGACAGACAAACCCCGGGAACTGTGGGGTATGGGCGATTATCTGTCCATGATAAAGACCATGAAACCCTTCATGAAAGAGTTCCGGGAATATGGTGACTTAACGGTCGGGGAATACGCGAAGCGTTTTTCGGGAGTACATGTCCGTGAAGGAATAAGAAATATCCTTGATATGCCGGACTTTTCTTTTTTCGCGTTGCTCATGATGCTTGCCTGGCATTCAACCGACAACGCAGGATATCCCCTTGGCGGATCGTTAGCGGTATCGAGATCCATGGAAGATACTTACCGGGCGATGGGGGGAACAATACGGTACAACGCCCGGGTTGAAAAGATTCTGGTCGAGAAAAAGAGGGCGGTTGGCATCCGCCTTTCCGACGGCAGTGAATATTCCGGCGATGAGGTCATATCCTGCGCGGACGGAGCCACCACCATTTACAAGATGCTTGATGGACGGTTTACCAGTCGAAAACTGGACCGCCTCTATCGTGATTTGCCGCTTTTCACGCCGCTTCTGTGCGTTTCGCTTGGCATTAACCGTGATCTGGGGACAGAGCCGGAAATGGCTGTACGGTATCTTGAGAAACCGGTAACACTTGAAGGAAGACGGCAAACCGGAATAGGGATAAAGCATTATGGCCGGGATCCGGCCATGGCTCCGAAGGGGAAGGCTCTGGTCGAGATCATGTATCCCTCGAACTATGAGTATTGGAAAACACTATCCGCTGACCGCGATCGGTATGCCGTGGAGAAAAAAAAGGCTGCTGATACCGTTATCGGGGCGCTGGAACAAATCTATCCCGGAATTTCAAAGGATATAGAAATGATCGATGTAGCAACCCCTCGTACCTGGGAACGGTACACCGGAAACCGGAACGGAACATTTGAAGGGTGGTTCATCAATCCGAAAACCATGATGGTTACCATACCCAAAACATTACCCGGATTGAAGAATTTCTGGATGGCTGGTCAGTGGGTTCAGCCCGGTGGAGGAATTGTAACCTGTATCAAATCGGGACGGGATATCGTGTACCGGCTTTGCACTGCGGACCGGAAAAAGTATTGTCCGCCGGGAAAGGCATAAAAAAAAACCGGCCAGAACGGCCGGTCTTTTTATCTCATGATCCTTGATATTCGAGGTCATACCGGGTTACTTCAAAACCGCTTTCATCTCTTTTGTTTACGGCTTTGAGCGTTGCACCATTTGTCGGGTCAACCCAGCACATCATGCTGGTCCTGTTGTCAATTTTATTGAGGTCAAACACCCAACACTGAACACCGGCCACTTCCTCTGTTCCGGAATATGCCTTTTGAATCTGTGAATAGGGGTTTTCCTGCTTCCTGATCTTGTCCATGAAATCGACCTCGAAGAGGGTAAGGGGGTAATTGTCCCCGGGGGTAACGGTGGTAAGTCCGGGGTACCCGGTTGCAGACTGTTCCCAGATTTTGGTGTCTTCGTTGTATTTCATGTGTTCGCCGGTTTCAAGATCTGATTTGTACCACATATCGATACCATCGCTGATTTCGATAACAGAGCCGTGTTTGGCCCATATTTTAGTAACCGGTACGCCATCAGTGTCTTGTACGGTATATTCGATGTAAAAATTGTCGGTGAGCGGAACGTATCGATAGGTGCCGGTAAAATCACTTCCTTCCTCGATTGTACCGTCAAGAATATCAAGCTCCTTTTGGATGAGAGCCTTGAATGCGGTATTCTTTTCCAGCGCCGCTTCAAGTTGTTTTCGCTTGACCGCTTCTTCCTTCTGACTCTGTGCAGTCAGCAGAAGTGTGTATGCAGCAATGTCATCAGGTTTCTCCGAGACAACAGCTTTCTCAACGAAGTGTCGCGATGCAGACCGCTGTTTTTCTTCTTCATTATAGGGAAGGTATGAACTGATACAGAGAAATTTGCTGTCAGAGTCTTTTTTGTGAATTCCGACAATCGTACCAAGGGGATTTCTCCATGATGTCATCGTGCTGATATCAGCGTCGGTACAGAGGAACGCTTCATCCGAAATCACGATGCCCGGAATCGCTTCAGGAGCAATGGCATAGTCCTGAATCCAGTAATCCGCATCTTCGATAATGACATGATAGAAATTCCGCTTGTTTTTATCGGACAGGCGAACGGCATCTTTTTTCATCTCAGGCACCTTTCCGGAGCCGTCTTCCGCTTGTACCATTTTCAGTTCAACAACATCACCGGCGCGTACTATGCTGCCGCCGCCGGAAGCTAGATTATTCATGACTCCGTCATCCTGCAGTACTGCAGCACGAATATCCGAGAGAATGACTCCCTGAAATTGTAACTTCTTCTGCTGGTTGTCACCGGTGTCCTGGAAACCTGTTGACTTTTCGGATTTCGAACATGCTGCACATACAACCCAGACACAGAGCAGCAAGAACATCATTTTTTTTACCATAATTTCACTCCTGTACAGATCCGGTACAGAATCTGCTTTTTTTTATTACCATTTCGATACAAAATTATAGGAAGGCTTTCCGGTACTGTCAAGAAAAACCTGCTTCCAGTGCCAGGAGTCTTTGTTTGACCGGTATCCCGCCGGCGAAACCGGTGAGGGAGCCGTTAGCGCCTAGAACCCGGTGGCAGGGGATTATAAGTGGTATCGGATTGCGGTTGCAGGCGCCACCGACGGCGCGCACGGCGCCCGGTCTGCCGATTGTCCGGGCAATCTCGCCGTAGCTCCGGTGTTCACCGTAGGGGATGGCGGTAATTGCTTCCCAAACTGTCAGCTGAAACGGCGTTCCGGTGAGCCTGACCGGTACCGTAAATCGGCGTAATCGTCCGGAGAACCATGCATCGAGTTCAGTACACACGGAATCAAGAAACGGGGTGTGGCGGTGAATGCAGCCGTCCGGTGGTGAAACTTGCGGTGTTGGTTCACCGAAGCAGATTGATATGACGGCCGCGCCCGCTGCGGTTATGGTCAGTGTTCCGACGGGTGACGGTAAACGGATGAAATCGCAAGGATCGCTCATAATCCTACTATACGGTAGTTCCGGACAAATTCCCAGAACAATCCGGCCCTCTTCAATTCGACTGAACAGACCCTTTCATGGTATACTGGCAGGGATTCAGGAGAGATACGGATGAAAAAACTGTTGATGGTGCTTGCTGCTTTTCTCGTTGTTTGTACCGGATGTATCACAATAGGACCGGATACCGATAAAGACGGTCCCGCGTTTCCCCTTTCGGTGGAACAATATGAACAACTTGAAATGTACCGGAAAACCAACCGTGAGATTGATGTCGATGATTTTGTCGACTATGAACAGCCCATACGGTATATCAACCCGTATACACAGGCCTATGAAGGCTACCGTGTCCTCCGGCTTTTCGGACTCCATGAGAAATTGACTCTGCCCGCACGGTATGAATGCATACGGGCACTTTACAGTGCGGTTCCTGCACGTCTTGTCGTGGGTGCCCCGGTACGGAACATCATTATTCCGGGATGGTTTACCAGTGGTGATCCGCTCCTTCTGCATGTCTCACAGGCGTACACACCCTCCCAGCAGCCGGTTATTGTCGCACTGGCCAATACCGCTTCCGGAATCAGGAAACACGGTCATGCGGTAATCCGGCGTCTTGACCCGGCAGTTGATTATCCCCGCTTTGTGGATACCGGTACGAGCTATGCCGTTATTGCCAATGAACAGTATGCGACTGTTCTCTTTCCCGACGGACGGGTAAGCGCGTCTGCGGCTATTGGACAGCGGTTGCCTTCTTTTGAAGAGGTAACCGACACCCGAATGGTAATAAATCTGACAGATGCCTATCTGCGTGATGAGAACATTGAAAATGATTCAGCGGTTGTTGAACCGCTTCTCACGGTAGCAGGCGATGAATCCGGGGAAGCGATATACCGGATTCATGCCCGTCTTCAATTGTTCATGTATCACCTTTTTCAGGGAGATCTTGAAAAAGCGGAACGGACAGCCCGGGAAGCGAAAGAGTTTCTGCTGTCCCTGGATGAAGATTTCTCCGGAAACGGTACTGCAGAACTCGTTCTTGAGGATATTCCGGCAATCTTGAAGATTGCCCGTGCGCTTGAACAAGGTGATGATTCCCTGTTGCGCTGAGTGGCCTCCCTTGTACCGCCACTGAATAATTCGTATACTGAACATCCTCAATCCGGATTTCAAGGAGCTTTTACGTGGACGTTAGAGTACGCTACGCGCCTTC
>CAZGQQ010000091.1:0-6688 GCA_964527175.1 uncultured Treponema sp.
CGAGCCGCTTGATGGCTTCGGCGGACGCATAGGTTATCGCGTCATCCGAATCGTCTCGAGCCTTCAGTCCGAGATCGAAGTATTCTGTCTTGAGATCCACGAAGGGTTCAAGAAGTTTCTCTTTTATTACCGTCCACAGAACACGGGTCATTTCATCGCCGTCGAGTTCTGCAATGGCATTTTTCATTGTAATCTTGCTCATGTCGGTTCCTTAAAAATAATTGGTTCGTAGGGGCATTGTAGTGAAAAAACGGCACAGGTGCAAGAATAGTGACCGGTATTGCTTGACCCGTTCCGCGTACACGGCTACAACTAGTGGTGTATGGAAAACCGGGGAATGAATACACGTGTCGATGAAGTTCTCGATACTGCGCTCGAATCGGGTCTCATGATCCTTAAAAATGGCGGGGAGACGTATCGGAGCGAGGAAGCCATGATTTCGATAGCAAACGCGCTGGGTGCACAGCGTCCTTCCGCGTTTGTAACGCCCACCGTGGTTATGCTCACCTGTTTTGATACTGCAGGTCACAGCCATACCCGTATTCAACGGGTAACATCCCGGACAATAAATCTCGGTATTGTTGCCCGGGTTAACGAGCTTGCCCGTCGGCTCAAGACCCGTCCCCATTTCCGTTCTCCGGCACTTGTCGCTTCGGTGCTTGGCCGTATACAGCGCTCTCCGGTGTACCGACCGGCAAAAGTGGTAGCTGCCACGGCGGTCTCAGGATTCTGTTTTTCACTTCTGTTTCGCGGAACCATTCGTGAGGGACTGGCCGCTTTTGTCATCGGCGCGGTCATGCGCACCGTGCTCTTTCTTGTTTCCCGGCTCAAGCCGTCGTCGTTTGTTTCGGCCGTTGCCGGCGGCGCCGTTATTTCTCTCTGTTCAGGACTGGCTGTGTGGACAGGATGCATTCTGTCTACGGGCAACGTCAGTATTGCCGTGCTCATGGCTCTGGTACCGGGAGTAGCCATCGTTAACGCGATACGCGACATTATTGCCGGTGATCTTGTTGCTGGCTCTGCACGTCTCCTCGATGCCTTCGTTACCGCCGCAGCCCTGTCCATCGGAGCGGCTTTCGGTCTGGTTCTTTTTCCGGCGGAAGCAGCCTATACCACCGCCATCCGCGTCCGGCCGGAACTTCTGTCGGCGTTTTTCCTGGCGTTTTTCGCATCCGGTGCTTTTGCCTATTTTTACTACAGCCTTCGCCGTGATCTGATCTGGTCGGCACTGTTTGGCGCTCTTGGTTGGGTAGTATATCTTGTGGTATCAGCGTTCTCGGTGGGGCCGGCTGCGGGGAGTTTTGCCGGAGCGTTTGCGGTAGGTGTATGTTCGGAACTGGTATCACGAGTTTTTGGAAAACCTGCAACAGTCTACATTGTCCCCGGTATCATTCCGCTGGTTCCCGGGGGCGGCATGTATGAAACAATGCTGTATTCGGTCTGGGGTAACCGTGCCGAAGCTTCAGCCACGGGGTTTTCAACGCTCAGCGCCGCTTTTGCCATTGCCGTGGCCCTGGCACTGGTCTCATCATTTTTCAGACTTCTTGATCGGCGTCTTCCGCGGCAGTGATGAGCACCTTGTCTATCCGGTGAGAATCCATATCCACTATTTCAATGTGCCAAAGACCTGCCCGGATGCTGTCCCCGGTTTTGGGGATACTGCCGTGTACTGAAAGGATGTACCCGGCAAGGGTGTAGTACTCGTTCGCGTTTTCTTCCGCCGCGGGAAGGTCGATGAGTCCTGAAAGGTCTTCCATGCGGGTATGGCCGCTTACCAGAAACGATCCGTCTTCACGGCGGAATATGTCGGGATCTTCATCGGGGTAATCGTCACATACTTCTTCCATGAGTTCCTGTATGATACCGTTTCTGGTTACAATGCCCTCTATACCACCGTATTCGTCAATGATGAAGGCAAGCGGACACTCGGCATTCGCCAGGGCTCCGAGTGTTTTTACCAGCGTAACGGTTTCGGGGAGGTATACCGGTTTTTTTACGAGCGATTTGAGCCCGCACCATTCCGGAGCAAGAAGTGATTCGAGAAAACTTCTCGCAGAAAGAACGCCGACAATGGAGTCAACGGTGCCGGTGCAGACCGGAAACAGTGAATACTGCGGATGCGCCAGGACTAGATCCCTGATGTCATCCTTTTTCATGGCGGTATTTATCCAGACGATGTCGGCACGGTGGGTCATGGAGCCGCCCAGTTTGCGATATGCCGGCAGCACAATACCGTCCGGTTCAGGTTTGTTCTGAACACGCTTGGTGCGTCTGTTGATGGTAAACAGTCTGAGTCGTCCGCTATCCATGGGCACAGTGTATCACAAGCATACCGGGGCAACAATCCCCGGTATTGTATAAATACTACAGAAAAACTGCATAAATATACAAAAACTACTAGAACTCTCTGATGAAATTGAGTATTCTACGTATTCGAGAGGTTCCTATGCTGGTAATGAAATTTGGCGGTACTTCCATGGGAAGTGCCGAACGTATGTGTAACTCTGCCGCAATAATCCGCGACCGTGCCCGCAATTCCCGGGTCGGGGTTGTGGTATCTGCAGTCAGTGGTATTTCAAACATGCTGCAGGACAGTATCATCCGCCTGTTCACCGAAGGTACCGCGGAGTCTCCCGCACAGGCCGCCCGTGAACTGAGAGAGCGCCACGACGCCATCATGACAGACCTGGCTTCCGCGGTCGCCGGTTTCTCCGCCGCCCGCGTGGGGAAAGCGCTGGATCCGATTTATACAGAATATGAACAGCTTCTCGGTGCATCATTTGCATTCGGTGAATGTCCCGAAACCGTTGAATGCCGTATTCTCGGTATGGGGGAGCGGCTCTCCGTTCCCGTTATGGCGGAAATCCTTTCCGCGTCCGGAGAAGATGTCCGGGTCCTTGACAGCCGGGAGTACATCATTACCGAAGGCGGACCTGCCCGTGAAGCGGATCCATCGTTTGAAAAAATTGAAGAAAAGTTTTTGCCGCTCCGTGATTCCGGAGAGCAGATACTGCTCATGGGCGGATTTGTCAGTTCAGACGTATCCGGTAAACAGACGCTTCTCGGCCGCAACGGATCCGACTTTTCCGCCGCGCTCATGGCAATGGGACTGGATGCGAAACAGCTGGAGATCTGGTCGGATGTTGACGGAATTTACACGGCCGATCCCCGCATTGTATCGGACGCCGAGCTCGTGCATGATATCAGCTATGAAGAAGCCATGGAGCTTTCGTTTTTCGGCTCCAAGGTACTCCATCCCAAAACGCTCACCCCGATTGCCTCACGCCGCATTGAAACCTGGAGCCGGAACAGCTTCAATCCGTCTGCACGGGGTACCCGTATCGCTCCGGCTGATTCCATACAACACGACACTGATCCCGGCCCGGTCAGGGGTATATCCTGTCTTTCAGGTGTCGCCCTCGTGAGTGTTTCCGGCGCCGGGCTCAAGGGCCGCCGGGGAATTGCTGCGCGGGTTTTTTCCGCGGTCAGCCGCTCAGGCGCGTCGGTCCTGCTCATTACCCAGTCGAGCTCCGAGTTTACCATCAGTTTCTGCGTCCGTGAGAATGAAACCGAAACGGTCAGACGCATCCTGAATGAAGAGTTCGTTCATGAAATGCAGGACAAACTCGTAAACGAGGTTTCGGTACTATCGGGCATGTCCATTGTTTCGATTGTAGGCGACGGCATGATCAGTACCAAAGGCATTGCCGGTAAATTCTTTTCCGCGCTTGCCTTCGGCGGCATCAATATTCACGCAATTGCACAAGGCTCGTCCGAACGCTCGATCAGTACGGTTGTCGCAAAGGACGAGGGAGACAAGGCGGTACGCATTGCGCACCGATTTTTCTTCGACACCATGCAGACCATCGAACTCTTTTTGTTCGGAATCGGCGTGGTGGGCGGAAAACTCCTGGAGCAGGTGCGTCTGCAGCAAAAAGAACTGGAAAAGTCCAACATAGCGCTCCGGGTTTGCGGTATCGCCAATTCCCGGGTCATGTGCCTTGACCGCAGTTCGCTCGACCTTTCCGCCTGGAACGACCTGCTTGCCGCGTCCGACACGCATTCTTCCGTGGACGGCATGCTCTCTTTTGTCCGGAGCGAACAGCCGCTCAATCCGGTGTTTGTTGACTGTACTGCGACCGGTGATCTTCCGCTCAGGTATGCCGACATTCTCGAAGCGGGCATTCACGTTGTTACTCCGAACAAGCGGGCGAATTCGGGTGAAATGGACTACTATCAGTCAATCCGGTCCGCTGCGGCAAAGAACCGCAAACGGTTCCTCTACGAAACAAATGTTGGCGCGGGTCTTCCTGTAATCGATACGTTCCGCAACATGCTCAAGTCCGGAGACCGGCTCCTGCGGTTTGAAGGTATTATGTCCGGATCCCTGTCGTATATTTTCGGGCGGCTCGACGAAGGTATCCCGTTTTCACAGGCTGTCCTTGAGGCGCGCGAGAAGGGCTTCACCGAGCCTGATCCCCGCGACGATCTGTCCGGCATGGATGTCGCCCGAAAGGCGCTCATTATCGCGCGGGAAGCCGGCATGACCCTCAACCTGGACGATGTGATCTCGGAAGGTGCCTTGCCGGATCACTTTGATACCTCCGGCACGGTTGACGAATTCCTCGCGAGGCTTCCCGAGATAGACGAATGGTATAAAAAACGCATAGAGGCTGTAACAGCGAGCGGAAACGTGCTACGATTCGTAGGAACAATTGCGGAAGGCCATGCGGCCGCCGGCCCGGTAGAAATTCCGGGAACCGGTCCGCTTGCAGCAGTAACGGGGGGCAGTAATGCGTTCGCCTTTACAACACGATATTATTCACCCATTCCGCTGGTTATCCACGGATACGGGGCCGGCGCTGATGTAACAGCAGCCGGAGTATTCGCAGACATTTTGAGGACGGCAACATGGTAATTGTACTTGAGAAAAATATCAGGGATGAGGACAAACAGCGCATCAGGGTTTTCCTCGAAAAAAATTCCCTTCGGGTTAACGAAATAGCCGGAGATGAAGAAACCATCATCGGCGCGGTGGGGAAGGTCGGTATCGATCCCCGTGAAGTGGAGATCCTTCCCGGCGTGCAGCGGGTCATTCCCATTTCAAAACCCTACAAGATGGCCTCCCGCGAGTTCAAACGGGATAACACGGTGGTGAACGTACGCGGCGTCAAGATCGGCGGTAACCGGGTAACGGTCATCGCCGGTCCCTGCGCGGTAGAAAGCCGCGAGCAGATCATGGAGTCCGCTGCGCGTGTCGCCGAGTCCGGCGCGGTCATGCTCCGGGGCGGGGCGTACAAACCGCGTACGAGTCCGTATGCGTTTCAGGGCCTCGGCGAGGAAGGCGTAAAGTATCTCCGCGAAGCGGGTGACGCCTGGGGGCTTCCCGTGGTTACCGAGATTGTCTCTTCCGACGCGATTCCCGCAATGAAAGATTATGTTGATGTGTACCAGATCGGTGCCCGGAACATGCAAAACTTCGAACTCCTGAAAAAAGTTGGAGCGCTCGGAAAGCCCGTCATTCTCAAGCGGGGACTTTCCGCCACCATCGAAGAATGGCTCATGGCCGCGGAATATCTCCTTTCAAGCGGTACCGAGGACGTTATACTCTGTGAACGGGGTATCAGGACCTACGAGAAGGCGACGCGCAATACGCTCGATCTTTCCGCCATCCCGATTCTCCGCTCGCTGACCCATCTGCCCATCATAGTAGATCCGAGTCACGCGGTCGGCGTACGCGACAAGGTTCCGCCCATGTCGCTTGCGGCTATTGCCGCCGGCGCGGACGGTCTCATCGTAGAAGTGCATCCGACACCGGACAAGGCGCTTTCCGACGGAGTGCAGTCCCTGTATCCCGACCAGTTCGAAAAGATGATGCGGGATATCGAAGTGCTCGCGCCCGTGGTGGGCCGCGCCGTGTCCCGCAGGTCAATTCCCCGGACCGGATCGATTACCGGTGTTACCGGTGTTGTCCGCAAGGCGGGCGGCCCCGACCAGCCGATTGTCTGCGCCTATTCCGGCGGCCGCGGCGCGTACGCCGAACAGGCTATCCGCCGCTACTATGATGAAGAAGCTGAATCGCTTCCGGTAACCAATTTCCGCGAAGTAATCCATGCGGTGCTTGAAGGGAAAGCCGAATGCGGCATGCTCCCCATCGAAAACAGTCTCGCGGGTTCCGTCTATGAAAATTACGACAACCTTGCACGCTATGAAGACATTGAGATAGTGGGGGAAGTTACCATCCGTATAGAGCATTCTCTCCTGGTAGTTCCCGGAGCAACGATGGATTCCATCACTTCGGTTTACTCGCATCCCCAGGGTCTTGCCCAGTGTGATGATTTTCTTTCCCACTATCCGGCATGGAAGCATATTGAAACCGATTCGACCTCCGGCGCGGCAGAATTTGTCGCGGCAGAAAAAGATCCGTCCCGAGCGGCAATTGCGAGCGAAACTGCCGCTCCCATTTACCGGCTCGACGTGCTCAAGTCGGGCATCGAAACGAATCCGCGGAATTACACCCGTTTCGTGGTTGTGGCACGGGCAGGAGAAATTGTCAGTGACGCACCGAATCACGCGTCCATCATCTTCACGGTTGCCAACCAGCCCGGTGCTCTCCATGACGCGCTCGGTCTTTTCATGAAGAACGGACTCAACCTTACCAAGCTTGAATCCCGGCCCATTCAGGGCG
>CAZGQQ010000092.1:0-6489 GCA_964527175.1 uncultured Treponema sp.
GGTTTCCTTGAGCGCTTCTTCCGGCTGATTGTATTTGAGAAAGAGTTTGGCAAGGGTTTTGCGGAATTCGGGCTCTGGCAGGGTTTTGGAGAAAATCGCGGTTGCGTTTATCGCCTTGAATTCCATGAGCGCCAGTTCGGACTTGCCGTCGGCAAGATATGCCTTGCCAAGGAGGTATCGTGCTTCCGAATCGCGGGGATTGCGAACGATGAGCATTTTTGCCTGTTTGATTGCCTGGCTGTACTTGCCGTTATTGATGAGTTTTTCTATGTTTGACAGCTTTTGCGGAACGATAAAAGATTTAACGAGAAAAACGAGGAGAACTGCAATACCGGTACCGAGTACCAGAATTATTCCGACAAACATGGATGACATATGTACAAGATTATAGCTTTTATGAGGTAATGTCAAATATGACCACCATTGGTAAACAAAGGATTTCAGTTGTTTTGTTCCTGTGTACCGTTATGTCGGGCATAGCGGCCATTGACTATTTCTCTGAAGGAGAACGACTGTTCCGGCAAAACAAGCCCGAAGAAGCGATTCCCCTGTTATACCGTGCATCAATGCAGGACGGTACGGATCCCCGTGTTTTTATCTATCTTGGACTGTGTTACCAGCAGGTAGGCAAGGGCGCTGATGCGGTCACCACATTCATGCGGGGTATCTCGGTTCCGGGGACAAACCGGAAAGTGTTGTATTTTAACGCCGGAAATGTGTATTTTGTGCAGGAATCCTTTGATGAGGCAGTAACCATGTATACTCGCTCTCTCGAACAGGATTCAGCCTATGCCCCTGCGTATCTCCATCGCGCCAATGCACAGGTAAAGCTGGAGCATTTTTCGCAGGCGGTTGAAGACTACCGGATGTATTTGACGCTTGATCCTGCGTCCTGGCAAAGCGATTCAATCCGTCAGCTTATTTCCCTGCTTTCGGAGGAGATCCGGATACAGGAAGAACGGTCTTTGAGGGATGAAGCCGCACGGCTGGCGAGCGAGGCAGAACGGAAGGCCGAAGCCGAGCGGTACCAGCGGCTCATGGACGAAGTCAGTTCTTCGCTGCAGGAAATAGACCAGGCAAGTACGCTTTCGGCTGGTTCGGAAGACATATTGCAATATGATGAGGAAGGATCTCTTGAATAACCGGAAAAAAATCGTTATCGCTGCAATTGCTGCGGTTGTTGTGCTCGCGCTTCTTTTTGTGGCGCTGTCCTGGATCAGAAGTTCCGGCAGCGAAAATGCTGCACAGCGCAGGGCAAACACCCTGACGCTGGTCAGGACGTATGTGGACAAGGAAGAATTCGACCGGGCACTTGCGTTGCTCGAAACACTTCTCATAGAAAATCCGGAGGATACCGAAGCCTCCGAACTGCTTGATATCGTGCTTGCGGCCAAACGTGCCCGTGAGCGTATGGATGCGGGCGAGTCTGTTGACCGGCGTGAGCTCGAGGAAGCGCTTGCTGCGGCCCGGGCGGCGGCAGCCCGGATTGCCTCGGCGGCGGACGAGGCATGGCGCGCCGCATCGCGCATGAACGATGAATCGGAGCGGAATGCCCGCAGCGGATCTGCCCGGGCAGCGGACCGTTCTTCCCAGGATCAGGCACCTGCAGAAGCAGGGGAGAGCCTGTCCGACCAGGAAGCTCGCGAGCGTATGGAAAAGGAAAACTCCGAGCGGGAAGAAGCAGAACGCAAGGCTCTCGAGGAAAGTCTTGCCAACAAGAACAAACAGCTCCAAAAACAGATTGAAGACGTGAACCGTAATGTCGCACGCGGCAAACAGGCGGCGGAATCGGGCAGTTTTCGATCCGCGCAGGATTATTTCAATCGGGCAGAAGCAGATCTTCCCGAGGGAGAAGACAAGTTCAATGCGTCAAAATATCTGGAGATGGCGGAGTCCTTGTATACCATTGCGACCGAAACCGATGACAGTACCATAAAGACCGAATCGCTCTCCAGCGCCCTTGAATATGTCAACAAGGCAATACAGGCCGATCCCTCATCTGCCAAGGCTCATTGGCTCAGGGCAAAAATATATGAGGAACAGGGAAAACTCGCCCAGGCAGAGGCCGAACTGGCAGAGGCCGTACGGCTGGATCTGCGGAATTACCTGTACGTATACGAACTGGGGCGCAAGCAGTTCATGCGCGGGGATTTTACCGGCGCACGTACCAGTTTCGAAACGGCGACCAGGCTCGCGCCCTCGTTTGAACCGGCCTTTTTCAATCTGGGTTTGACAAACCGGCGGTTGAACAAAACCGATGCCGCATTGTCTGCCTTCCGTGGGGCAACCCGGATCAAGGCGGACTATACCCGTGCGTATATAGAAATTGCGCGTCTGCTTACTGCGAAAGGCGATACGGACGGAGCAATATTGAACTACACAACTGCACTCAAACATGAGCCGGCCAATGTTCAGGCACTTCGTGAAATGGCTGCAGCATACAGTACCCGGGGCGACTATCAGTCGGCGGAGCGGTATTTCCGCGAGGCGCTCACCCTCGGCTCGGATGACGGCCGTACCAATTACAACATGGCTACCGTGCAGCTGGAACTCGGAAACAATGCCCAGGCACTTGATTATGCAAAAAAGGCGGTTGCCGCCGAGCCGCGTAATGCCGTCTTCCTGTATACCTATGGACTTGCCGGGGAACGAAACAAGATGTCCGATGTTGCAGTCCAGCAATATGCCCGTGCCATAGCGGCGGATCCCAAGTATGTCAAGCCGCGTATCAACCTTGGTATCATGTATCTTGAGGCAAACAGGATTGAAGATGCCCTCAATCAGTTTACCGCAGCCTTTACGGTTGAAAGCGACAACTACGAGGTAAACAACAATCTGGGAAAGGTGTACGGACTCAGGAAAGAATACAATAAGGCAGTTGAACACTTCGCGCGCGCCGTGTCAAAAAACCCGAAAGACCCGACCATCGTTGAAAATCTTGCCACCGCCTATACCAGCGCCGGTTTGCTGGAAAAAGCGGCGGAAACCTATGCGGATCTGGTGAAAATGGCACCATCCAACTGGGACGCCCGCTATGAGCTGGGGAAGCTGTATATTCAGCTGGAGCGGAAAACCGACGCAAAAAAGATACTGGAAGATTTGATCAGGACAAAGAGCGATTATGAAAAAGCAGCTGAAGTAAAACGGCTGATCAATACCCTGTAGATGCGGA
Organism: uncultured Treponema sp.; assembly: GCA_964527175.1. Lineage (GTDB taxonomy): Bacteria > Spirochaetota > Spirochaetia > Treponematales > Treponemataceae > Teretinema. Next base: position 3,173 of record CAZGQQ010000092.1, read on the forward strand.
ACTTCAGATCCGCCGCACTCGTTCAAACAATTCTTTTCGTGAAAGGATGACCCATACCGGTCTGCCATGAGGGCAGACCGGCTCTTCAAGGGCAAGGGTCTGTTCAACCAGATCACGGGCCGTTGCGGGATCGAGAATGTCGCCGTCCTTGCAGGCTGCCCGGCAGGCGGCTCGGGCAAGAAGACGGGTAATGAGACTGTCCGGTTCCCGTCCTGCTTCAAGAATGTCCCGCCTGAGATCTTCTTCGGTTCCCGTCCATCGTTCGTTTACTGCGGTCACCTGCCAGCACCCTTGGTCTGCCGGCTCAAGAAGAAATCCGGCATGTGCCAAAGCCTGACGGTTTTCTTCCAGAATACGGTCTTCCGCACGGCTTTCCGTGTCAATGCGGTAGGGAACGAGCAATTCCTGAACGGGTGCCTGGCTTTCTTTCAGGGCATTGAACAGAATGCGCTCATGGGCGGCATGCTGGTCAATAAGCATGAGTTCGTAATCCTTTTCAACAACGAGGAATGTCCCCAATACCTGTCCGAGATACCGGAAGGACCCGGCACCCGCACCGGTCGAAACGGCATTTGATCCATCCTGATCAGTATGCTTGTTCTGTCTTTCTGAAAGTGCTTCTGCTGCAAGGAATGCGGTTGTGTTGCTCTGCGGCATGCTTCTGTCATATGCGGCAAAGGAATCGCGGGTGAAACGGGGTTTTGTGACATCGGCGCCGGTGCTGCCGGTACGGGACTCACCGTGAAAGAGACCGTAGGGTTGCTCAGGTGACGGGCGGACGGTTCCCGCGATGACATCATTTCTGAAAAAATTCCGCATGAGGGAACTCGTTGCATGATGCAGTGCGGAAAGATCGCGAAACCGTGCTTCACGCTTTGCCGGATGGATATTGAAATCGACAAGCGAGGGATCCATGGTGACAAAAAGAATGGCAAAGGGATGTGATCCGTTCGGGAAATACCCTTCGGCGCCATATTCGAGCGCCTGTACGAGTCCGTATTCCTGAATGCGCCGTCCGTTTACAAAAACCATGATGTTCTTGCGATTGGCGCGGGTAACAGCACTGGTTCCGGCAATGACCGATACCGTAAAACCTTCTCCTTCCGTTTCAAGGGCATGGAAAAAGGAGTCGCTCTCCGGGGGGGTGAGTGCAGCGATTACCCGTTCACGAAGTGATTCAACCGCCGGCAGTATCAACGGCTGTGCGGTTCCGCTCGTATAGCGGAAGGTAATACCCGGCCAGGCCAGGGCTTTTTCAATGAGAACCTGGCGGCACAGGGCAGATTCGGAAGCCGGTGTTTTGAGAAACTGCCGCCGGGCCGGGAAATTGGCAAACAGACCGCGGAGTTCCAGTACCGTACCCTCCGGCAACCGGTCGGGGGTTATACCCCGGTCATCCAGTTTCCAGGCCGTGCCGTCCCGTGCCGTCATGATCTCGAGCGAGCTCACCGCCCGGATGGATGAGAGGGCTTCTCCGCGGAAACCGAGGGTAGAAAGGGTGAGCAGGTCATTTTCGTTCGCTATTTTACTGGTCGTATGGGTTTTGGTGCACAGCGCGAGATCGTCTCTGGTCATGCCGCATCCGTTGTCGCGAACACGAATGCGCTCTATTCCGCCAGAGTCAATTTCAACATCAATATGCGTTGCGCCGGCATCTATAGCGTTATCGATGAGTTCGCGGACAACCGCCGCTGGCCGGTCTATAACTTCTCCGGCCGCAATTTTTCGGGCTACTGGACCCGACAGTTCCCGTACCGGCTGTAACCGGCCGGATTGAACATTACTGTTCATCATCGTCCATAGTCTCGAAAAGATCGAGTTCCGGTTTATTGCCGGTTTTGAGGGGCTCATTCATCAGAACCTGTATTTTCCCTTCAATCCGGTCAATGTCTTTCTCGAGAGAACGGGCCAGTTGTATTCCCTCTTCAAACAGGGACAATGCCGATTCGAGCGGCAGGGATGAATCCCGTATGTTGTCGCTGAGTTCTTCAAGGCGTTCAAGACGTTCCTCAAATTTCTTCATTGCTGCATTCCTCCACCCGGGCACACAGGGTACCCTCTTCCGGTTGTATGACCAGGCGCCTGCCCGGCCGGGTATCTGCGGCGTTTCGCAGTACGGCGCCGGTTTCACTGTCGCGTACCACCGAGTAGCCCCGTTTGAGTATTTCTGCCGGGTTTGCTCCCCGGAGCTGTTCCGTACAGATCAGAATTGTATGCCGTAATTCGCGGGTACGTTCCCTGAGCGCGGTGAGCATGGTTTCTTTGGCGTCATCAAGGCGCATAAGGAGGGGTTGCTCAATCTTCCGCATGCGCAATTCAAGCGATTCAGGATCAAACCGTGACATCATGAGCCGTATCCGCTCGATCCGGGATACCATTGTCTGTTCGAGTGTTTCGCGTGCCTGCGTGATCCGGTATGTCCATTCATCCAGGAGCGGGGTGGCAATTTCTGCCGCGGCGGACGGTGTGGGAGCGCGGGCATCGGCGGCAAAATCGCAGAGAGACCAGTCGGTTTCATGACCGACAGCGCTGATGACGGGAATGGCGGATTCGGCAACCGCACGGACCAGCGACTCGTCGGAAAAGGGGAGCAGGTCTTCGAGGGATCCGCCTCCCCGGCCAATGATGATGATATCTGCCATGGAGAAGCGGTTTGCCGTTTCAATTTGCCGAATCAGCACGGGAGCGGCTTCTGATCCCTGAACCGGCGCAGGAAGGATTACTATGTCAATGAGCGGATTTCTGCGGCGCATTACCTGCAGGATGTCACGGACAGCTGCGCCGGTCGGGCTTGTAATGACTGCCACACGAAACGGGAAGGAGGGCAGGGGTTTTTTGCGCCCGTCGTCAAAAAGGCCTTCGGCCGCAAGGCGCTGGCGGCGTTCATCCAACAGGCGCAGTATGTCCCCGGCTCCGGCCGGCTCGAGGGACTCAACAATGATCTGGTAGGTTCCGCGTGCGGCATACACTGAAAGGGATCCGGTTGCATGCACCAGCTGGCCGTCTTTTGGTTCAAAGGAGAGACTTCGTGCTTTCCCCCGGAACATGACGGCTGAAATGGCGCTTGATTCGTCTTTCAGGGTAAAATAACAGTGGCCGGCTCCCGAAGGACGGAAATTGGAAATTTCACCCTCCAGGGTAACCTGTCCGAACGCCTGTTCGAGCAGATCCTTGACCATGGTTGTAATTTCCGAAATCTTCAAGGGCCGTTCCATGAAAATGAGCCTACCACGACAGGGAAGTTTTCTCAAGCTGACCACAGAGGTGCCGATATTCAAAGTACTATGAATACTCTGGTTGTCCTGTTTGCCGGCGAA
>CAZGQQ010000093.1:0-6297 GCA_964527175.1 uncultured Treponema sp.
CTGTGACCCACGCCTTAAAAGGGCGTTGCTCTACCTACTGAGCTAGTGGCCCGTGTTGAAGTAACGGGGCTCACAATAGCCCAAATGGCGTTTTTTGTCAACCAAAGGGCGAACCGTTACAGTTCAAATGACAGAGAGAAGGCAATGTTGAGAACCGGTTGCCGGCCGGGTTCCAGGCCGAGCTCGCTGCCGTACATGGCAAAGTCGATTACGCAGACCGTCGCGTCGAGGCCGATTCCGGCGGCGAGGTAGGTTTCATGCATACCGAGACGAAAACTGACGACATCAAGCAACTCTATCTCGGTACCGAACGCAATATTTAAAACCGGATTACGGTATACCGGATCAAAGAACGACAGAATATCCCGGTAATCAAACATGACATTCCAGCCGGTTATGGTTGTCCATTGTTCCGGAAGCGGAATTTCATATACCACGCCAATAGAGAGATCGGGTGAAAGGCGGTCATACTGGGTGTCGCTGCTGGAGCTGCCTTCGAGAAATGTACCGATACTGCTGTACTGATTTGAAAAGACGGGGGTAAAAAGATCGCGGCAGACTATGCCGGCCGACAAGCGATCCTGATACTTGTACAGAAATCCGGCATCAAGGCCGAACCCGGTAGAAAGTATTGCCGGAAGTCCGTCCAGGTCTGCATCGGTGAGGGTATTGATAACCGTGACCGCTGTTCCGGTTTCAACGACAAAAACCTGGAAAAAGCCCTTGAGCTGGAGGCCGACTGCAATTTCATGATCATCTTTATCATACACGGTAAGCCCATAACCGCCCAGCATGAGAAATTCTTCTCCTACAAGGAGTTGCGCATAGGAAATTGACGGGATGTCCGTAATGGTAAGGGTTCGGTTAAAAATACCAAAACCGAAGTTCCGGTCAACCTTTCCAAATGCAAGTGGCCCGGTAACGTCCGCACCGAAATACAAACCGTTGTTGTCTGCTACCAGGTCAAGCATGGCGGTGGATACATCATCGGATTTGAACACGGATGGTAAATCAAAAAGAGGGCCTGACACAGTTGCATCAATACGGGTTATGGACCATGCCTTCGATACATGGGCAAGAGCCGCCGGGTTGGTGGAGAGCGTATCAAAACCGGCTTCCAGTGCAGCATACGGACCGCCAAATCCGGCAAGCCTCGCGGAACCGGTTCGCGGTGCGATCGGAGAAAAATCGATGGTTTGGGCAGCCAGTATACCGGGAAGCGCAAGGATAAAACTGATTGCCAGGATGCTCGATACTGCGTGTTTTCCGAAAGTTGTTCGCATTATATGGTACCCCGCAAAAGATCAAGAAGATCAAAACTTCCGATGGTAATTTGGTCGGCGTCGGGCCGGGCTTCAAGAACGGGAAGGGCTGCAATAACAAGATCCAGCTGATCCGTTTGTTCGCCGGAGAGAGTTCCTGCTCCGCCGCCTGACAGATACGTCATGACCTCGTCGGCATCGCCGTCAGCCGAGGCATTTGCAATGACCGCTACTGACGCAAGCACAATTGAATCGGGGGAGCAGTTCTGGAGTACTGCTGTATCAGCAAGGAGCTGTTCGAGAACGGTGGTATCAGTGTTCCCTGCCGCGTTCAGGGCGCTTTCTATGAGCGCATTCTGGTCTGCCGGGTTGGCCGATATGTCATTCGATAGCTCGGTTATGGCCGAAATATCCAGAACTGCGGCTCCGCCAAGCGCCAGTATGCTTGATTTTTCATCATCGGACAGGGCATCAATTGTTGACGCATCCTTGTCTGCCAGGATGGAAAGCAATTCACTGGCAACATCCGGGTCGGAACCGTCACGGGAACGGGCAATATCGAGAAGCTCATTAACCGATGCAGACGAGGATATTGGGGGTGTATCCCGGGCAAGCGGGGCCCCCATTGATTCGGTGAATACCTGACGGCATGAAACTGCCAGAATCAGTGTGATTGCAAGCATACCGGCAATCCGGCCTGCGTTATTCATAACGGCCTCCATCCAGACAGTCAATTGTAATCCATTACCGGGCAAAGCTCAATGTAAAAAGCGGAACATTGCTCACCTAAAGTATAGGGTGATACCGGTCATTTTTCCAGTATTCCGGTATGTTCTCCGGTAATGTGTACTGCAACCCGGGAACCGCGGAGGAGTCCCCGTTCCGGTATGATGAGTGACAGATAATTGTTGGTGAGCACGGTGGTACCGTTTGTACCGGTCTCAGTTTCGACGATTGCCGGTACAGTTCTGCCAATCCAGTACTTCCGGTATGCACTCCGGTTTTGTTCCGCGAGAATGGAGAGGCGGGCTACCCGCTCTCCGGCAATCCGTTCGGGTATCGGGTGCTTCATGGAAAAGGCCTCGGTACCCGGTCGCGGAGAGAACGGAAAGGCATGTATCCAGGCGAATCCTGTCCCGGAGCACAGAGCATATGTTTGTTCAAAGTCTTCATCGGATTCGGACGGGAATCCGGTTATGATGTCGCAGGCAAGAAACGGGTTTTCCTTGATGCTTCTGAGCCGTTCAGCTGCCAGATATACCATTTCCGCGGTGTATGGTCGGCGCATGAGCGAGAGAATACGGTCGCTTCCCGACTGTACCGACAGATGAAAATGCGGGCATATCCGGTCATGAGCGAGAAGGGGCGTGAGTTCTTCATCAACCCGTTCAGGATAGAGACTGGATATACGCACATGAATACGTGTGTTTTCCCGCAGGATTCTCTCCAACAGACCGCAGAAATCCTTGCCGTCTGATTCGTATTGGGACAGGTTGACCCCGGTCAGAATTACTTCATTCCATCCTGCATCCTCTATGGCGGTAATGCGTGACAGCACTTCGTCTGCAGAAAGGGAGACCGCTTTACCCCGAGCAAGACGGATACGGCAATAGGCGCAGGCGTTGTTGCATCCGTCCTGTATTTTTATTGATGCACGGGAGTGAAAGTGAAAGTTGTCGGTGGAAAGGCTGAACGGCGGCGCTGTATGACGTTCAGCAGAGATAAACCGGTCAAGCGCCGCTTCAACCGGTACACCGGGCGAAGCGGCCAGCTGATCAACGAGAAATTCGGGAAGTTCCGGCAATTCATTCTTTCTGGAACCGGGTAAAACCCGAACCGACGGATCGATTGCCGCAATGGTTTCCGCTTCTACCTCGGCATAGCACCCGGTTACCAGAACCGGGGTTCCGGGCCAGGTGCGGATGAGCAGGCGGATCAGACGGCGGGCTTTTTGTTCAGCCTTGCCGGTAACGGTACAGGTATTTACAATGCAGACAAGCGGTTTCTCCGGGAGGGCCGTATCTGACGGTGCGGTATCCGATACAGTAAAACCACAGTGTGAAAACGCCTGGGCCAGGGATTCTGTTTCAATCTGGTTAAGTTTGCAGCCGAGTGTCTGGAAGTGAATGACTGACATTAGTTGAGTTGACGCTGGGTCCGGTCACGACCCCGAATGGCATCCTGCAGATTGGGATCAAGCTGCAGGGCGGTCTGGTACGCTTCATGGGCATACCGGAATTCCCGGGCCATTTCACGCGCATACCCAAGCCGGCTCCACCAGCGGGCATTTACACTTTCAAGTTGAAGGGCGGCAGAGAATGACATGTCTGCATGGCGGTATTTCCCCTGGCGTAGGTATATTTCTCCCATGAAATAATAGACCAGCGCGGTTCTGCTTCCATTGGGTGCATATGAAATGTATTCCTGGAACAGGCGGAGCGCCTGATCATTATTACCCTGAAAAAAATGCGATTCTGCAAGAATTTCAATAAGACGGGGGTCATAACGTGCCAGTTCACGACCTTTTCCCGCCCAGTTTTCGGCTTCTTCATAGCGTTTTGCTTCAACCAGCGCCCAGCTCAAAACAACATGGCTTTCAATATTCGAGGGGGTTTCCGCAATTTCTTCAAGGCAGATGGTAACGGCGTCATTGAACCGGCCTTCGCGGTATGCCTTGAGCGCATCGGGTTTTGTCTGTGCGCCCAAAAAAATGGAAGACGATAAAAGGAGAAGAACTGCGGTGTAACAACGAATCCTCATCGGACCCTACCTCTGCATAGTACAAATTCCGGAGAAAAAACAGCCGCTGTCGAGCACAACTTCCGGTGCAGTGACATCACCGGTCAATTTGCCGGAGCTGAAAACGTGTACGATCTGTGATGCGGTTACGTTTCCTTCGACTGTTCCTTTGATAACGACACGTTTGGCATTAATGTCTGCCTTGACTACCGCGTCTGAATCGACAAGAAGGTCGCTGGATGCCCGTATGGAACCGCTCACACGGCCCTTGATCATAAACGGGTCAGCAAATTCAATGGTACCGGAAAATTCGATGTCCGGTGCGAGTACGGTATCGTAATCTTCTTCATCCAGATCAAGAAGATCGTTATCCTTGTTATCTACCATGAGTATTACTGTATCCGTCTTTTACCGGTTCGGTCAAGTCAAAGACGTTCATCGCCAAGATTGCGGCACTCGGTATTCCATGCTGACGTAAAGGTCTCGCGCATGATTTTTGCATAGGGATTGAGTGTTTGCATGTCATTGTAGAGTTCCGGTGAATCCCGGGACACCTGTTTGCAGATGGCGAGAAGCTTGCGGTACCAGAGGGTTCCAATGGGAGTTTCTTCGATCCCCATGGTATTGAGTGTTTTTCCCAGTATGTGGGTGAGCGCCTGACTCATGGCTGCCTGACGGTCATGCTCATCGGGAGTGATCTCCACCACCATGATGCCGTGTGACCGGAAGAAATGAGCCCATTCGTCGTATACCGCCTGTTGCATCCGTACGGGATACATCATGAGCGGAAGTCCGCTCAAGCCTTCCTTGGCGGATTCCGGACCGAACATGGGATGGGTCGCCATGATATCCACCGTTTCGGGCAGTTTTTCAGTCATCCAGCGAACCGGTTCCATTTTTACCGAACAGGTATCAACAACCAGGGTACCCGGTGCAAGCAACGGTGTTATGCGATCGAGCATCTGGGGTACCGTCCGCATGGGGACACAGAGAAACACGACCGGAAGGGTACACAGATAGTCCAGATCGGCCAGTGTGCAGGGAGGGTTCTCCGGTTTTGTGCGGGTATAGCCGTATACATCGTATTCCGAAGCAAGTACCGATGCCCAGAAGGTGCCAAAACGGCCCAGACCGATTATTCCTACCTTGTTCATGCGATAAACCTATCGGGAAACAGGGCGGCTGTCAATAAAACTACCCTTGTGAAAAAAACGTGCGGGGAGTATGCTGTTGGAAACCAAATACAGTTGTAGTGGAGGCTCTCTATGAGTTTTGTTGCGTCGATGATGGAAAAGGCGCGTTCGTATGGTAACCGGCTGGTACTGCCCGAAGGAAATGAGTCACGGACAGTTCAGGCCGCACGCAAGATACTGGATGAAAAGATTGCCCGGGAAGTGTTTCTTCTGGGGAGCAACAAAGACGTTGCTGACACGGCATCGGCCGCGGGGGTTTCTCTTGATGGAATTACCGTGATTGATCCGCTTGAATCACCCTGGCTCGATGATTTCTCTGATACCTATTTCGAAAAACGCAAGGCAAAAGGAATTACTGCCGAACAGGCCCGTCTGGATATGTCCCATGTCCTCAGATTCGGCGCAATGATGGTAAAAAAAGGCTATGCCGATTCGATGGTTGCCGGTGCGGAAAATACTACCGGTGATGTGCTCAGGGCCGGACTTACCGTCATCGGTACTGCTCCCGGAATGAAAACCGCTTCTTCGTGCTTTGTCATGGATCTGAAAAACGAAAAGTGGGGGTCCGACGGTTTGCTGGTTTTTTCGGACTGTGCCGTTATCCCGTCTCCGTCTTCGGAACAGCTCGCCGATATAGCCGTTTCCGCAGCCAAAAGCTGCCGTGAGTTTTTGGGCGCGGAACCGGTTGTTGCCCTTTTGTCGTTTTCCACACGGGGATCCGGCGGCAAGGACGAAAACGTGCTGCGTGTCCAGGAAGCGGTTTCCCTGCTCAAAGAACGAAAGCCCGATTTCATCTTTGACGGAGAAATGCAGCTTGATGCAGCGCTTGTCCCGTCAGTGACCGAAAAAAAGGCTCCGGGAAGCCCGGTTACCGGCAAGGTAAACACGCTTGTTTTCCCGGATCTGGGCGCCGGAAACATCGGGTACAAGCTGGTACAGCGGTTGGGTTGCGCCGACGCGTACGGTCCCTTCCTTCAGGGCTTTGCCTGTCCGATATCGGATCTTTCCCGTGGCTGTACCGTGGACGATATTGTAACTACATCGGCGGTAACGCTGGTTCAGGCCGGAAAAAAGACCTGATCCGCATGGCCAGTGTGGGCCGG
>CAZGQQ010000094.1:0-6086 GCA_964527175.1 uncultured Treponema sp.
CAACGAGGCGGAGATTCGCGGTTATCATGCGGTTTTTCAAGTCGCGCAGCATGGATTCCAGCTTTGCCGATTCCCGAACATACGCCGGATCAGTCTGGGTGTCGGTATATGATTCCTTGAGGGAAACAAGGGAAAGTTTTATATGTTGTATCTTTTGTCCGATATCCTGTTCATCGTCAAGCGTGAGCAAGGGATACTTTGAAATTTGTTTCAGGTACAGCGCCAATGGATCAGTATCGCGGTCGGGCACTTTCTTTTTTGCCGCAACCCGCCGTACTGGTTTCTTAACCGTTGTTGTTTTTACTTTTTTCTTTACGTTTCCGGTTTTTTCCGTTTCCATGTTGTCCTGTTCAGTCTGTGAAGCTGGGACTATCCCCGGGGGGCCTTTGCCGGATCAACCGGCTTGTCTTTGTTGTACACCAAAAAATACAGTTGCGGTTTACCCGACAGGGAGTCAGCACCAAGATTTCCCAGGGGATCACCAAAAGAAAGATTGTCACCAGGACGAACATTCATCCGCGACAAACCGCCATATACGTAAATGTAACCATTTTTGGATTGAATAAAAACAACCTGCCCAAACCCCCGATAGGGTCCCGTGGAAAGAACAGTTCCTGAGGCAATCGCCTTGACTTCGCTGTTTTGATCCGCAGTTATTGCAACACCGTAGAGCTTCCCGGAAAGATATGAAACTTCCCGGCTGTCCACCGGCCAGATAACGGTAGAATCAACCGTCTTTGTATTATACGTGCGCGGATCCTTGAGAGGCACCGCGGTATTTTCTTGCGGTGCGGCAGCAGAAACCCGGGATCCGGGGATATACAACACGTCACCTATCCGCAGGGTTGAATCCCGGCTTAATTTGTTTGCAGAGAGAAGATCGGCAACCGGTAATGAAAACTGCCGGGCAATACCGTACAGGGTATCTCCCCGTTTTACCGTATACACTCCGGGAATACGAATTTTCTGTCCCGCTTTGAGCCGGTCAGGGTTCCCGATATTGTTGTATTCCATTATTGCGTCTGCAGGAACATTGTATTGCCTGCTGATACCGTACAGGGTTTCTCCCCGCTTGAGTACATGTATCACATCTTCTGCAAAAAGAAGCACAGAAGAAAAGGCGAGCAAACACAATAAAACCGGTATCCGAATAGTCTTTTTGGTGTCCATCCGCTTTATTGTCGGCGTTTTCATCTCCATTCCTTACAGCCAAACACGAGAATTCCCGGAAGAGTATGCATCAGGAAGAAAGGATATCATCAACAGTCGGAGGAAACAGCGACTTCATTGCCTCAAGATCATCACAACTGACAAGGAATTCCTTGTCCTGTGCAATCATTTCGTTTGAGGAGCGAAGCTTTTCAAGCAATCCAAATACGAAATAGGTCATCATGACCAATCCTGCCCGGGGATGAAGATTTATATATGTCGTGAATTTATCACGGGAAAGTGCCATTACCAGCGAAAGTTCCGAAGCACGGACAGACGCAGTACTGGGTTCATTCTTGAAAATGGAAGTTTCTCCAAAGGTGGTCCCTGTTTTCAGGCGATTGATAAATATTTCATTCTTCTCGTGTCCCTTCTTGAGAATATCCACCGCACCGGTCAGCAGGGTAAAAATGCTCGTGGACACCTGCCCTTCTACAATGATCGTCTCTCCGGGATCATATGAATACAGGTCACAAATATCAGGCAAATCATCGAGATCAGCACGGTCAATTTGTGAAAAAAGCGGGATGTCAATTAAACTGGCAAACAATGCTTCGGGGAAGATTTCAACCTTCTTCATGATTACTCCTGTTACAATACTTAGAATTGTAATAGTACCACATTTTGGATAAAAATGATGGTATAATACGCGATAATGAAGCACATTTCGTCCATTGTCGTTGCCGTTCTGGTTTTCACGCTGACATGCCTTGTCAAACCCGGGGCAACTGAACCGGTTACCATAGTACAGGCAATGACCGGAAAATGGTATCAGGTAGAGCGTTCAAACTGGTCCCAATACCGTAACGGCAAGTATATCGGTCTTACACACCGGGAAACCCGTACAACTGTCACCGCATCACCTGTTCCTGACGGCACCACACGATTTACCGGCTTTTGCTACGTTCTGGAAGAAACCATGCGGGATCTGCAAAAGTCAGCAAGAAGCCTTGATGAAGCGGTCATGATTTCTTTTGCAACAACCGCCGACGGCCACATGCGTATTACCGGAGTTGATAACGGATATCCCCGTCTCAGAAATTTTCCACTGCTTCCCGCGGTGCCGGTCAGACCCGGTGACCGGTGGGAAGGAGAGTCCATGAGAATTGTTGATCCCCTGAATTCCGGACTAACCACTGCCATGCCCATTCAGGTTGGCTATGAATACACGGGAGAAGAGGTATACAAGGGAATTCCCGTGTACCGTATCAAGGCAAAGTACGCAACGCGCATAAACAAATACCTGCGGAACCGGAGTGATGATCCGGCACTTCAGGAAGCAACCGGTACGCATGATGTCGACATCCTCATATCCCGGGAAACCGGTGCTGTCATTCTCATGCTGGATCGTCTGGATGAAACATTCATGTATGCCGACGGCTCATCGGTCCGGTTCCGTGGAAGCACTGCCGTGTTCGGTGAAATACCGGCGCCTGTTGACCGGAAGGCCATTGTAACGGCGGTTCAGCCGTACGGTATTACCCGTATTGCACAAGCAGAGCCACGGAAACCTGCCGACAACACCTCCCGTCCGGATGCTGCAGCACAACAGGAGAATGGCCAGAAAGCAAAAAAAGCGAAATCAGATGCTTCTGTGTCCGGTAAACCGGATGACAAACGGCCAGCAACAAAACCGGACACCTCCAGTGAACAGAAAAACGTGCCCTTTGTTCTTGAAGAAACCGACCAGGGGGTACGGCTTTCACTCCGTGATATCAGATTTATTGCAGACAGTGCCGAGATCCTTCCCGAGGAAGCCTGGCGACTTGATGCCATTGCCGAAACACTGGGAACCATCCCCGGCGGCCGCTTTCTCGTTGAAGGACACACGGCCGATGTTGGAAATCCTTCCGGTGAAAAAGAACTTTCGGTTGAACGTGCCGAACGCGTTATTCATGAACTCGAAAAAAGAGGCATCGGTGCAGACCAGTTTATTTTTGCCGGATACGGCGGAACCCGTCCGGTAGCGGACAACCGGACAGCGGAAGGCCGGGCACAAAACCGGCGGGTTGAAATAACCATTCTGGAATAGAACGGGAACGGCTAGTCTCCGGAAAACCCCGAGAAAAACATACCAATATCGTGACCATTTATGACGGATCCGCCCGCATATAATGACAGGATATTTCTCCGTCCATCCCGCAGGTGTTCTGAGGTAATCCCGTGCGAAATCGAACTCTCGGCCTCAACGAAGGCTGCAACATGATCGGCAGCGCGAATGAGCCGCCCGTCCACCGGATCACGGGACGCGGTGTTGTAGCAGTCTTGCAGGTCTTCAAACGATACAAAAACTGTTGTTCCGTGTTCATCCCGTATCCGGTTTTCAAATTCATTTGAGGTGAAATAAACGAGCTCGTCCCGGTAACAGTCATGCATGAGCGGCAACAATTCTTTCTCCACAACACGATCTTCAATACGCTTTACAATGGCCGACAAATGATCTGTTGCCTGTTTTACCGGAGAAATAATATCCCGGGTAACCGCTTCGGGAAGATCGTGAAACAAGGCGGAGAAGAAATTGTTGTATCGCCGCTTATCGCACAATCCGATCGATTCACCCATGAGCAACACCAGGGCTGCCACAAAAAAGGAATGCCCCAACACACTGGTCTTTGGAACACGCGGGGTTTGATTCCAGCGGGTCTGAAATCGCAGCTGTTCAATCTTGGTAACGAATTGATACACCCGGCCATGACCGTATATCTCCGAAACGCCGGCCAATTCGGTAAAACCGGACAGCTCGGTGGTCAACTGTGTATGTATGCTCTCCACCCTGAACGGCTCATTGACCCGGGCAATCATTTCCAGTTCCCGTATGGCCGAATATTTATGTGCCGCACGCAGTACCTTCCATGTTGTATCTTCTACCGGTTGTTGTTCACACACATGTTCGGAGAAACGCTCAAAAAGAGGACTGCTTCCCATCAGCGGTCTGTATTGATCAAGTATCCATTGATTGAGTTTTGCATATTCATGCGGATACTCTGTTCTGAGCATCCGCTGTACGGGCGATTTGATATCGCTCAAGGCAATCTTGCGCAATACATCAAAAAAGAGCCCATATAGCACCCGGTCCCAGTCAATGCTGTTTCCGTTCTTTTCTTCCAGCTTGCCAAGCACATACGCGAGGACAGCTGTTTGTGCAGCCTTGTCCATTTCGACTATTTCGAAAGGTCGAATGAGGTCATTCCACCGCTCAATGGAAAATGCCTCGAACAGCTTGAGAACCATGGCGCGTGAAAACAGATTGGGCAAAGCAGTCAATTGACACCCTTCTCGTACGGTTTTCCCGCAGCACGCGGAGCATAATCCTTGCCGCTGAACAGAACCAGGGCCAACAGGGTTATGGCATAGGGCATGATGTTGAACAATTCCGTCGGCATTGAGCGAAGCAGGGTAAAATCAGTCGCAATTATGGAGAACGCAAGAGCCGTTCCGAACAGCAGCGAGGCACCGGCTATACCCAGCGGTTTCCAGCGGCCGAACGACACAACTGCAAGCGCAATGAAGCCATGCCCGTTAACCGTTGTGGAATTGAACTGTGTATTGGTTGTCAACACAAGACAGCCGCCGGCAAGACCGGCAAGGAGGCCTGACAAGAGCACTGCGGTATAGCGCATGTTGCGTACATTGATACCGACCGACGCGGCCGCATGCGGATTCTCCCCACAGGCCCTGAGCCGGAGACCGAAGGGTCTGCGGTACAGCATGAACCAGACAAGTGCCATAACAGCCAATGCGATAAATGCCGTCGGATAAATGCCTCCGGGACCCGGCATCATGCCGAGGCGGAACTGGCGGGTCCGGTCCATCCGAAACAGTATCTGCGAGAGGAAGATGGTGACACCGGTTGCAAGGAGATTTATACCGGTACCGGAAACAGTCTGATCGGCATTCAACGAGATGGCCGCAAATGCATGAATCGTGGAAAAAATCATGGCAAACACGGCGCCGGCACCGAGGGCGATCCATATCGACTGGGCGCCAAGGGACGGTTCCAGAAAAAAGTGCACCGTAGCTGCGGCAAATGCGCCGAAAATCATCAGCCCTTCAAGCGCGATATTGACAATACCCGAGCGTTCGCAAATCATGCCGCCGGTTGCCGTTATGAGTATGGGGGATACCAGCATGAGAATTGTGGGAACTTTACCGAAGAAATCAATCATGATCGGCAACCTCCTGAACAATTGTTTTCTTTTGCGTGTACCGCAGGAAAATCCTGATTCCGGTACGGACTGCAATAAACACGACGACAAGACCCTGGATAATGAACGTTATTTCCTTTGGGATCTGGTTTGATTCCATGAGCGGCTGGGCACTGGAAAGCATGCCGAACAACAGTCCGGAAAGCATGGTGCCGATAGCCGTACTGTTTCCCACCAGTGCTACGGCAATTCCCGCGAATCCGTAGCCGTCGTTTCCGGCAAGGACCCGCCCGAAGCGGAAGGATCCCAGTGCCACGACGCCACCGGCAAGACCGGCAAAGGCTCCGGCAATGGCCATTGACAGAATGATACTGCGGACAACCGGAATACCGCTGGCCCGTGCCGCTTCCTTGTTAAAACCGGTCGCACGAAGCGCAAAACCGGTACGGGTTTTTTCCATGATGAACCAATACACAAGCACCGAAAGCAACACAAAAAGTATGCCGAGGTTCAGCATTGAACCGCCGGTAATCCGCTGAAGGAAATCAGATTTCAACAATGCCGTCTCCGGATACGCCGGGGTACGGTAGGTATTGGTTCCGGGGATGCGCATGACCAGAATGCGCGACGCATACAGGGCTATATAATTGAGCATGATGGTTGCCACAACTTCAGATACCTGAAATTTTGCCTTGAGAAAGCCGACAATGCCGCCCCAGAAGGCTCCGGCAA
>CAZGQQ010000095.1:0-6051 GCA_964527175.1 uncultured Treponema sp.
AAGCAACCCCGGAAGCATAACCGGGAAACGGCCGGGCATATGTCCGGCTTTTTTTATTGAGGATGTACCGCCGCATGATACGGTTTGAACCGACCCCGGGGACACGGTTCAGTCTTTCAGGTGTTACCGATTTTTCTTCATTTCCGGCTGACGGCCAGACGACACGGGTTCGGGTCCTTGAGCCGGCCGGCGATGGATGGCTTCGTATCCGCCTTGGCGGAAAAACCCTGGTTGCCCGCGGCATGCCGGATATGGCTCCTGGTACGGAATTCAGCGCACGTATCAGTTATTCCGGCACAACGGTATTCATTCACCCCCTGGCAGATTCAGCCACTCAGGATATCTTTACCCGCCTCGGCATACCGCAAACACCGGTCAGTTCCTTTTTGCTTTCATTTTTCCAGACTGCCAATTACCGTCTTGAATCAGGTGTTCTCAAGACAATTCTTGCGCTTTCCGCCCGTTTCCCGGGCAAGGAGAAACGGGCCGCAGAAGCCGCGGCCATGCTTACCCTGCAGGGGATTGAACCGGATGAACGGTTGGTAGCCATACTTATGGAGATTATCGAAGGAAATGCCGGGGGAACTGATGCCGGAGAACGGGATATCCTTGCGTTTCTCAACCACAAGAAGGGGCATGAACGACACTGGCTTGCCTTTCCGTTCAAGCGGACAATTCACGGACGTACGCTGACGGGTTCCATCCGGTTTCTGGTTGATACCGCACTGGAAAACATGATTCAAACCCGGTTGACCGTCAATGACGGTACGCGGAGGTGGGAGTTCACCCTCGAGGATCATTCTTGTACGTATACGCATAATCCGGACTTTGACGCTATTATTGGTGAGCGAATTGCATTATATTTGGAAGAGGCGCTGGAAGGGACCGGAATATCGGAGATAACACAATCCCCGCACGATTCCGGTGAATCGGTATACTCGGGTATAGATGTGGAGATATAGCATGAGCAAAGCAGCGGTAGCCCTCTCCTATACCGGCGAAGAACCAGCTCCGGTCATTGTTGCAAGCGGAAAGAATGAACTGGCAAAACGGCTCCTGGAGATTGCACGGGAACATGAAATACGGGTTGTTGAAGATCCGCTTCTTGCCGATATTCTATCTGATGTCGAGATCGGAAACTGTATCCCCCGGGAAACATGGGAGGCTGTAGCGGCACTGTTCGCGTTTTTTGAGCGCGGCATTGCCGATGGTTTGATATAAAAGTGTGTATGAGGATTTGCATATGTTGAAAAAAGTTTTTAGAAATGAACTTGAAGAAGGAATTCGCTTTACGGCTCCCGTTTTCTTTGATGACGGGGAAAACATGCTGGTGAGCAAGGGTGTTCCCATAAAGACCCGGGAACTCGCAGCGCTTGACCGCTGGAAGATAAGCTATGTCCTGACTGCCGGTAATCCGGTAACCGATGAGTCCCAGCTTGCCGTTGAGGACGAGTTTGCGGAACTTGATGAGGTTGAAGAGCTGGATGACGCAGAAGTTGCGGAACCGCTGTCCGAAACCGCCGCGCTTGACGCCATCGAATATACCTCAGAACAGATACTCAAACTCCCCGAGGTTCTGGAAAATGACGAGCTGTATCAGGCGTATTATGCCCTGATACGGGATCTTGATACCGTTTTTGGTGATATCCGGGAAAAGAGGGAAATTCGGACACGGGGTATAGACCGGATCGTGAATGAACTGATGATGCTCGTTCACAACAACCGCTCAGATATCGTCGGCTTTATTCTCGGAGGCGATGTTCAGGAGATGGAGCTGGCGAAAAGTTCAGTGAATATCGCAATACTATCCATCATTATTGCCAGCCATCTTGAACTGCCCCGCCACAGGATTCTCCAGATTGCAACCGGCGCCCTTCTCCATGACATTGGTATGCTCAAGATACCGGACTCAATTATCTCCAAGGAAGGGACACTGGACGAAGCAGAAATGCAGCTGATGCGATCGCATACCTTTTACGGATACAAGACAATCGTCAACGAGCTGTTGTATGCTGATGAAGTAGGTAAAGCTGCAGTCCAGCACCATGAGCGATGGGATGGAGACGGGTATCCGGGACGTCTTGCCGGACAGAATATTGATATCGGTGCCCGGGTTATCTCTGTCGCCGATGCTTTTGAAGCAATGGTGTCTCCAAAAGCATACCGGGATTCAATGGTCGGCTACCAGGCAATGCGTAATTTGCTTGCAGATAATGCACGCCGGTTTGATCCGGACATCATCAAGGCAATGATACAAAGCATGGGAATATATCCGGTTGGATCAATTGTTCTGATGAACAATTCAAGCATTGCACGGGTCATTGAAAGCCATCGCGAAGCTCCCCTGCGCCCGATTATCCGCATACTCATTGATGAATTTGCCCAACCCTATACCCTGAATGAGGGAGAACGGGTTGATCTCATGGAAAATCGCACGCTCTTTATTGCCCGTGCAATAGATCCGGCGGAGTATCAAAAACGAAGCTGAAGAAAAAAACCGGTGATGCCGGTGAAGAACAGGTCGCGGAGTATCTTACCGGTAAAAACTGGACAATTGTAGCCCGGAACTGGAGGACACGTTTCGGGGAAATTGATATAATTGGCCTGGATAACGAAACAATTGTCTTTGTCGAGGTGAAGACCTGGCCGCACGGGCAGGAAGCCGATCTGGAAAAAGTGATCGGACCGGCAAAGTCAAAAAGAATGATTGAAACGGCTAAATGTTTTCTTGCTGCGCATCGACAATATAGTAGTATGTATGTACGGTTTGATGTTGTTTTTTTGAGTTCCGATCCCTTATCGGCGGAACCTCTCAGAATACGGCATTTTGAATCTGCTATTGCGGAGCGTTGACTATGGTAAAGAAAAAGAAAGCCGAAAATCCCCGAATCCGCGAGTTGCAGGAAAAAATCCGTGATGAGGGGTATATCCAGGGTGCCATACACCGGATAGCACTGGTTTTGAGCAACAAACTGGTAGAGGTAAAGGGAAGCAATAATGAGTGATACTACCGAAAATCCCCGAAGAAGGGACCGCCGGAGAAGAAACCGGAACAGGGATACCGTCAATACGCCGCGACAGGGCGGGAGCCAGCAGAACAAGCGAGCGGAGCCCCGGCAGGGCGGGCCGGTTCGCCCTGCAGAAAAGAGCCGTCCCCGTCGTTTTGACATTCCCGAAATACCGTCTCCTCCCAAAATGCCGACTCCGGTCTGTGCACGCTGCGGAGAGCCAATCCAGGACCTCTGTTCGGCTTTGGCAGACAAGAGTACCGGTGAGCCGGTTCATTTTGACTGTGTGCTCAAGTTTCTTCAGGATGCAGAGAGAATCGGAGACAATGAAAACCTGTTATATATCGGTCAGGGGCGCTTTGCCGTTGTAACCTATGATGATCCGGCAGACAAACGGAAATTTACCATAGTCCGCCACATTGAGTGGGAAGGACGGGAAACCCGTGCCGAATGGCGGAGTGAAATAGCCGGGCATTACAGTCAGGTTCATTAATGATAAAAGCCGCGCTTCCCGCGGCTTTTTTTATCAGTCTGTGTGTATCAGTTTTTTTTCTGTATGAGCGAAAATCCGCACAGGGGAACGAGTACCTCCGGGACGGTTACCGAACCGTCTTCGTTCTGGTAATTTTCCAGAATGGCCACCATGGCACGCGAAATTGCTACCGCGGTGCCGTTAAGCATGTGTACATAGCGGTTTTTGCCGTCCTCATCCTTGAACCGGACGTTGAGGCGACGTGCCTGATAGTCGGTGCAGTTGGAGGTTGAGGTAACTTCTCCCCATTCTCCGCCGTTCCGGCCGGGCATCCAGGCTTCAAGATCCCACTTGCGCCAGGCCGGCGCGCCGAGGTCTCCGGTGCAAGTGTCCACAACCCGGAACGGAATACCGAGATCGGTGAATATTTCTTCCTCAATTTTCCGCAATTCCTCATGAATCCGGTCGGAATCTTCCGGAAGGCAATATACAAACATTTCAAGCTTGGTGAACTGATGTACCCGGTACAGTCCTTTTGAGAACTGTCCGGCGGCGCCAGCTTCCCGGCGGAAACAATGAGAAATGCCGCAATAGCGCAGGGGCAGTTTTTCCCGTGCGAGAAGCTCATCCTTGTGGTAGCCGCCAAGCGTTATTTCTGCCGTGGCGACGAGACAGGATGCCTCGCCCTCAAGGGTGTACACATTTGATTCATTTCCCCGGGGATTGAATCCGATGCCCTGCAGAATTTCTTCCTTGGCGACATCGGGTGTTATGAATGGAGTAAACCCTTTTTCGCGGAGCTTGTTCAGGGCAAACATGATGAGCGCCTGTTCGAGGAAAACGGCTTCATTCTTGAGGTAGTAATATTTGACACCGGAAACCTTGGTTCCCGCTTCAAAATCGATAATATCGAGCTCTTCACCAAGCTGCACATGGTCTTTGGGCGTGAAGGAGAATTTCTCCGGTTCGCCGAAACGGGCAACTTCGGTATTGTCCTTGTCTTCCTTGCCGAGCGGGGCTTGCGGGTGTGCCATGTTTGGAATGCGTCTGCCGGCTTCATCGAGCTCAGCTTCAAGACGTGTTACATCCGCTTCCATCCGGCTTATTTCTTCCTTGATGGATTTCCCTTCCGCAATGAGCCTGGTGCGTTCGTCATCGGGCAATTTGCCCTTCATCGAGCGGGCATTGTCGTTCCGGCGGGTCTGCAGCTCCTGAAGGGAGGTAACGAGACGGGTCCGTTCGTCGAAAAGGGCAACAACGGCATCTGCGTCGGCTGTCATGTTCCGCGCGGCAATGTTTGCCTTTACCGCCTCGAGGTTTTCTTTGATAAATCGGTAGTCAAGCATAATGGAACAATAATAGCGAGGCGCAGGCGGGAACGCAAGAGGGCTAGTACAAAATCTCTCCGGACCAGAAAGGCCTAATCTCGGGCGCCACAGAGGTGCCGGTATCGATGAGCAATTCACCGCTTTCGCCGATTCCGGCAACCCGGCCTTCTATCGTTTCACCGTTACCGGGATCTCCGGCCATGAAACGGACCGGTTCGTCACGGTTCCACAGGAGGGCGGAGAGCCTGCGGTGCCACAACGGATCTGCAAGTGCGGAGGAAAGTTCTGCGAGAAACAGGGGGAGTACGTCCTGCGGCAAGGGGAGGGTGGGAAACACGGTTTTTGTAGTGAATGCCTCACGGGCAAGAACCAGTGACGATGCTTTTTCAGCCAGATGCTCCGGAAAAGACTTCTGCGAAAGGTTCAATCCGGCTGCTACCAAAAGTGTTGATCCATCTGACTCACACAGAATGCCTGCCATTTTTTTTCCGCGGAAGAGAACATCGTTGGGCCATTTGACGGCAAGATCGCCACGTGACGGGAGCAGGCGGGCGAAGGTTTGGGCAACCGCAAGACCGGTTCTGAGTGTTATGACCGGATCGGGGTTGCGGCGAAAAACTACCGTGCACAAAAGACTTTCATGCGGGTACGATTCCCACACGCGACCGGGAACCCTGCCCCGGCCTCCTGTTTGTACACCGGCAAAGATAACCGTTCCGTCCGGCTCGCCCCGTTCAGCAAGAATGCGGGCATCGGTCATGGTGCTGTCTGTTTCATCGATATAGTACACGGGAGCATCAAAAGGATTGACAACTCCCACGCGGGTATATTCACGTGCGTTGCTCATGGAAGAGATAGTACACCCCGAACGCCAGGTTGACAAGTTCCAAATGCGGTGGATACAATGACATATCAATTTTAAGACCTGTTTCAGCGGATGTCGTATAACGGCTATTACCCGAGCTTCCCAAGCTCGTGACGGGGGTTCGACTCCCCTCATCCGCTAATCTCCGCTACAGACCGGGGACGCGCTTTTCCTGCGGACACTCGAATAAAAATGCCGTCCATTCATGAGTGCTCGGGTTGTTTCGTCGAGGAATACGGCGATGAAAAGACCAAGAATGGCCAGTGAAAAACTGAACATGAGGATCCGGGCAAAAACGAGCACAAAAAGGGTGCCAAATACCTGGGTAAAGAGCATCCAGCGGGTATCGCCCATGCCGCGGATGCCGCCGCCAAAGAC
>CAZGQQ010000096.1:0-6001 GCA_964527175.1 uncultured Treponema sp.
GGTCCGTTCATACGGGTCAATTGCGCGGCTCTCCCGGAAGGGCTTCTGGAGAGCGAACTTTTTGGTCACGTCAAGGGTGCCTTTACCGACGCCATTACCAACCGCAAGGGCCGGTTTGAAATGGCAGACAAGGGGACCATATTTCTTGATGAGATTGGCGACCTACCGCTTTCATTGCAGGCAAAACTTCTCCGGGTAATCCAGAGCCGTTCATTCGAGAAAGTTGGTTCCAGTGAAACAATAACCGTGAATGTTCGAATTGTCGCCGCTACAAACCGGGATATCGAGAAACTGGTTGAACAGCAGAAATTCAGATCGGATTTGTATTACCGTCTCAATGTTTTGCCGTTGTATATTCCACCGCTCCGGCAGCGTCTGGAAGACATACCGGAACTTGCCAGTTTCTTCCTGAAAAAATTCTCGCATGAAACAAAAAAGGATTTTGCCGGTTTCTCCGAAGGTTCCATGAGTGCCATACTGTCCTACTCATGGCCGGGGAATATACGTGAACTGGAAAATACGGTTGAACGTGCCTGTGTAATCGGCTCGCCTCCATATATCAAGGAAGATGATCTCCTCTTGAATATAAGAACAATGCCTGATAATAATACTTTTACCGACAAAAGCCTTAAATCTGTGCTAAATTTGTTCAAGAAACATTATTTGCAAAAAGTACTTGAGGAAAACGACTGGAATCAGACACTGGCAGCACAGGTTCTGGATATTCAGAGAACATATTTGTCGCGATTGATCAAAGAATTGGAAATCAAGGAGAAATAGGGTATGGCAACCAACGTTGTACAAAAACAAAACAAAGAAGAAAAAAAACCGGTTCCTGTGGTGATCAGTGAATACATCATGAAACATCGCAAAGTAATCATGGCATTTTTGGCCGGCACATCCGCAATCGTGCTGGCTATTGTTGTGTATTCTGTAGTAGTGGAAAAAAAGAATACCGCGGCTATCGCACGCATTGAATCGCTTCTTGAACAATGGGAGACTGCAAAGACAGAAAATGAGGGTCAGGCCCTTACCAAAGCTGAAGACACCATTCTTGCAGAACTGGACACTATAACTGCGAAAAACAAGAACCTTTCTTCCGGCGCACGGGCAAATCTTGTTGCGGCGGAGCTGTATTTTAACAGAAAAGACTGGAACAATGCCCGTGAACGGTATTTGGCAGCGGCACAGGCAAAGGAATCTATTTATACGGCCCCTATTGCCTATTACAATGCAGCTGTTTGTTCAGAAGAGCTTGCAGATATGGAACAGGCGATAGCGCTGTACAACAAGGCAATGGATCACGAATCATTTACCATGAAGCCACGTGCACTTTTTAATATTGGCCGTATTGAAGAGCAGCGGGGAAACCGTGATTTGGCCATTGCTTCATATGAAAAAATGGCAGAATCATATCCTGATGATTCATGGACATTGCTAGCAAAATCACGGATTATAGCCCTGCAAATACAGTAGTTCGACAGGCACTGGAGGTACCCATGACCACGAGAAAATTTCCGCGGCTTTTCAAGACAAGAAATTTCGGACTGGTCATAGGGTTTCTTTTTGCCCTCATATTTTCACTGATCGGTTTTTCAACCACCTTTTTCGGTAATCTGGAATCCCGTCTTCTGGATACCTATTTTGCATTCAAAAACATGGATGCCGGTCGTGAAGAACAAAAGGGTGTCTGGAAAGAGGGCGTTAATCCTGATGTCCATTCCGATATCCTCATTTTGGGAATCGATCTGAAAACGTTGCAGCGTTTTGGTTCCTGGCCTTTCCCCCGTTCCCGTCATGCCGAATTGATTAACTCCCTGTCCAGAATCCGAAAACAGGAGGACCGGGAAAAAGCGCTGTTCCTTGATATTTTTTTCATAGATCCTTCGCTCAATGCAGCAGATGACAGTGCCCTTGCACGAAGCATCTCGGAATCCGGGCGAGTATTTCTCGAAACAATTGTCAACCGTACCGGGTTTGGCCAGTCCATTGACGAAGAAATGCTTTCCCGGCAGCAATTGTTGTTCAGAAAGACCGGGTCTTTCGGATACATGGGTCCGGGATGGGAACATCTTCAGTCAAATCAGGGCATTCAGACAAATCTTCCATCAATGAATGCGACAGTCAGGGGGTATGGTGCTGCCAATGTGATAACGGATCCCTGGGGAGAAAAAGTCCGGCGGCAGCCCCTTGTTTTTAAATATTCTCAATTCATTGGCGAGTACACGATTGAAGATCTGAGAAACGGATTTACTCCGGATAGTTCCCGTTTTGAACGGTTAAGCTGGTTCGACCAGACCGGTGTTGAACACACGGTGAAGTTTCCGCTTGACGATGCTTCCATTGAACGGTTGTCCCGTGCAATGGAGAAAAATGCACCTCCCTATGTTGTTGACACTGACGGTGACGGCAATCCTGATGAAGAAATACGATTCCTTGAGCTGTATCAGGATTACTTCATTCCTTCGATCACCTTCTCTCTCGCACTCGAATACTGGAACACAAGCATATCCCGAAGCAGGGTGTATCCCGGTGACCGGATAGAAGTTACCCGGGGCGACGGTACGGAAATCATAATTCCCGTGGACGACCAGTGTTCCATGATAATAAACTTTGCAGGAATGGCTTCTTCTGTGGCTACTGAAGCCTACAAGACCTTCCCGGTCCGTTCCTATGCCGGGTATGTTCGTGAAACAGATCCGTATCCGGAGAATTGGCAAGAAACATGGGCACTCAAGGATAAAATAGTCATGGTCGGGGCCTTTGAAAAAGGAATGGCAGACGATGAAAAACAAACCCCGTTTGGCATGATGTACGGTATTGAGATTCACGCAAATTCTCTTAATACGCTTCTGACGGGATCCTTTATACGCCATCTGCCCCGGTACGCAGACATTCTCATTGTATTTATCACCACCATGATTATTGCTTTTATTGCTGCACGCATGAAAAATCTGTGGTCTTTGCCAGTTGCACTTCTGTTTTCGCTGATACTCTTCTTTACCTGTTCAATGCTTTTCGACCTTGTCCATATTCTGGTGAATTTTACCGTCCCGTTCGCCGGGATGACATTCTCGTATGTAACGATCATTCTGTACCGTTCCAGCACCGAAGAACGGGAGAAAAAGAAAATACGGGCCATGTTTGGCAAGTATGTCAGCCCTGATGTTGTTGCGCAAATGGAAGATAATCCGCCGGAACTTGGCGGAATTGACCGTGAACTTACCGTCTTTTTCTCGGACATCCGCGGTTTTACGAGTCTTTCAGAAACGCTTACGCCGCAGGAACTGGTGAAACATCTGAATGAGTATCTTTCGGTCATGACCGACATTATCATGGATACGAGGGGCACGCTTGACAAATATGTCGGTGATGAAATCATGTGTTTCTGGGGCGCTCCGCTGGATGTACCGGATCATGCAAAACGCGCCTGCCAATGCGCACTGCTTCAAAAGCGAAAACTTGCAGAATTGAATGAATCCTGGCCTGAAGAAAAGCGGCTTGCAATCGGTATTGGCATCAATTCGGGAATCATGACGGTGGGCAATATGGGTTCAGCCGGAAGAATGAACTATACCCTCATGGGAGACAACGTAAACCTGGGTGCACGGCTTGAAGGCACAAACAAAGTATATGGAACCATGATTATTGTCAGTGAATATACCTATGCCAAGGTAAAAGACGATTTCATATTCCGCGAACTTGACACAATCCGCGTTAAGGGGAAAAACCGTCCGGTAGTTATCTACGAACTGGTTGATGAACGATAAGTGAGAAACCGAATCGGCAAAAAAAATACCGGTGCGTTGTTGATGGTGGTGCTCTTTTTCTTTTCGTGCGGTATTGATGTATTCATTTATTTGTATCCGGTTGTGTATCGGGATCATACGCCTTCTTCTGATGAACTGTATAATTATTTCTATTTCAGAACATCGGATACCAGAAACACCAGTGAAGCCGGCGCATACTTCAAGGGATTCGAGATATATTACAGGTTATATACACATATGGATGATCTTGACTCAAAGAGAGCTTCCATAAACACGTATAACTCGAACAACCCGTCATTGGCGTACAATTACCTCATTACTACACAGAAGTACCGGCGCATGCTTACCTCTGAACGTACCGCCACTCCCGTTATTGAAGGCAATGCTACCAACCGCATGATAGCCGTTCGACTTTTTCCCTATGACATATATACTCCGGGAGTATATATCGATGAAGTCTTTCACGGCATTCCGCGGCGTTCAGTTCCTGAAGGAGTCAATTCCGATGCCGCGCATTTCGATTTTGATGAAGTTGATTCAGATGACCCTGATACAACCTGGACCACCTTTGATTATTCACCGAACCGGGTGTATATGCATGCCTATGTCCTTGCATACGGTTATGACGAATCCTACAAGCAGTTGTACAGTGAACTTTTTGAACTGGGATATATCACGATAGAGGATAACTAAACCACTTTTACGGTAATGCAACAATAAAAAACCCTTGTAACTCTATATGCTACAAGGGTTTGTAATGGGCGCTGAGAGGCTCGAACTCCCGACATTTTGGGTGTAAACCAAACGCTCTACCAACTGAGCTAAGCGCCCGATGAAAAGTACAATACAGAATTGGGCAAAAAAGGTCAAGCACTTCCGGGGTGAATTGCAGGGAATGTCAGTACACGGTATACTGTCTATATGAATCGTCCTGTTCCTGGTACACCGGTATGGTACAGAAATCATGACAGAGCAAGAACAGGAATAGCCCTGGTGTTCATGTGTCTTGCGCTGGCACTCCATTCCGAATCTGTCGCACACCGGTTTGTATCAGCGGAAAAAAATGCGCTCATAGAAAACATACTCTATCTTGCCGGCGGCACCAGTCTTTCCGGTATGGGTTTTTCAAGTACCCGGGATGAGCGTGCTGCAGAGTTTGTTCTGGTTGCAGAATATGAAAAGCGGGCGGAAAATATCGCCATCGTGTATACATTGCTTGACGCAAACCGGCAACCAGTATCGCGGCAAACGCTGGTAACGGCGCTTGATCACCGTATTGATGTAGCCATTTCGGAAGCATTGCACCTGTTGTTTGAACAGGCCAAAACGCAGGGAGGAAATGCAGATTCGGCCGGTATAACCGATCTATTTTCTTGGAGACAGGATGCATCGGGACCAATTCCGAAGAATGCGCGATCCGCTCCTGCGTTTATCTTTGAGTCGGGTATTGAAATAACCGGTATCATTTTTTTCGGTGACATGGCGGAATACCTTTCTTTTGGTGCTGGCGGGGCACTTCTTGCTGGCGCAACCTGGCGGCGAAACTCCTGGCGTGTTACCGCGGGAGTCAAAGCCGGTTTTATTCGCGCTTTCAAAAATGATGATGTTACCGGACCTGATATGTATATTTCCACCGGGGGTATTCTTCTCATGTACGGAACCGGTGCGCGCAGCTTGTACCGCATAACCGGATCACTGTCCGCGGGAGCCGCAATAATCACCCTTGCTGATGGCAATACGGTGCTCAACAGGACAGTACCCTATGCAGATGCCGGTATAACCGCATTGCTGCCCGCAGGAAAGTATTTCTATTATGGTGCCAAGCTTTCATTTTTGACTGTTCTTGATCCGCACAGTATACTTACCGGTGCAGGGGTTTCAATACTCTGCGAGCTGGAGTTGTAAATGAAACGGGTTACCGGGTTAATCGGCATGCTGATACTGCTTGTCACCATTCTCTCGTGTGATGACTTCATTCTCGCCGATCAATTTGAATCGGCAGGGGATCGTCTTGCTTCCGGAATTGTTAACCCGAATGGAACAGGCCTCTATTTTGCCCTGCAGTCAACCGAGATGACCAGCGGGGAATCCAAGGTAGTTACCATACTGGGGGGTGTACAACCGTACACCCTCACCATGATGGAACAACAAATATTTTCTGCCGGTGAAACTGATCTGGGAACGTTTACCCGGGAACAGTATACCTCGGGAGCAACCTGCGGCGAGATACA
>CAZGQQ010000097.1:0-5837 GCA_964527175.1 uncultured Treponema sp.
TATGCTACCATATAGTATATAAGAGGATAACCCTTCACAATATCTGTTTCAGAAACTCAATGTCACTGATCCTTTCAGGTAATCATTGTCGTCGTAACAGCCAAGCTCGCCGGTTTCCCGTCCGCCGAAGAATCCGGCGGAAAACTCAAAGACAACATCGTCCCGTGTCCAGGATACCGCCGGAATAATGTAGTAATCGCGGTCTTCAATACCCGTTATCGCGGTTGTCTTGAGCTCTATCTGATCGCGATACAGCTTTTTCGAAATGATTGCTGTAATCCGGGTTTTTGTTACGTCCGTTCCGTCCTCGAAATCAAAATTTTCACTGCCAACGTTATTGTCCATGAGGCGGACCGAACCCGAACCCTGCAAATTCAGGTTTATTCCTGCAACAACATCACGGTCAAAACCAAGTGACCAGACGACCGATGGATTGTACACATCAGACTTGTCCCCGGAAAGGTCGTCGGTAATATTCGCGCCAAGTTCAGCACGAAGATTAAAACCGGCAAGAACCGTTGCACAATCAAGACCGATCTGGTGATACGGATTATGGAATGTTTCCACGGTGAGGCTTGTTGCGGGAACAATGTTGATGCGGACAGACGGGCGCTTGAGATAACCATAAAAGTATTGCGCGCCGAAATCAACCGAACCGAGTGTAGTAGTAAACCGGACCCCTGCCTGCGAATACCCAAGGCCGCTCGTGTCAATGTCACTACTTGAAATATTTCCAGGTGGTATACCATACATACCGGCAACAACCAGCATTGATTCGGCAAGCTCGGTCATCATCCCGGGAACCCATCGGCCATCGGACGCGAACTGATCTCCCTCGAACGAAGGAAGGTACACAGCTTCAATCCGGGTCATCGGCGCAAGGGAGTATGAAAGACGCACAAGCGGCCGGGCAATCTTTCGCTCGAGCTCATCAAGAACCGTGAGATCCGACTGGTCCTGGGGATTGATGACATCGAGCGGCCCCTGGCTGTCGGCGCGACCCCAGGTGAGCTTCCGGAGCCCTGCCTCTAAATCAGCCTTTCCGAGATATACACGGGCATATGCTTCATCTACCACAAACGGGACGTTCTCATCGGGAACCGCTTCAACTGAAAGCACCCCGTCAGCACGGGAACCGGTAACAGAGAGATTCAGGACTCCGGAGAAGAGGCTGCCAATATCATACGATTCACGTTTTCCGGTAGCCGTAATTGAATCATTAAACAGGATGCCCTGCGCGGAAAACTCTCCCGAAAGCGAGACCGGAGAAGCAGTGCCGGTATTACCCGCTACAGCATTCCCGGAAAATTCCGTATCTTCGGAAGCTTCAGGATCTCCGAACCCGAAAGCCGGAGCGTCCTGTGCAATAACCGGTACCATCAACAAAACCGACAAGCAGAACATTACAGATATACGAAAGAATGTGTTCATCGCACCCTCCCGGTCTCAAGATAATCAACCGTAAAGACTCCTTCGGGAATTTTCTCGTCGTATTTTATTATTTTCACGTTTATCGTAGTGCTTGTTTGATCCGCAACCGTTGTCATCCGTGTCCTCATCGGAGTAATGCGTGACTGTACCACTGCGGTTTCAAGTACTTCCAGAACTTTTACCAGTTCTCCGTTTTTACCATACAGTTCAATCTTCCATGCAACGAAACTTTCCTTGTCGATCCATGAAATCATCTTCGAATACTGATAGTCCTTGTCTATCGGTATGGATTCAATTACATGGCAAACCTTGCCGGAGAGGCTTTCTTCCCGAAGCAGAGTATGTGTGTCAAGCGAGACCTCCCGATCAGTTGATGAGATGTCATCATACGAAAGATCCGTACCCATAAAACTGCCAGAACCCTCGGAAGCTGCAATTCGTCTCACCTTTCCCAGCGATGGCAGAAATATCCAGCGGTCATCATCGCTGTTCTTTTTTTCCATGGTAAGAAAGCGGGTTCCAGCAACAGTTGCGGGTTTTTGAAACACGATGATGGTACGGTTCCCTTCCGGTGTATCCCGTGAATACTGATCTATAAGGCGTTCACCCGTTACGGTTCCCTTTGACTCAAGAACCATTTGCGAACGCGTTGAGACTGTTTGCGCATCGATCCTGTTTCTTGCCGCATCAATTATTTCCCGCGCATCCTGCGCATACATCGAGGTCATACCAATGACGGTACAAACCAGCACGAGAAATTTCCGAACTCCTGCATTAGTTGCTTTTTTCATAGTTTCTCTCCTTCCTGATGAACTCAGGTTGTATCCAGTTCAGCAATACCGGCAGAACAGTCAGTGCAACAATCGAACTTGAAAGCATGGTGAGGGCAATGAGAAATCCGAATTGCGCCAGCATGTTGAACCCGGAAAGAATCAACACGGCGAAACCGCATCCTACCGATACTGCATTTATCATGATTGCTTTTCCGGACGTAATAAACGTACGCCAAAGAAATCCGTCTGCTCCGTTATGTGCAACATACTCGCGGTTATACGCCGCCAGATAATGTATGGTGTAGTCGATACCGATACCAACTGCGAGGCTCGCCACCAGTGCGGTCCCGATATTGAGTTTGATACCGGTAGCTGCCATGACGGCAAAATTGAACAGAATTGATATGGCCAGCGGTGCAATACCGATTAGCCCCGCCCATACAGAACCCCACGATACAGAGAGAATAAGAAATACCATTGCAATTGATATGATGACGGAAACAAGTTGCGACTGCACCACAAGCTGGTTCAGAGACCGTTCAACAAAAGTTAACCCGCCGGTAGAAACACTGACCGTCGGAGGAAACTTCGCCTGAACATAATCATCGATGAGTGCAATTGCAGCATCCGTATCAATCTGCCCGGTTGTTCTGAGCTGGACACTCATTCGTATCGCCGTGGGTTCAAGCGGATCGTTTGCGTAGGAACCGATATCACCGGAAAGGAGAACAAGATAGTTTGAAATAAGGGACGCAAGTTCCTCTTTTGTTTCTTTCCCGTAGCGTTCCGGATCCGAAGGAATTTCGTAATAGGCAGCTCCTTCGAAATTGACCGATTTTTTCAGTTCTTTCACCAATTCACGAACAGAGGTTTCTTGCGTGCGGTTTCTCTGAAGAATCCCGTCAAGAGAAGCGATGAGCTCAGTTCGGGTAACTTGTTCTTCCCCGACAGACGCTCCGCCATTTTCCGGAGAGGGGTCAGAATGCTCAACACTACGTGCGGGATCCGTTTCAACCGGGAAGCTTCCAAAATCGCCAAACCCGAAATCTCCGTCGTCTGTTTCGTCAAATCCGAAGGTCTGATCATCACGGGAAAAAGCCGCGGCCGATGCTACCGCCGGTCGAATTCCCGAGGGATCCTCATCGGCGTTATATACCTGATTGATTCTCTTTATGAGATCAGTGAATCCCATAACCTTGCCGACATTCGGAACCTCCTGTTCCAGATACGATGAAAGACCATCCATTGCAGAAAGGACATCGGGATGGAGAAGTGTGAGCGTGTCCGCGGCACGGACAATAATGTTCACTGTCTTCGTCCCGGCAAATTTGCTGCGGATGAACCGGTCGGAACGGGCAACATCGGCGTCTCCCCTGAAATACTCAACGAGTACATTGTCGATAACCAGATCAGGAATGGATGACACGGAGAATATTCCAAGGACCACAGACAATAAAACCACCGCACGCTTCTTGCGTGTTACTGCAGTAAAGGTGTGTGCAATGGCGTCAGCAAGAGGATCTTTCCCGTCCGCCTTTATTTCTGAATGCTGCTTCAGCGGTTTTGGCCCGCGCAGGAGCAACACTGCGGGAATGAAGGTTATGGACACAACGAATGAAACGATTACTCCGAAACTTGAAAAGTATCCGAATTCCCGTATCGGAAGAACAGAAGTAAAACAGAATGAAACAAATCCCACAAACGTGGTAAGTGAGGCAAGCGCCACCGGCTTGCCGATTGTCTGTATCACCTTCATGACGAGCTGATTGTGTTCCTCTTTCGTCATGTTTTTTTTACCGGCACAGTCGTCAAGATAATGAGTCACCACATGAATACCGTAAGCGCTGCCCACCGCAACCAGAATAACCGGCAGGACAGTTGATAAAATTGATAACCGGATTCCGAATAACGGCATGGCACCAATTGACCAGATCGTGGCAATAACCACCGTGGTGAGCGGAAGAATAATGGCAATAGCGCGGCGAAATGAAATCAATAAAATGACGAGAACCGTAATAATGACCAGAGGAATGAGCGTTCGCAAGTCTGCCTTCATTGCGGAATTGATATCCGAGCTAAAAACGGGAAGTCCGGCAAAATAGACTGTCGATCCGTCATTGAAAATTTCCTCTGAAATTGTCCGTATCTCTTTCAGGACGGCAAGGCTTTCTTCGCCTCCTGCCTCATCCGATTGCAAATCAAGGGACACAAGCATCTGGGTAGATCGCTCATCTTCCGAAATGAGCACCCGGTCATACAAATCCCATGAACGCACCCGCTTTTTTATTTCTTCTATTTCTTCCGGACTTCCCGAGAATGAGTCAGGAACAATTGACTCAACAACGATTGAGTCACCATGTGCTGTTATGAAATCGGTTGAGACAATTGAAGTTACCTCGTCTATGTTCTCAAGAGAGGCGAGCCGTTGATCGAATTGACGCATACGCTCCAGAAAGCCTGAGTCAAATACTGAATCAAATGGCCGTTCAATACCGACAAGAATTTGCACCTGACTGCCGAAGTCCTCGTCTATGGCCTCTGCGTCAATCCGCGCAGGTTCATTTTCGGGAACAAAGCGGAAATTGTTATTATCCAGTTCCATTTCCGAAAGTTGCATGGCGAAAAAAACAGTAATGGCCAGGATAACCACAATGATGTACCCCGGATGCTTATACATTCGTTTCATTTGCTCATTCTCCTTGTCACAAATCCGAAAGATTCAATTGTTCGCGATCCACCCCGGGGCCGGCCATCCCGCGCAGAAGTATCTCAAAAACACGCCGCATCTCGGCAATAACCAGTTTCATATTGCGCAGATCGCGGGGCAGACGGGCAACATTGTCTACAATACCGGAAGATACAATCAGTATCGTTCTTGAAAGAGTCTTCGCATCAAACCGTGTCTCGAGGCTTCCGTCCTGTATCCCCCGCTCAATGACCTTCTGAAGAAGGTCAAGCATGGTATCGCCCGGCGTCCGGGGCGAATCATCAAAGGGGTCACGAAGCAAGGGAAAACTCGGGGCTATGAAATTCTTAATACCGATGAGAACAAAGATGTCACTTGAATCCCTGAAACGGTCCAGATAACATTTCCAGAGCATGCGAACCGCATCAATTCCGGAATTGGTTTCCTTGATATGCGCTTCCGAATATTCTACGAATGAATTGACTGCTTCACCAAAAATGGATTCAAGCAAGCTTTCCTTGTTTTTAAAATAGAGATATAGCGTTGCTTTGCTGAGTTCGCATTCCTTCGCGACCTCCGACATGCGAACAGACTCGACCCCGTGTTCAAGAATGATATCCCGGGCTGAATCCATAATCATCTGCCGTCGCACTTCACGTTCACGTTCTTTCCGCTCCGTAATTCCCATAGTATCTCCAAAAATGTACTGACTGGTCACATGCTGACCGTTGGTCATATATCTGACCGTCGGTCATCATAGTAGCACGCGGGAATAAAATGTCAATACATGTTGTTTAAAAAAAAGAAAACCGGAGACACGGCACCGTGTTTCCGGTCACTACTGTAGATACAAGTTTGAGTCTTCCTACCGGACGATCCCGGAATAAAACATGAGATACTCCGGAAGCCGGGACAACCAGTACCCCTGATTATGATTCCCGGGTCGT
>CAZGQQ010000098.1:0-5832 GCA_964527175.1 uncultured Treponema sp.
ATTTGTCGCATTTGCCTTCAACCTTTGGCGGCATGAAATCGACATGGTAGTTCTGGTTGCAGGTTTTGCAGACGCGACGTCCGGACAGGCGTTTTACCACGAGTTCGTCATCGATATCGAAATTGACTGCGCTGTCTATGTCCACGATTGCGGCAAGTGCTTCTGCCTGTGGAATGGTACGGGGAAAGCCGTCAAGTATAAAACCGTTCTGTGCGTCTTGTTGTGAAAGACGCTCTTTAACGAGTTCGATGGTTATATCGTCTCCAACAAGCTGACCCGCATCAATTATTGCCTGCACTTTAAGTCCGAGCGGTGTTTTTTCCCTGATTGCTGCCCGGAATATCTCTCCGGTGGAAATATGGGGCATTCTGTATGATTCGGCAACAAGAACGGCAAGCGTTCCTTTTCCTGCTCCGGGGGGACCTAAAAATACCAGTTTCATGCGCGGCTCCTTGTGTAATATATCCTCATGATACCGGGAAAACAAGCGGAATTCAAGACTCCAAAAAAAAGGCGGGCACGTGTGCCCGCCTTATTGGTAGCTGTTGTTGCTAGGTCGTTATTTCACCGGTTTGAGATCGGCAATGGTGAATTCAAAGCTGGGAATGGGTTGTCCCATGGTCTGAAAAGACACTTTGGATGCATTTGCGGCATTGAATTTCTTTTGCGCTCCCCAGGTTTCCTGTGTCAGTTTCTTGAAGGGAACGGTTACTTGTACCATTTTGCCTTTGGGGGCGGTAAACACAAAGCCGTGATAGTTAAAATCCTTGACATCGGAAGTTTCTACCCGCACCCGGTATTTTTTACCGTCGCCTTTGGTATAGAAGGTTATCCCGGTTGCTTCTTTTAACGCGGCAACAGTGGGCGCATCGCCGTCAGCGGTAATGCCGGCATATCCGTACTGAAAGGCGGTTGTTACGGTGCCATTCACGGTAACCGCAAGAACTTCTTTCCCGTCGATGGTAACCATTTCGGCCTATTTATTGATGGTTGACGATCCACCATCGGCTTTGTCATTGAATGTAACCCACTTTTCACTATTGCTGAAGCTCTGTGCAAAAAGAATGGCGACAGAAACGAGCAATACGGTTACCAGAATAAATGATTTTTTCGCAGTCATTGACTCCTCCTGAAATGAATACTTGTAAAAAGTGTCTCATGGTTTGTTGCCATCGTCAAGTTTTTTTGCTGCTACCAAATTTGTTGGCAAAAAAAAGCCGCCCGGGGGGGCGGCTTGCTGGTAAGGGTCTGTTACCAAGGTATGTTATTCAAAAACATAATCACTTGCACCTACATCATAGATATCAAGTATTTTATAGTTATCTTCCTCGTCTTCTGCAAGAGTTGCAGTAAAGCTTGTTCCGCTTCCGTTAAATGTAGCTGTTGTTCCGTTGACTGAAAGATTTGTTAGAGGGATATAATTAGAAAGAAATTTCCAGAAATCAGAATTTGCCTGACTATAATTATCTGCATCCGAATGGGTGTGCTGCTTCAAATCGAGCCATCGACCATTATTCGCATCCTCGATAAACGCTTCCATGCGTTCGCGGGGGGTGTATTTCTCTGCGAGAAGGTCGCAGGAACCAAAGTAGAGGGCGGCGATCAGGGTGAATGCCGCGAGGGCAAGAATCTTTTTCATGTACTGTCTCCTTGTATTCAGGTGGCTTTCGTCGTGCGAAAGCGGTACCGGCGACACGGGTGCCGCCGGGCAGTTATTCTACCTTCCGGATTACGGTACTGGTTTGTTCCACGTACCGGATTTTATAGTTGTCCGGTTCATACTCAATGACGGTGAACAGAAACTGGGTGTTGGAATCGGTACCGCTTCTGCAGGTTGCGGTTTTTCCGGATACATAGAGTGAGCCGAGTTGCAGGTGGGAGTCAAAAGTAGTTTCAGTTATTCTGCTAATACTGCTGTAATCCGTTGCGTCCGGGTGGAAATGTTTCCACATGCTGAACCAGTTCTGGTTGTTGGCATCGTAGAGGAAGGCTTCCATGCGTTCTTCAGGGGTGCTTTTCGCTTCATCCACAAATAAAACGCATCCAGACAGGAAGGCTGCGACAATAAAGATGCACAGTATAACGGGCAGTTTCTTCATCGGTTATTCTCCCTAATAGTCATTTTTGTTCAGTTCGGGAACAATATCCGCCTCATACCGGCGGAGCAGTTCCGCGTGTTTTTCAAAAAAAGCGTTTACTTCGGGCGTAGAGGCCAGCGGATGGCGGCTCTTCATCTCCATATACAGGTTAGACACAACATACCGGCGCATGGACAGGTAGTTGAGCGCCCAGTAGCGGATGTTCAGGATGAGTACGGCACGGGCATCCTGCGCGGGGAAGAGCAGTTCTTTCTGGAACGCCTTGATCTTGTCGATGTCGTTTTCTTCAAGGAGAACCTTGTATTGGGCAGACGCTTTCCGCCAGGATTCAGTTGCGTCGGCATAGGGCTTTTTCAGTTTCTCCAGTTCCGCCTTGTATACGGCCAGCCGTTTCTCGACAGCGGCAAGGGCACCGACCGGATCCGCGAGGAAATTATCATTCTTCCCCTGATTCCAGTCGCTGAAGTCCAGTTCCCGGCCAAGATAGGTAAACTTCTCTCCGGGAGCCTTGCCGGGTTCAACCTCGACGGCTTCGTTTTTGGTGAGCGTTACCAGAACGCCTTCGGACTCAACGTCGACAATACCGCCTTCAACGGCGAGAAGTACCGAGCCGTCGCGGCCGGCAAAAACGGTGAATTCGGTACCGCGAACGCCGGCAACCATGCTGTTCGTCTGGATTACCGGCGACCTGCCGCCTGCCCGCTGGAGTTTGTACGAAACACGCCCTGCGGTAGTGGCAAGAACGGGACGGCTGTCCGAGCCGGAACCGGTACTGGTATAGGTAAACACCGAGTTTTCTGCAACGCGGATGCGGCTGCCGTTTTCAAGGGTCATTTCCACGGTTCCGCTGCGGTCTGTCAGGACAGATTCTCCGTAGGTTACCGTACTGCCGAAATCAACCGGGCGCTGACTGCCCGACGAAGAACGGATATGGGCGGTGCCCTCAACGTATTCAACAAAGGCCTTTTGCGCGCACAACGGCACCATTGCAAGAACCGCGAAAGCGGTGTAGAGGATGAACTTCCTTTTCATTTGAGGGGCCCCCGTATCCCGCGGATTCGGGGATATCCCCGTACCGGCCGTTCGAGAAGGAGGTAATACCGGCCTTCCCGGGTATCAACGGTTACTATCGAGGTATCTTTGCCGGTGTAATGGTCAAAGAAATTTTTCATGTCGAAGGTGTCGGCAAAAACTTTGTACGATTCGGGCTGTACCGGTTCGGCAGAGATAAACTGCGCTTCGGTCATGACAAATCCGCTGCGGTGCAGGTTCTCCCAGAGGGTGCGAATATCGCTGTCCAGATACAGGGTTTCGGTATCAAGAACAAACGGCGCCAGGGTGAGCCCGTCAATTTCGGTTACCCGGCCTTCGTTCACCAGATCGATGAGCCGGAGAACCGGGCTCTCTTTCTGTACGTACGGCGCACTTGCACAGGACAGGAACAGCGCCAGTGCTGCTGCGGCAAGAACCGCAAAACGGGCGGTGTTGAAGACTTTCAAAGATGGCCTCCTCAATTGATTAACTTTCAATACCAGTATAACACAAAGAACAGCCGGTACCGGTACCGGGATACAAAAAATCAGGTATCGATACGGCAAATTGCGACGGTTGTGCGCCATGCGACGGGACCGGCGGCAAAGAGCTGTTCGAGTGCGCGCCGGAATGCGGTTATATCCTTTTCGGAAAGGCGGGTTGCCAGCATGGCACCGTACGGGGAGGTTTCGGGGTCAAACCACCGGCTGATATCCCGGGGTGCCGGACGGCGTAGTTCTGCAAGGTCCCGTGTCGTACAGTGTGCTGTCTGTCCGTTTTGTGACAATGCTTGTTCGAGAGCGGGGAGGTCCCAGGAGAAAAGGGGATTGGATCGATCCCCGAAAAAGGCATTCTCGGCTTCTTCCAGGGCCGATTTGAGCGCGGTATCTGTTATCAGCAGCGACAGGCGCATGCCCCGGGAAGGAATCCGTACGGAAAAAATGATCCGTCCGCCGGGTGCGGCAAGGGGACGCACGGTATCGGTATAGGTAATGATGCTTTCAAGAGTCGTTCCGGGGTCCCGGGCAAGGATGAGGTCAAAGGGATGAGCAAATTGATTCTGCTCCGGAATGCCGTCGGGGGCAACGCACAACAGGGGTCGTTCCAGTTCGTCGAGTGACGAGGCGTATTGTTCGAGTATGCCGCACGATTCGGCGGACCGGCAAACGGCGCTCAGCTGGCCTTCCGGAACCCGCCGGAGAATATCCCAGACGAGCAGTCCGTCATCGGCGGCACATACGAGCACCCGGCTATGGCGCAGGATGGGCGATTCCGCAGTCAATGCGTCGCGGAGTTCCCGGAGGCTTTCCGTTTTGCCCGAATCAATGCGGCGGGTCCATTCATCGCGGCGGGAATCGCCGGGACTGAACGTCAGTATTTCTCCCGGCACCGCTCCCCGGCTTTCGAGGAGGGCGGTCAGCTGCAGTTCCCGGCGGGAGAGTACGTCTGAACGGATGGTTGCTTCGTACCCCTGTTCTGACGGATTGAAAAAGACCCGGCCGGAAAGGGTATCCGGCAGATACTGCTGGGGAACCCAGTGTTCCCGGTAACTGTGGGGATACAGGTATCCTTCCCCGTGGCCGAACCCTTCCTTGTCCCGGTTTCCGTCCCGCAAATGATTGGGGACTTCCGCGTCTTCCTGTTCAACGGCGGCCAGTGCGTCAAAAAACGCGAGAGAACTGTTGGATTTGGGAGCTGTGGCAAGGTAGAGGGCGGCATGGGCCAGATGATACTGCCCCTCGGGCAGTCCGACGCGGTCAAAGGCGTTGGCGCAGGCGGTAACCACCGATATAGCATGCGGATCGGCAAGTCCGGTATCTTCGCAGGCGGAAATGAGCATGCGGCGGAATATGAAAGACGGGCTTTCTCCGGCAGAAACCATGCGGGCAAGCCAGTAGAGCGCAGCATCGGGATCCCGTCCCCGGAGCGATTTGATAAACGCGCTGATAACATCATAGTGATAGTCGCCGTCGCGGTCGTAGAGCACTACCTTCTTCTGGATGCTTTCTTCGGCGGTTTCCCGGTCTATGGTGATGGTGCATCCCGGTTCGGGCGGCCATGAGGGAACCGAGGTTTCTATGGCCAGTTCAAGGGCATTTAAAAGACTTCGCGCATCTCCCGAGGCGGTTTCCACGAGATGGTCGAGTGAATCGTCGGCGAATGTGACCTTCCAGGTTCCGTATCCGCGTTCCCGGTCTGCAAGAGCGGCAAGAGCGGCTTTTTTGAGATCTTCTGCGGCAAGCGGTTTGAGCTGGAACACCCGGCTCCGGCTTACCAGTGCCTTGTTTACTTCAAAAAAGGGATTTTCGGTGGTCGCACCGATAAGGATGATGGTGCCGTTTTCAACCCAGGGAAGCAGGGCGTCCTGTTGTGAACGGTTCCACCGGTGTACTTCGTCAACAAAAAGAATGGTTCGCTTTTCATAGAGACGCCGTCGTTCATCGGCGCCGGCAATTGCTTCGCGTATCTGCTGTACGCCGGCGAGAACGGCATTGAGGGTAATGAAGCTGCTTTTGGTATGATTCGCGATAACCCGGGCGAGGGTTGTTTTGCCGGTACCCGGCGGGCCGTAGAATATGACCGACGAGAGCCGGTCTGCCTGAATGGCGCGCCGGAGGAGGCGGCCGGGACCAATGAGATGGTCCTGGCCGATAAACTCGTCGAGGGTGCGGGGCCGCATGCGAGCGGCAAGCGGTTCATG
>CAZGQQ010000099.1:0-5699 GCA_964527175.1 uncultured Treponema sp.
TCGCTCATTACCGTCTCGGTTTTCCAGGACTACAATCTCGTAACCTGGATCAGTTCCCTTGTTAAGTAACCAGAAGGCTAAAGGAGACACCAATGTCCGAAATGCATTATTATCTCACTCTCTTTCCCACCGAATCCCTGATCGCGTCCATGCTTGATCCGGACAAATTCGGCGCGTACATGACCACAAGCTCAAAACGTGGTTCCCATGAGCGGCTTGTCTTTATTGAACTTGACGGCGGTTTCTCCGGAGACTTTGACTGGAATTATGCAAAAGAACGCTGTGTCCCGCACCGGAACGGCGAACCGAAGCACTCGGTCTATCTTTCGGTGTACCGGGTTCTGGAAAAGATACCCTTTTCCGCATTCAGGAGAATGTATCTGACCACTCCGGACGGACGGACCCTGGGTCTCGATAAAAGCGACTTCCCGGCCGACCGACCGGGCAAACCGTACCATGTATATCAGGAGCTTTGTCCCGTGCAGCCACTGGTTGTCAGTTCGCTTGCTCCGAAAGCTTTCGGTGAGTACATCGTCAAGGGTGATTCGAAGATTTCGCTGCCTGCCCTCTGCTACTGCGACCTCAAGGTTATCGATCTTGACGATCTCGAACATACCGGCCACATCGGTCCCATGTACGACCACAACCTCGGCCACCTGATCGAATGTATCGCCGCAGTAACCGAGCGGGGAAAAGTTACCAAAACGCTCGACCGGACGTTCGCCGGCAACTTCCGCTTCCAGATTGTAAAGGACGGATTTGCACTGGTAAACACAAAGGAAAAAGCATGGTACGCCATGCCGTCAGAAGAGGAATTGACCACGAAGCATTATGACTGGTCACGGTCCGCAATGATCATATAGCGGTAGACGGCGACTTGTTCCGGCAATAGGAGACGAACGCATCCTGTCTGATTCCATGGCTGAACAGAAAGCCCTGAACCGAATCGCAGCCGCGTTCTCCCAGATACCGGAACTGATTCGCCGTCTCTACCCCTTCTGCCGTTATTTCAAGCTTGAGGGATTTGCTCATTGAAATAATGGCATCAATGAGTGCGGAGTCCTCATCCCGGGGATCGATGAACAGTGATTGTACAAAACTCCGGTCGATTTTGAGGTTATGGACCCGAAGCCGCTGCAAATACCCGAGACTGGAATACCCGGTTCCGAAATCATCTATGGCTATTCTGAATTTTTTCTCCAGCAGTTTTGTCAGATTCTCCGAAACCCGGGGATCATCATCCAGCATTACCCCTTCCGTAATTTCGAATTCAATCAGGGTCGCAGGAATATCGTACCGCTGTTGCATTTTTTCCACATACCCGACAAAGTCCCGGTCGTACAAATCAGTTACAGACAGATTGATTGCAAATATCCGTCCCTGAACCAGCGACGGATCCGTAACCGCCATGGCGGCAATCTCGGCAAAACTATTTTTTATCACCCAACGGCTGATGCTGTGAATCATGCCGCATTGTTCGGCTACCGGGATGAACTCTCCGGGAGGAACATCGCCCCGTTTTGGATTGTTCCAGCGCAGCAATACTTCAGCTCCGATGCACACCATGTCGGTAACCCGGATCTTTGGCTGATACACAAGATAAAACTCGTCATCAAACCTGGCGTTGTTCAGATCATCCAGCAGGCCGAACAATCTCGCCTGACAGCACTGAATATCCCGGGTATAAAAAGCAACGTCGCCATGTTGTGACCGGTTTCGCTCAAGAAGGGAAATTGCACAATTTATCAGTTCCCCGGCCTCTTCGGCATCTTCAGGGCACCGTGACACGGCAACATTGAAAAACACCGACACGATCCGCGCTCCGACCAAAAAGGGACCGGATAAATGTTCAATCAATTCTGTAGTATACTGTTCAAGGTGGCGTTGTTCATGAAGATCTGCCATAAGCAGAAAAACGGAACTGCTCCAGCGTCCGATAGCACGCGTCCCGTTCCGGTATGATGCAAGTCGGGATCCAATGGCATGCATCAACTCGTCTGCAAGAACCGGTCCGAGCATGGAGTTGATCTTGTTGAGATTGACCGTCTTGAGTGCGATGACACTGACCGGATTCCGTGCTGATTTGCGTAACAGCATGCGTTCCTTGAGCTGCGACAGGAACTTGAAACGATTGGGCAATCCGGTGATACGGTCATAATAGGCGATCCGTACCAGATTCCGGATTATGATGTCAAAACACAGACAAATCGTTGCCTGCAACACAACGGCAATACCCAAAATTATCATCATGCGGTACGTTATGTCCGGCGTGTTGAAAATGGATGTCGGCAAGAAATCTGCGGCATTAAGGCGGAATAATAATCCTCCGTAATAAACGGCCATGAATACAAAGGTGAGCCTGATACCGAACAGCAGATAGACAACAGGAAAACCGAACATGAGATACAGTACCCCAAGGCCGAAAACACCGCCTCCATCAATAATCTGCTCCCCGATGAGTAAAAAAACACAGACTCCCAGAAAGAACCTGGCCAGATCAAGCCGACGTGTTGTCCATAACAGGATAAGGGAGATGATGACAAGGCAAAGATAGGAGACAAGGAAGCTGGCAGTCAGATAGGCACCGTTATCGAGTACAAAGGGAAGATTTACCGCCGCAGACACAAAAAAAACCAGTGCAACCACATAAATGGCGGCAACACGCATACGATTAATCAATAATACCGAGCTTTTTGACAATTTCAGGGAAAAAAAGAAGGAAAAAAGGTGTCCGGCCAACTGATGCAGGTTCATTAAGGCAGTATAAGGGCAATTTAATGGAAAAGCAAACAATTATATTGCAAACTCGTCTCATGGATTCAAGCTCTGTCCCCGCTCCAGGTTTTTTGTTGCGAATGACCCAAAAATCCCCTATACTGGGAACAGAGGATACAAGGAGGATGTAATGGCAATCAAGGCAATGGACCTTTTTGAAGCATATGAGCAAAATCAGCTCCCCATGGATGAGGGATACATTGTCTCATCTTTTTTTAAAGCAGAGTCAACGTACAGTATTTACGAGATCGTGTCATATTCTGCCATAAAGGACATATATGCCACCGGAAATGGCATTACCTTTCATACAAGCGGAAAAAAAATCTTTGTTCTTGTAGAACCGTCCAACTTTCCGCAAAAATCCATGGAGCCGTACTGCCGGGCCCAGGATTTTCTGGTACCGTTGCGCTTCAGTGAAGCTAACATCATCACCGCCAAAAATCAGTCAAAAATAATTTTCAGCAAGGAACCACAACAGGCCATTTCCGCCTTTACGGTTGTTCGCCCGGAAGGCATGGACTTTGCCTTTCTTTTTTATGCGTTACCTGACGCTTTTGTGTCGCTTGAGAAGTTCTTCGCAAAAACCCTGAATCAGGAAGCTGGTGTTTCACAGATTGATGCACAAAAAGCAGCAAAGGAAATTGGTGAATTGTGTGCGCGCTCCCTTACCTGGCCCAAAGACCAAGAGTAAGACACTTGTAGTTGTCTATGGTCTGAAAACGCACGATTATTCCTGGCTTGCACGGTTTTATCCTGCGCGAAGACTTGAAGAAGAAGCACAAAACCGGGGCATATCGCTCCGGTTTTTATTTCCCCGCGACATACCGTCCTACCTTGCCGTGACCGATAAAAACCGTCACGCAGGCAATACTGTTTTTTTGTGTCGGGGCTCTGTCCCCCTTTCAGTTGTTGAATCAATCGAACAATCAGGATTCATTGTCATAAATCCTTCGACTGCGACCCGCCTTGCCGATGACAAACGGGAAACAGGGCGGTTTCTTGCGGAGCAGGGATTCCCGACCCCGGCACTTTTTGAACGGGAAACTCTCGAGTTGACGGAAACTTGCCGGCCGGTTGTCGCAAAACCGCGCTTTGGCAGCAGGGGTCGCGGCATACGCCTGATTCAGCCGGGAGACAAGCTTCCGGAAGGTGACTATCTTTTTCAGGAATATGTTGCCGCGTCCCATGGACGGGATTTTCGGGTCTTTTTTGCCTCAGGAACCGTGATTGCAGCTGTTGAACGAAGGGCCGTGCCGGACAGGAACGGGAATACGCCGCTTGTATCCAATACGTGTACCGGAGGGCATGTCTTTCCCTCGCCCTTTACACCGGCAGTCCCCGGATCAATTGAGGCAACAACGTTGGCGATTGCACAAAAAACAGGGCTCTGGTACGGAAGCATCGACTATCTCTACCAGACACCCGATCCCGATCCGGAACGGCTCATGATATGTGAACTGAACGCGGCACCGGGATTTACCGCGCTTGAAACTGAGGGAGGCTTCGACATAGCCGGTACGGTGATGGAAAAAATCAGCCGGCTATTTTTCACCAAGGAGCTGCTTTAACTCCTGTATGTCGGCAGCAAGCTTGGACCGTTCAAGTTTCTGGTATCG
This sequence comes from uncultured Treponema sp., assembly GCA_964527175.1. GTDB lineage: Bacteria > Spirochaetota > Spirochaetia > Treponematales > Treponemataceae > Teretinema. The sequence goes on from CAZGQQ010000099.1 coordinate 4,392, forward strand.
GGCGGGGACCATTTCCCGGCTCGTACACTCGAGAACGGCTACCAGGTTTTGCAGTTCTATTTCATACGGATACGCCGGCGGAATGAAATCACGTATGGTCGCGTCGATATCTTCCCGGGTCACAATCGACCGGTTGTCAATACTGGCGCACATCTTGGCCCGAACGAGTATGGCTTCAATATCAGCCCCGGACATGTCAAACTTGATTCCCTTGAACACATCGGACAGGGGGAAATCTTTAACCTTGATATCCAGTTTTTTCTGCAGAGTTTTAAACAAATCGGTCCGCTCGTCGGCAGATTCGGGATAAAACAGGGCAAGGTGCTCCTCTGCCCGTCCCTGCCTTTTCAGGTCGATGGGAAGCAAATCCGGACGGCAGGTTATGAGGAACCAGAGAATTTTTCCCCGATAATCCGTATTTCCCATGAAATTGGCAATCTGTGCGAAAACACGGTTTGAGGTACCGGAGTCTCCGGCCGAATCCCGGTCGCCGAGGAAAGCATCGGCTTCATCGATCATGACGGCAACCGGTGCCATCGCCTTGAGAATATTGAGCACTTTTTCAAGATTTGATTCGGTGGCGCCCTGCCATTTTGAGCGGAAATTTCGCAGTTTCACCATGGGGATCCCGATTTCTCCGGCAAATGCCGATACCATGAACGTTTTACCGGTTCCAATGGGACCGGCTATCAAATAACCCATGGGGAGAACGTCGGTACGACCCAGTTTGAGCGCGCGCGCGGCACTCTGAAATCGTTTCTTTACGAACGAGTGCCCGGAAACAAGGGAAAGATCGTGACCGGTTTCCACAAACTCGAGCAATCCGGCGGCTTCGTTCTCGATAATGGCACGCTTCCGGTTTCGCAAGTACTCCAGCGTTATGGGTTTGTCTTCCTGGTAGGATTCGGCCACAAGCTGATTAAGATTTAACAGATTAAGACCGGACGTCATGGCGCCGATCCGTTCGGGATTCAGACCCCGTTCAAGCAACAGCATGTCGCGGCTTTCCAGAAATTCAAGGAATTGGGTGCGAACCTGTGCTCCGGGAAACGGAATGGTAACCTTGACGGTAGAGGGAGAACTCGAAAGACGGGGGTTTATATCGGTCAGGTTTTCGGTCAGCATGATGACCGAGATGTCTCCCTGGGTAAACTGCGGTTCATGGGACCAGCGGTTAAGGGTAACGAGACAATACCGGTCAATTTCATCCAGATGTCCTATTTCATCGGCAGGGATTATGGTTTCCGCATAATCCATGATAAGGACAATTCTCTTTTCCTTGGGTATATTCATCACAAAATAGCGTTC
>CAZGQQ010000100.1:0-5697 GCA_964527175.1 uncultured Treponema sp.
ACTTCGCCACGGTCAGGATCGGGAACGGCTGTAATTGCACATTCGAGTACCGCGGGGTGTTCGAGCAGTGCGCTTTCAACTTCAAAGGGACCGATGCGGTAGCCGGAACTTTTAATGATGTCGTCGGCGCGGCCGACAAACCAGATGTATCCGTCTTCATCGATCCAGGCAGTGTCTCCGGTACGGTATATACCGTTTTTCCAAACTGATGCGGTTCTTTCACTGTCGCGGTAGTATTCGCCAAATAATCCGATGGGTCGGCTCACCGCTGTCCTGATGGCGATTTCGCCTTCTTCATTTGCCTCACAGGGGCGGTCATCTTCACCGAGTATGACAAGGTGGTATCCCGGAGAGGGTTTGCCCATGGATCCCGGTTTCGGTTTCATCCAGGGATAGGTAGCAACTGCGCAGGTCATTTCTGTCTGACCATATCCTTCCCGCAATTCGAGACCGGTTCCTTCGAGGAACCGCTCATAAATTTCAGGATTAAGCGGTTCTCCCGCAACAACCGCGTACTGCAGCTTTGAAAGGTCGTACCGGGAAAGGTCTTCCTTTATTATGTACCGGTACATGGTGGGTGGCGCACAGAACGTCGTAACCCCGTATTTCTCAATGACGGAAAGAAGTGATCGTGCGTTGAACTTGTCAAAGTCGTAGACCATGACTGCGGATCCGGACAGCCATTGCCCGTACAGTTTTCCCCAGGAGGCTTTTGCCCAGCCTGTTTCCGCGACGGTGAAATGCAATCCTCCGTCAACACAATTCTGCCAGTACTTTGCCGTCAAAATGTGGCCGAGCGGATAGGTATGGTTGTGTGAAACCATTTTCGGCATGCCGGTTGTCCCCGAGGTGAAATACAGAAGCAGGGGATCATCATTGTGTGTCGCGAGTTCTCCGTCCGGGCGTAAAAAATCAGGAGAAGACTTTTCGGTCAATGCCGCAAGATCGAGCCATCCTTCCCCTGCCAGCTCATCAGAATTTTCCGGGAACGGACCGTCCGACAACAGTTTAAACTCAGGTGAATATTCCTCAAACGCTTCGGACAATTCTTTGCGTATTGATTCTTCATTGACCGATATGAGCATTTTAACATTCGCTGTTTTAAAGCGGTATACGAGATCCTTTTTCTTGAGCTGATTCGTTGCCGGAATGGCGACTGCACCAATCTTGTGCAGGGCAATCACCGCCGGCCAGTACTCAACCCTGCGTTTGAGGATGAGCATGACTGCATCACCCTTTTGAATTCCGAGTGAAACAAAGGCGGATGCCATGCGGTTTGACCAGGTGCGCATTTCGCCAAACGTGACCATCCGTTCCCGGGATGAGTCATTGCACCACACAAGTGCTTTTTTTTCAGGACTGGTCATGGCGAGGCGGTCAACAACATCAAAACCGAAGTTGAAATTCTCGGGAACCGTGACTTTGTAGTTTGCATAAAAATCTTCGTAGGAATCGAATTTGATCCGGGGTAAAAACTGATCAAGCATCATTTCGAAACCCTCCCGGACTCCGAGACTATCGCCAAAAATGACGCCGGTTCTCCGTCGAGAGCGGCCATGCCGTGCTCTTTTGATGAATCAAAATATACTGAATCTCCCTGTTCGAGAACGAGGTCGTGTCCGTCAATTCTCAGAAGCAGTTTTCCCGAGAGAACATAGTTAAACTCGTCTCCGGGATGGGTATTGAGATGTATGTTTCCGGTATCTCCGGGTTTAACAGTAACGACAAAGGGATCCATTATCCGCTCCCCGAACTGGGCGGCGAGACCTTCATACTGATATTCGTTCCGGCGTGCAATGACCGGGCCAGTGCCCTTCCGGGTAAGATGGTAGACTTTTGCATGAGGATCGGAGCCGGTTAACAGGCTTGTGACAGAGACACCCATCTGCCGGGAGAATACCGTAAGCCAACCCATCGGGATATCAGAGGTACCTTGTTCGTATGACCGGTATTCTGCTTCGGTGATTCCGGTTTCACCGGCAATGTGCGCAGCTGTTTTGCCGGCATCTTCCCGCAACGCGGCGACACGTTTTGAGATTTCCTGGCGTTGATTCATGTTTTCGGCTCCTTTTTTTGGGAGACAAAAAAGCAAATAATGTGTTTTTGTCGTATATTGTATGGACACATGTGAACGGGTTTGGTTGCACGAAAGTGACTTTTTCGTTCGGAAAGATTCCACATTTTATGGTAGAATACCGGTATATATAATGAAAAGGATAGATTGATGCCACAACAGCCGTATATAAGCATCCCGATTATCGATACAATGAAACGATATTCATATGCTTCAGCTTTTAGTTTGCTGTGTTTTTTTTTGCTTGTCTGCATTCCCTTTTCTCTCCATTCACAGGACTATTCCCTGGAGCAGGGTATTGCGCATGCCTCGGCACAGCTGGAACAAAACCTTGAGCACGACAGCGTTATCGCCATCCTCGACTGTTCGGCTCAGACAGAGGCGTTGGGTATCTTCGTAAGCCAGGAGATAACGCAGTTCTTCGTCAATTCGGGGAAACTGGTAGTTGTTGACCGAAGCGACATCGAAAAAGTGCAGAATGAATTGACCTTCCAACTTTCGGGAGATGTCAGTGACGAATCCGCGCAGTCAATAGGCAAGATGCTCGGTGCGCAGATCATCATTACCAGTACGCTTGATGAAGCGAGAATGTTACGGATAAAAGCAATTGAAGTGGAAACGGCACGCATACTCGGTATGGAACGTGTTCATATCGGCGAGAGCCGCCTGTATACTTCACTTGTTGCCGGCAACCGTGATAATAAAGTTGTTGAAGTGTCCACTGCCGATGAACTCATCGCAGCGATAGCCTCGGACCGGGTAATACGAATAAAAAAGGGCCGCTACGATATTTCCGCATCATCGCATATTAAGAACCGGCGGGTGAGCTGGGTTGATGAATACGACGGACCGTGCCCGGTGATCAACGGAGTTACCAATATCGCGTTTATTGGAGAAGAGGGCGCAGAAATTGTCATCAAACCGGCGTACGGGTGGGTGTTTTCTTTTGAAAACTGTTCAAATATTTCAATATCAGGAATTACTTTCGGGCACAGTGTTCCGGGCTTCTGTTTGGGTGGTGTCCTGCGTTTCAAGAACTGTGAGACCGTTGCGATACAGTATTGTGATTTATATGGTTGCGGCACCATCGGTCTTTCTCTTGAACAGACACGCTCTTTTACCATGAACGAGAGCATTATCAGGGATTGTACGTATGGCCTTCTTTCCATTCAGCGAAGTTCCGACATTACCTTTACGGAAACGATTTTCACAACTACCGGAGAATATGATCTCATAGAAGTTTCTGCCAGTGAAAGTGTCAAATGGCTGCGGTGCGGTTTTTCCGATAACCGGGGAGTCAGTCTTTTTTCAATTGATGCCATGAGCAGCGATATACGAACAGAATCCTGTGAATTCTTTCGGAACCGGACGAAGGTCTTTTCTGACGGAAGAAATCCTGCACTCATATCACCCGCCTTTACTGATAACTGGTTCCCGGATCCCTGACCAGGATTCACCCGTGCAGGGTGGGACTATGCAGATCATACTATTTCCAGATGAAGAGGTTTGAAATGGCACGAAAAGGAATTTCTCCTTCGGGAGTTGTATCAGTTGGACCGTACACCCCGGCAATTGAATCTGGCGGATTCATTTTTTTGTCCGGTCAGACACCCATTGATCCGGAGACAGGCAAACTGGTAACCGGTGGAATAACGGAGCAGACTGAACAATCGTTCAGAAATTGCGTAAGAGTTCTGGAAGGCGCCGGTCTTACTTGTGATGATGTTGTAAAGGTGACGGTATTTCTGTCTGACATGAGCAATTTTTCCCTCATGAATGATGTGTATGCCGTACAATTCTCGAACCCCTTTCCGGCACGCTCAACGGTAGGCGTCAGGGAATTGCCGCTGGGAGCCTTGATTGAAATTGAAATGATTGCGTGTCGTAACGGATCGAGGTGAAACGATACCGGTAACAGGCGCGAACAAAAATCCGGCGGGCACCCGGTTCCGCCGGATTTTCTTTTACCCCTAATCTTATCAAAAGCATAGAAAAAGTAAGAAAAGTTTACTTTCAGGCATTATTTCCGTATCTTATCTCTATGGAGGCATGATATGAATAATAACTCGTTTTTTCAGGCAATTGAAAACCGTCGCAGCATATACGCAATTGGAAGAAATGCAACCATTCCGGAAAGCCGGGTACAAGAGATTGTCAGGCATGCAGTTACTCATGTCCCTTCTGCGTTTAATTCCCAGTCAGGACGGGTTGTAATTCTTTTCGAAAAGGAAAGCAACAAGTTTTGGCAAATGGTAAAGGATGCGCTCAGGAAGATAGTTCCAGAGGAGCAGTATCCAAAATCGGAAGAAAAAATTGACGGGTTCGATGCGGGATGGGGTACCATTCTATTCTTTGAGGACCAGGCGGTTGTACAACAGCTTATGGAAGATTTCCCTCTATACGCGGACAATTTTCCGGTATGGTCCAATCAGTCGAATGGAATGCTTCAGTTTGCCCTCTGGACCGGTTTACAGACTGAAGGACTCGGTTCATCACTCCAGCATTACAATGAACTGGTTGAAGACGCAGTGAAGAAAGAGTGGAACCTTGAATCGTCCTGGAAACTTCTCGCACAGATGCCGTTTGGCTCGGTGGAAGCCCCTGCGGGTGAAAAGAGTTTTAACCCGATTGAAGAGCGCGTAAAGGTTTTCGGGTAAGTTTACAGGGTGATAATGAAATCTTCCGCAACTGGTCGTTCCCGTTCGTTTGTTCTTGGCGACTCCGGGTGTCCTATGGCAATGAGCGAGAAGGGGACGAGGTTGTCGGGAATAGTGATTATTGACTGAAAATTGGCAATATTCTCTTCTACCGGAGCGATGCCCATCCAGACGGCCCCGAAACCGAGCGCCTGTGCTGCAAGCAGAATGTTTTCTGTTGCTGCAGCACAGTCTACAACCCAGTACTCACGTTTTGCACAGAGAACAGGATCTCCGAGAACGAGGATATTGGTAGCGGCTCTTCCTGCCGGTGCAAACCATGGAAATGTTGATACAATTGCAGCAATGGTATCAGTGTTTTCTATACGGGCAAACCGGAACGGTTTCTTGCCATGCGCAGACGGTGCGGCTGCCCCTGCCTGAATGATGGTGGTAATTGACTGGTCATCTATCGGAGCTTGAGTGAATGTACGGTGGCTCCGGCGGTTGAACAGTGAGTCAAGGGTTGTTTCCTGCGTTCTGCCTTTCATGTCAGGTTTCCTCCTGGGAACAGTATAGCTCCTTTTCAAGATTGCTGATAATCGTTCGCAAGGTTTGTTCAAAAGCATCACGATTTTTTTCGTCGATCCCCCGGTAAAAGATTCCGGTCATTTCACGGGATGCTTTTCCGTATTGATCATGGAGCGCGGTGGTTCTTTCTGTTGACCGGATCAATTTCTTCCGGGAATCAGACGGGTGGGGGGTTCGTTCTACCCACCCCTCTGATTCAAGCCGGTCGAGGGTAAGGGCAAGGGACGACTTGTCAAGTTTGGTCAGCTCTGCAAGTTCTCCTTGCGTGATATTGTCATTTTGCCACAGTGCATACAGAATTCTCCCCTGGGAGGGATTTATGCCGTCAAGATTGAACTGCTTGAGTATACGAAAGAACACACGACCGGAGAGCTGATGTGCCTGCGAAAGAAGGTT
>CAZGQQ010000101.1:0-5564 GCA_964527175.1 uncultured Treponema sp.
AGACTGTGTTTGCCCCGATCCGAAGAAGTAATCAATGACGGCGTTTGGATTCTTCACGGGACAGCAGATAATCCTCGGGGGAAAAAATATCGATCAGATCCGCCATCTGGCGGTTCTGGGATATTCCGAGGGTAATTTTCGCACTGAGATCGGCTGAACCGATTACCTCCATGAAATCAATTTGCGGCGCCAGATCGCGGGTGTCGATTGTATCACAGACAACAAGACGTCCAAGCACCCCATCCTTTTTGAGTTCAGTTAACCGCTCAATTGCCGGATCCGAAAAGACGGGATGTACAATCATGATATTGACCGGATTCCCGGCTTTCCCGGATAATTCCCGGGCAAGGTTATATATGGAACCGCCGGTGTCTATCATGTCGTCAACAATCCACATGTTCTTGCCTTCGAGCGGAACTGCGGAAAGAAGATTGATACATTCTACCGTATTTGCCTTGGTGGTACTCCGCTGTTTATGGGCAATGACCAGCTGTGTCCCGAATGATTCGGCAAATTTTCGTGCGAGTTTTTCGCCTCCGGCATCCACGGAACAAAAGAGCCAGTTCTCCCGTACTGTTTCCACCAGATCCCGGTGGGACGGTATGGACGTATCGCAGAGATATTTCTGAAGCAATGAGAGGGTTTGCACGTCGTCAATGGAGCAAATACAGGGGTCGAACATGGTTTTGGACTTGTCGGAATGGAGTTGATAGGTAATGAGGTGATCAACCCCAAGCGAAATGAGTGTCTTGTAGTGAATCCACAACCCGACCGAGTTGCGTCGTGTTGTACGGTCTGAGCGGCTACAGGAAATATAGGGCTCAAATACAATGATTTCAGCGGCTTGCGACCGTTTGAGTACATCGATAGTATGATACAATTCGAGCTTGCATGCTTCTACCGACAGGTTTTCCGGATTCCGGGCAGATGATGAAAAGAGAAAAACTGTTTTTCCCCGGACAGAGCGGTGCAGGGTAACTTCAATTTCACCATCGGCGAAAGACAGTACCGAAAGCTCCTGTGTATAATCAAATCCTGCCGGAAACAGGATATGTTCCGGATTGGCATTCAGCGCTTCAACAACCTTCTCTGCATACGATTTGCAGGAACGGGTTGAAAGAATGAGAAATGAACGTATCATGCTAGCATGATACAACAGTTTGAATCTTTATTGCTGTTTTTTTTTCTGATATTTTGATATAATTCAGGCAAATCTCGTAGGAAACACCTATATACCAAGGGGAGGGAACGGTGGCAAAAACAAATGCAGAACCCATAGCTTCAGGTGACATGAGCGAAAAACTCAAGGCGCTTGAAGTTGCACGGCTTCAGATAGAGAAACAGTTCGGTCAGGGGTCTCTCATGAAAATGGGAAACGGAACCGAAATAGCCGGTATTGAAGTAGTCCCGTCCGGAAGCATACTCCTTGACGAAGCCCTTGGTATCGGAGGATATCCGCGCGGACGCATCATCGAAATTTATGGTCCTGAATCTTCGGGAAAGACGACTCTTGCACTTCATGCGATTGCCGAAGCACAGAAAATGGGCGGAATTGCCGCATTTGTTGATGCGGAACACGCCCTGGATCCCCAGTATGCCCGCGGACTCGGGGTCAATATCGATGAATTGTGGGTCTCTCAGCCGGATACCGGAGAACAGGCGCTTGAAATTACCGAAAGTCTTGTACGATCGGGTGCCGTTGACATCATTGTCGTTGATTCCGTTGCGGCACTCACACCGCAAGCTGAAATTGAGGGTGACATGGGAGACTCGCATATGGGGCTTCAGGCACGCCTCATGAGTCAGGCGTTGCGGAAACTGACCGGGATACTCGGCAAGTCGAAGTGCATCATCGTATTCATTAACCAGATACGCATGAAAATCGGGGTCATGTTCGGAAATCCCGAAACAACAACCGGTGGTAACGCACTCAAGTTTTATTCTTCTGTTCGCCTTGAAGTTCGTAAATTCGAGACTATAGACAAGGGTGAGGGCGATGCGGTGGGAAACCGGGTTCGTGTCAAGGTAGTCAAGAACAAGGTTGCCCCGCCGTTCAGGAAGGTTGAGCTGGATATCATTTTCGGCAAAGGCGTATCTTCCGTGTCGAGTCTTCTGGATTCAGCCGTCAAACACGGATTCGTGGACAAGAAAGGTGCATGGTATTCCGCCGGCGATGAAAAAATCGGTCAGGGCCGGGAGAATGCCATCGCTTTCATGGAAACGAATACCGAATTCCGCGGTGAAGTTGAAAAGAAAATTCGGGAGAAACTGTTTCCCGGACAGAAGCTGCGTCAAGCAACTCCGGCGGCAACAACCGGCGGAAAAGCAAAACCGGAAACCGGCAACACAACACAAACAGGAACCGGGACAGAAGGCGGTTTATTCTGAGCAGTGTACCGGAAGAGCAGGTCGTACTGGGCCTGGGATCAAATACAGGAGAGTCCCTTGCCATACTGAAGCGGGCAATAGCAGATATTGCACTCATTCTGCGTACCATGCGCGTATCTTCATTGTATTTGACCATGCCGCAGGATGTTCAGGAACAAAATGATTACTGCAACATGGTTGCAACGGGATGGTATTCGGGAACGCCCGAGTCTCTTCTTGAGTCCGTTCAGACTATTGAAAAGCGGTATGGCCGGAATCGGGACGAAGAGATACTCAAGGGTCCTCGTACCCTTGATGTTGATATTCTCCTTTTTGGCTCCCGGATTGTTCGGACTGACCTGCTGGTTGTTCCCCATGAACGCATGGCAAACAGACAATTTGCCCTTATCCCGTTGCTTGAGCTTCTTCCCGACAGTACAGAGCCGGGTTCAGGGACGCCGTACCGTACCATCCTTGACAACTTGCCCGATCAGGGCGTAAAAAAAGTGGGGAATCTTTATGGATATTGATGCATCGGCTACGTTCAGGGTCAAGGATTTTGAAGGTCCGCTCGATCTTCTGTTATTCCTGATCAAGAAGAATGAAGTCAACATCTATGACATCCCCATTGGCAGCATTACCGAGCAATATCTTGAGTATCTCGATTATTCACTGTCAAATGATTTGTCGAGTCTGACCGATTTTTATGCAATGGCAGCGTCCCTGCTGTACATAAAGAGCCGTATGCTGTTGCCGGTTGAAATTGCGGTAGACGATGAAGATATAGATGATCCCCGGAAAGAACTTGTTGACAAGCTCATTGAATATCAAAAATTCAAGAAACTGTCAGAACTCATGGAACAAAAGGAAGATGAAGCTGAATGGGTTTTTGAACGGAAGAAGATTCAAAGTCCGCTTCCATTTTCCGACGATGATGAATTATGGGAACAGCTTGATACATGGGATCTGCTCAAAACATTTTCCAATCTGGTATCAAGTTACAATTCCGAGCGAATACTTGATTTATATGAAGAGGTTTCAGTCAACGAGAAAATCACCCTCATGAATGAACTGCTTGAAACACGGGGGGAGTGCATGTTTACCGATCTCATCGTACGTAAAGGCAACCTCATGGACATTGTTTGTGCCTTTATGGCATTACTTGAAGCAGTCAAATTCAGAATGGCCAGTATCTGGCAAAACCGGATGTTTGGAGACATAAAGATAAAACCCTGGAAAAAGATCTCTGTAGACGAAATGGAGTTGACGGTAGAAGGGTAGTTGAAGGATGGAATACGCAATGGAAAAGGAAACGGCCCTTGTAGAGGCAATTTTATTTCTTGAAACCGAGCCGGTAGATGAACATACACTTGCCCGAATTTCAGGATTCCCCGCTGATATGATAAGCAATATTTTGGGAAAACTTCGTGATCGCTACGATGGCGCTGATTACGGTATTGAACTGGTTCAAATTTCCGGAGGATGGATAATTAATCCCAAGCGTGAGCTTTGGGACAATTTACGTGACCGGTATGGAAAAAAGAATGATGGTCGTCTCTCTCGTGCGGCAATGGAAACGTTGTCCATCATTGCGTACTCGCAGCCAATTACCCGGGGAGAAATTGAAGCAATTCGCGGTGTTTCTGCGGACAATATGATCCGTCTTCTGGCAGAGAAAAATCTCATAAAAGAAGTCGGCAAAAAAGATGTGCCGGGCAAGCCGGTTCAGTTTGGAACGACAAAGGAATTCCTGAAGATTTTCCGTCTGAACAGTATTTCAGAATTGCCAAAGCTGGATGAAACCGAAAGTGAACGATTTGAACTCTCACGATAATTCACCCGAGGGGATACGTCTTCAATTATTTTTGGCACGGGCGGGAATTGCGTCCCGTCGAGCAAGCGAGAAAATAATTCTTGACGGACGAGTTACGGTAAACGGGGTCACTGTGGACACGCTTGGCACCCGGGTGCAGGAATCTGACCGTGTCTGTGTAGACGGCGCTGCTGTTGAGCCTGAAAAAGTCAAACGGTATGTGCTTCTCAACAAGCCTTCGGGGTATGTGTGCTCACTTTCTGATGAAAAGGGACGTCCCGTTGCTGCTGATCTTCTTGCCGGAAAGTATCGGGAGAGACTGTACAATATCGGACGTCTCGACATGTATTCAAGCGGTGCCATCCTCTTTACCAACGACGGTGAGTTTGCCGCGCTGGTTGGGCACCCGTCCTCTGAAATCGAGAAACAATACATTGTAGAAGCAAGCATGCCTTTTCGGGATGACGTACTCGATGCGTTCCGGAAAGGCATTCGAATTGACTCGGTATATTACCGGTGCCGAAGTGTTGAACGGCTTTCATCGCGCCGCATGACCGTCACATTGATAGAGGGCAAAAACCGGGAAATTCGGCGAGTGCTTGATCATTTCTCCATCAGGGTGAAGAATCTCATAAGGGTCAGAATCGGCAGTATTACCATAGACGGATTGGCGTACGGAGAATCCCGGGATCTCACCGGACAAGAAATCGCATCTCTCATGCAAAGGGAAGAATTATCATGATTATTGCAATAGATGGCCCTGCCGGATCGGGAAAAAGCACCATTGCCCGTTACATAGCTGAAACCCTTGGATTCATGTTCATGAATACCGGCAGTTTCTATCGCGGGGTAACGCTTGCCTTTCTTCGGGATGCCGGCGGCGCTGCTGATGGATCGGGCGTAACCGGTGTCAGTCTCCCGGACGAGAAAACCATGGCGGCCTTTGCCCGTAGTGTGCCGCTGGATTATCGGGAAGAAAAGTTGTATCTCGGAGAAGAGGATGTGGATGCCTTGCTCCGGTCAGATGCCGTGGAAGCGCTTGTTGCCCCCCTTTCGGGATACGTTGAGGTGCGCCATGTCATGAACGGGAAGATTCGAAAGGCTGCTGAAAACAGGAATATTGTCTGTGAGGGTCGGGATATGACTACCGTGGTATTTCCCCATGCCCAATACAAGTTTTTTCTTGATGCCTCCCCAGAAGAACGGGCAAAACGGCGGTTCGAACAGGGGACCAGCGGTCTTTCACTGTCAGAAATTGAACAGTCTATCAGGGAACGTGATGAAATAGACCGGAATAAAAAGGAAGGGAGTCTCAAAATAGCACCGGACGCCGTCTATATCGATACATCACACTTGACCATAAAAGATGTTTGTGACATGATAA
>CAZGQQ010000102.1:0-5476 GCA_964527175.1 uncultured Treponema sp.
GCCGCTTCCACCTTTTTTGCGTCCCATATCAATCCTCCAACACTTCGATCGAACTGTTTTCTACAATTTTTTCGTGTACCCCGACCGACTCGGGATACTCTCGCGCAAGTGCGCCAATACCACGCTGCAAAAAATGCGCGGTATACCGCAACAGCGGGTAATCCGCCTGTCTGCAGGCGACAACCGTCATGGACAGCGTTCCCCGGCCGGCGGTTTCAACCCGCAACGACACACCGCTTTCTTCCAGAACGGCAGGCGCTGTGCGCATGAGAACAGAAACCGCCGCACAGACGATATCCGTTCCCGCTGATCCGTGTAACGCATGCCCTTGTGCCGAGGCGGAAACAAGCGCTCCGCCCGAATCAAGAACAAGCTCGACCCGAATCACACCTTATGCTCCGACGATATTCTCTACAGTGACCATGGTGTACCGCTGGCGGTGACCGATGGTCCGGTGATAGTCCTTCTTGCTCTTGTACTTGTAGACAATAACCTTCTTGTCCTTGAAGGTTTCCCCAACGACAATCTGGACTTTTGCTCCCTTTACATAGGGAGTACCAACGGTTGCTTTTTCACCGTCTGAAACCATCAAAACGGTATCGATATCAATCTTGCTGCCCTTTTCGGCGTCAATCTTGTCTACCTGAATCTGGGCGCCTTTCTCGGCCTTGTATTGCTTTCCCTTATACTCAACAAGTGCGTACATCATGAACCTCTATTTCCAAAAAATTATTCGTTACTCCGGTATTCGAACGGGTAAAAGACCGGAGGCACAGTACAACAGGTTTGAGAACTATACCAAATCGGAGCCTTGAGCGTCAAGTGCTACATAGACTCCAGAAACGGAACCAGTACCAGATCCATGGCATTCTTCAATACAATCTGGCAGGCACGCACCAGCTCAAGGCGGGTTCGGGCAAGATCTGGTGATCCGGCCGCGATAATGGGGCAGTCGTGGTAAAAACGGCTGAATGCCTTTGAAAGATCGTAGATAAAACCGGTTACAACACTCGGATCCTGATTCTGCGCCGCGCGAAGCGCCTGTTTCGGAAAATCACCCAGAATCTTGAGAAGCTCCCACTCGGCATCATGGACCAGCAGATCCGCCTGTACCGTGCCGCCTGCCAGAGATGGGTCATTGGCGACCTTGCGCAAAATCGAAGAAATCCGTGCACCCATGTACTGGAGATACGGACCGGTGTTTCCGGTAAATGAGAGGGATTCTTTCGGATTAAAGATCATGTCCTTGGTGGGCGACACCTGAAGCAGAAAATAGTGCAACGCTCCGAGTGCGATTTTCTCTGCGACCGCTTGCGGATCTCCCACAGCCTCGTCCCGGCCTTTCGCCGAGATTTCCTCGAGTGCGCCGTCCCGGAGGCTGTTGATAAGATCATCACCGTCAACAACCGTTCCTTCCCGGCTTTTCATCTTGCCCTCGGGGAGATTTACCATGCCGTAGGACAGGTGATACAGGTTTTCCGCCCAGTCATACCCGAGCAGCCGGAGGACATAAAAAAGAACCTTGAAATGATACTGCTGCTCACTTCCCACTACATACACAAGCTCGTTGAAATCCCAGTCGGAATGCCGGTAAATGGCAGTGCCCACATCCTGGGTCATGTACAATGCAGTTCCATCCTTCCGGAGAAGGACTTTTTTATCAAGACCGACGGGTTCAAGGTCCACCCAGACCGAGCCGTCTTCCTCACGATAAAAAAGACCCTTTTCAAGACCGGCAAGAATTTCCTCGCGACCCTTCATGTAGGTTTCACTCTCATAATAAATCTTGTCAAAGGAAACGCCCGTCCGTTCGTACGTCTGGGTTATGCCCTTTTCCGCCCAGCCGTTCATCTGTTTCCAGAGTTTCATGACCTCCGGGTCGCCGGCTTCCCAGGCACGGAGGAGTTCCTGTGCTTCGGCCTCCGCCTTTTCCGGCTCAGCCTTGCTGTATTCGTTGAACTTCACGTAACAGTCGCCCACAAAGCGATCGGATTTCACTCCGCGCGATTCAGGGGTTTCCCCTGCGAAAAACTTCTGATACGCGAGCATGGATTTGCAGATATGGATACCGCGGTTGTTAACGATATTGACCTTGAACACCTCGGCACCGCAAAAGGCCAGGATACGGGAAATGCTTTCACCGAGCGCATCGTTCCTGAGGTGCCCCAGATGGAGCGGTTTATTCGTATTGGGACTTGAAAATTCAACCATGACACGGCGTCCTGCAAGAGCCACGCTTCTGCCCCAGGCATTTTCAGAACCGATGATGTCGGTGAGGGTTTTTCCGGCAACGGTGCCCTTCGCGAGAAACACGTTCACGTAAGGACCTTCCGCCCTGACCGTACCAAACTGTGCCAGAGTGCCATCAGCGGCGAGGCGGGCGGAAACTTCGGCCGCAATGGCGGGAGGCGCCATGCGGAACACTTTGGCGAAGGGAAACAGCGGAAAACCGACATCGCCCAGGGCAGGATTCGGCGGAACTTCAGCGCTCAGCATGAGCGCGTCCACCGGATTGGCCCCGGGGACCTTTTCCTGGCGTAATGATTCAAGCGCCGCGGCAACCGCCGCCCGCCATGTTTCCCGTATATCAGACATACTCGATACTCCTTGAAAAGCGCGGTAAACCCGCACATTTCCAGAGTGTACTAAAAATGCCGGGGTCTTTCAATGCGCGGTGTGCCGGATAAGCGCCGCCATGTGCGTAAACGAATCGGAACCTTCACGACGGCTCGAGCCGAACTCGCTGTTGCAGGAGGTGCACAGTCCGGTATCTGTAATATGATCTGCCGGAATCCCCGCCTCCCGGCAGAGCTCTCGGTTCGCTTCAGCAAGCGAAAGACGCCAGGGCCATCGGCTTCCCGCACGTTTCAGTGCTGCATCCAGTGTCACGGATGTCGACGAGAAATTCTCCGTAAAATACCGGGCACGCTCATCATCCACCGTGTAACAGCAGGAACGGATATGCGGTCCAAGAATGACGTGGAATCCCGCAGGATCGGCACCCCACTTTATGCGTGCAGTTTCCAGCGCATCATGAATGATTCCAGTTCCCTTCCACCCCGAATGAAGCACACCAAAGCAGGGTACGCTCTCATGGCAGAGCCAGATGGGCATACAGTCCGCAACCGTAACACAGGGAACAACGTCGGAATTCGCGGTAAGCACCCCGTCGCCCTCTTTCCAGTCATCGAAGCCCCGAGGTGTTTCCGCGACATACACCGAGCGGGAATGTACTTGTACGAGAGAGACAATCCGGGAAGGCGCAATACCCAGACCGGTAAACACACGGATCCGGTTGGCATCATCAGTCTTTCCTTTCATGGGACCGGCGGCGCGCAGGGTAAGCAAACACTCAAAAGGAATACCTGCGTGGAAAGCAAATTTCCGGACGGGAATCACAGCGATTCCTTTTCTATCTTTTCCGCTTCACTGACAATCATGGATGCTTCACGTACCAACTGGCGCACCAGCGTCAGCTCCTTGCGGAAGCGGTCATTCTGTTTTCCCTGTATGGAGGCCATATTGGCCAGCGTTTCATACGGTCCGCCCCGAACTACTTCGATAATTCCCGCAAGAATGAGATCAATACTGGTAAAGGCAGATACGACCTTGGAGACAATGGCTTCAACCTCGGAGTCCGTGGTGAGCATGAGATTCTCGAGACGCGCCTTACCCTTGACTGTCGCAATTTTATCCCGCTGGATGAGGGCAAACCCTTCACCAAGATCTCCCTTGGGGGCAAGACGCTGTTCAAAGTTCTCAATAAGACTCAGCTCATGCTCAAGCGTGCTGAACGCATCGGTATATTCCATCAGATTCTCGCGTTTGTAGAAGTCTCCCTCAATGAGAACAACCTTGAGCGGCTTCATTATGGTAGACGGATAGACCGTTGAAAAAAAACCTTTCAAGAATCTCAGAGACAATTCCCGTCGAAGCGAAAATGGAAGCCACATACCTTCCCATGGCCGGTATTGCAGGAACGGCAACCCGTCGGTCCCCAGAAAATCCCGCATGCGCGCTGACAATGTCGCCCGGCGGTGTTCCCGGTGCCAGAGTGTCCATCGCTGTTCAAAACGCTTTTTCCAGGCATTCCTGAACAGCATGAACCAGTCTTCACCGCCTTCACTGAGATGAGGTTGCCAGCTTATGTCGGAAATGCTGAAACGGACAAAATCTGCGAGCGGAAGCGTCGCTTTAAAGTCCGCAATAACACCCAGATGCCCCGCTGCCTGGGAAAGAAACTGCGAGCACTCCTTTTCAATGTCATATCCGCTTTCACGGACGTGTTCCTGCTCTGAAAAAAGAAACATAGCTTCCAGCATCAGTATGGGAATTCTTCGGGCACTCGACAGTGCATTAACCAGGCTTTTCATTTCCTCGGTTACCGAATCAACCGGACACCCCTGTGCTATTCCGGTCATGATATCAAACCGGAGAAGGATACGGTCAAGAGGAACCGCACAAAAGCGGCGCATCCATTCGATACCCTGTGCGGCCTGATACATACCCGCACGTTCTTCTGCCGGTATGTTTGAAAGCACTGAATCCATTGCCCGGACACACGTGAGCCGCACATCCTTCTGGTCGCCGGATTCGGCGGAAAACGTAAACGGATCGGCAGCAGAAGCAATGGACTCCGCTGTTTTTTTCATCATCAACGACGAAAGAATGATGAAAAAGCCGCCCTTGTTCTCTTCGTATGCACTGAGCAGGGATGTGAAGAAAAACTGTATTTTTTGCAGTTGTCTCAAATCCTGATATAACGCCGACAAGTACAGCCGCTGCCGGATATCGATATACGAACCGCAGGTGCGGGACAGTTTTTTTCCGAGATTGGTTACGAGATACCGGCTATATAACTGGAGGGGAGAAGCAGAGGAAAAAAGCGAACAAAATCCGAACCAGAGCCGCATGAGAAAACCGATTTCCCGAAACCGGTCTTCGGGAATCATGCCGCCGTCACCGGAGATTATATCGGCTCGCCGACCGGATCGTGACTCACCGGACCGCATTTCAGTATTGTCGGCAAGTTTTCGAAGCAGATCCTGCCGCTCGGATGATTCAAGTGTATGTACCAGTTTTTCGAAGGTCGTCAGTTTGTCACTCATACGGTATCAGTATGGACCAAATTCAGGTATTTTACCAATAAAAAAGCCACTCCCCAGGAGTGGCAAAACGGTCCCTACGGGAATCGAACCCGTCTTTTAAGATTGAGAATCTCATGTCCTAACCGATAGACGAAGGGACCTGAAGAACGTAAAAAACTTCTGCGAAGTTTTTTACGTTCTTCTTGGAGTTTTGCTTCGCATAACTCCACTCGAACTATCTTTAGTTTCGCTTCGCAAAACTCTACTTCCTGCATTTTTCCTGGTATTCAGGTTTTTTTTCACGAGCTTGTACAATATGCAGGAAACGTGTGTGTGGTAATTTCCCCAGGGAGGATTCGAACCCCCACATGCAGAACCAGAATCTGCGG
>CAZGQQ010000103.1:0-5462 GCA_964527175.1 uncultured Treponema sp.
GGAAGGGTAATCCGTACCAGCAGCCGCTTTATTTCGTCGATTGTCTGTGTGGAAAGAAATGCCTTTGTTCGAAACAGCACACCGAGCGCGAGAAAGAACACAATGGGTGCGAGTTTTTCAAAGACCGATACAATGATCATGGTTGTCCTCCCGGCCGGCTTTCCGGTGTATCGATGATATGAATGTCCCGCTGCGGGAAGGGTATTTCCACTCCTTCCTCCCTGAACCGTTCAAAAATGGCATAGTACAAACGGCTCCTCAGAAGCGCCGGTGTGCTGGTGTACTGCTGGGTCCAGACTGACAGATTGAAATTGAGCGCACTGTCGCCATAGCTGTCAAAGAGGACGGCCGGTTCCGGTTGAGCGAGAACCCCCGGTTCCTGTTTGGCAACAGAGAGAAGAATGTCGCGAATTCGGGCCGGATCTTCCTTGTAGGAAACACCCACCGGAATGAGCACCCGGACATTGCGGTCATCGTGCGACCAGTTTATGACGGTAGAGGTAACGAATTCCGTATTGGGAACGATCACGGAAATATTGCTGTTGGTTCGTATCGTTGTCGCACGCATGGAAATATTGGTAACGTCACGCTTGACTGTGCCAACCTCAACCCGGTCTCCGAGTTTGATGGGGCGTTCCACCAGAATCACGAGACCGCTGACAAGATTGTTGGTAAGGGACTGCAGTCCGAATCCGATACCGACACCAAGGGCACCGAAAAGGATGGAAAAGGCGCTCAGGTCGAGACCGGCGGACTGAAAGATCACAATGAAGCCGAGTATGAGAACGATATAGCGTACCAGAGACGCTACTGCGTCGCGCAACCCGAGTTCGATTGAGCGTTTACTCATCAGTTTGTGGACAACCCATCTCTGGACAAGTTTTGTCAACACAATGAGAAAGAATGTTGACAGAACAAGAATGAGCATTGACATGACCGTAACCGGCGATTTCCCCAGGGTAAAGAGGGGAAAATCCAGAATCGAGCGGATTTTTTCAAGGAGTTCCATACGACCAGTATCCCCCTATCGCACAGCGGCGGTAATGCCTCCAACGGCGAGCAAAAGGAAGAATCCCGCCGAAAGGTTTATCCAGCACAATGTCGCAAGATACCCCCTGCCAAGCTCCTGTATTGCATCAGCTTTTGCCTGTACCGTTTTGTTTGACGGCAGGAGCATTTGTACAAACCGCACGGAAAGCACAAGGCTCATGGCAATCGCGGTAAGGGAGAGGATGAAGAATGACAGGAAGACGGTAAAAGCCTGTCCGTAAATGGTAAAGCTCATGAACAGGGTGACAACGGCATACACGGCAAGCACAATTCCTGCAACACCCTGAATCAGCACAATGTTCCGGAAGAACGGTGTGGATTTCCGTGTCTTTTGTGTCATCGTGCCAATAAGGCCGAGTGCACTGACTACTAGAAGAACAAAGAAGAAAACATTCTGCACCGGAAGTGCCGAACCTTCCATGAGGTATTTCATGAAACCTACCTTGCCGGATACGGATTTCACTGTTTTGTCGATAGTTTCAAACATACTGGGCTCCATTTAAAAAAAATTGTTGATCGGTATACCATGTATGTATATACCGGCTCCCCGGTGTGGTCAAGCAATCCTGTCACAAAGAGGTCTTGCCCGCCGTCTTGTACTGGTACCGACAATTTTATCAGTATCAGTTAAAAAAAAGTTGACAAAACTAAAATAGTAGTGTTAGGCTCTATCCAGGTTGAGTAAAAACTAAAAACGTATAGTGAACACTAAACCAAAGACAAAGCAAGGAGGGCAAATATGAGATATTTGTCAAAAATGATGGCAGTGTTACTGCTCATAACCGTAACTGCCGTTATGACTACCAGTTGCGGTTCTGGCAAGGATGGAAACAAGGATGAGAATTCCGTGACCACCCTTTCATTCTGGACGTTCCAGGAATTACATAATGCATTCATGATTGATGCAGTGGAAAGCTGGAATGCGGCACATCCTGCGGAACAGATTGAACTGAATGTTGACGTGCTTCCCTATGACGAAATGCACAACAAATTGCTTATTGCACTCCAGGCAGGAACCGGAGCTCCCGACATTTCGGACATAGAAATCAGCCGATTTGCCAATTATCTGCGCGGTTCAAAACCCTCTCTCGTACCGCTCAATGATGTGCTTGCAAAAGATCTGGACAAGTTCGTACAGGGTCGCCTGGACAACTATGCAAAAGACGGCAAGTATTACGGACTTGATTATCATGTCGGTGCCGCGGTTATTTATTACAACAAGGAAATAATGGATGAAGCCGGAGTTGATATTGACAGCATCGTGACCTGGGACGACTTTTACCAGGCTGGTAAGAAAGTTCTTGCCAAAACGGGCAAGCCCATGACCACGGTTGAATCAACCGAACACTGGTCCTATTATCCGCTTATCTCGCAGCAGGACTCCGATTTCCTCGATGCGAATGATAACGGCATTCTCGATAACGACATCAATGTGAAGACCCTCGAGTTTATCAAGAAACTGGTGGATGAAAAGGTCGCAATCACCGCACCCGCCGGCTTCCATCATTCGGAAGAGTACTGGTCATTCATGAATAACGCGGGAGCCGCGTCGGTCTGGATGCCGCTGTGGTACATGGGACGGTTTACCTCGTATATGCCGAACCTCAAGGGCAAGATTGTTGTTCGCCCGCTTCCTGTATGGAAAAAAGGCGGAAAACGTTCTGCCGGTATGGGCGGAACCGGAACCGTGGTAACCACCCAGTCAAAGGAACAGGATCTTGCGACACGCTTCCTTGCCTATGCCAAGGGATCAAAAGAAGGCGCAATCAAGACCTGGACCATTCTCGGTTTTGATCCCATTCGCTGGGATGTCTGGACTGATCCTGCAATGAAAGAACCGAATGTGTATACCGACTATTTTGGAACTGGTATATTCGACATGCTCGTGAGCATCAAGGATGAAGTGGGCGGAATCAATGTCGGCTCAAAATTCCCTGAAGCGGTAAACCTCGTGCAGCGGAATGTGATGTTCAAGGTTCTCGGTGACAAGAGTGCTACACCGCGTGAAGCATTGTCAGAAGCAAACAAGGTTCTTAACAGCAAATAAGAATCCTCCGGCCGGGAAGATCTGTCTTCCCGGCTTTTGGGGAGATTCGTGGAGTTATCGCTCATGAACAAGAAAATGACCAAAACATCCGGATCGCTCATTACCCAACGAAATGCCCCCTGGATCTTTGTGTCCCCGTTTATCATTGTATTTCTGGTTTTCTTTCTCTATCCGCTCATCTCGACATTCATCATGAGCTTTCAGGAAATTGACGGACCGGGAGATGTTCGGTATGTGGGATTAAAGAATTACCGGAATCTGGCAAACGAACAGTTTTATCATGCGTTATGGAACAGTTCTCTGTACACGCTGACAACCATTCTTGTCCTGGTACCGCTTCCGATGATTCTTGCGGTTCTCATTAACGCAAAAAAAACCCGGTTTCGCAACTTCTTCAAATCTGCCTTTTTCATGCCGGCCCTGACATCCGTCGTTGTTGCCGGACTCTTCTTCCGCTATGCGTTCAGTTCCCAGCCAACGGCGCTTGTAAACAGTCTTCTTGCATGGGTTGCGGCGGAGCCGAAGGAATGGCTGTTCCGGCGGGGAACAACCATGATTGTGCTGGTGCTTTTTTGTACCTGGCGCTGGCTTGGAGTCAACACCATTTATTTTTTGTCCGGGCTCAATGCGATCCCGACCGAGCAATATGAAGCTGCAGAAATAGACGGCGCAAACCGGATGCAGCGCTTTTTTCTTATCACTATTCCGAATCTCAAGGCGGTTACCGTATATGTCATAACCATCAGTGTATACGGCGGTTTTGCCATGTTTGCCGAAAGTTTTACCATGTTCGGCTCCGCCCGTTCTCCCGGCGATATCGGTCTGACCATAGTCGGGTACATCTATCTCGAAGGATTCAATTTTGCCCGTCTCGGTATGGGATCGGCAATCGGAGTTACCCTGTTTGGCATCATCATGCTGGTTAATGTGATTCAACTCTTCATTAATGGAACCTTCAGGAAGGGAGATGCCTGATATGACCACAATACAACGACAAAACATTCTGTCCAAAACGGCAATGTACATAGTTCTCGGGTGCGTAACCTGCTTTGCACTGGCACCCTTCCTCTTCATGTTCCTTTCTTCCCTCAGACCCGGAGCACAAATGGTACAAAATGGTCTGACGATTGATCTTGACATCAAAACAATGACGATGGACGGGTACCGTTTGCTCACATCCTACCGTGACGGGTTATATCTTCACTGGTACTGGAACAGTATTGTCATTACCCTGATACAAACGCTCGCGTCAGTATTGTTCAGTTCCATGGTTGGCTATGCCCTTGCAGTGTATAACTTCAGGGGACGAAACATTGTGTTCATGATTGTTCTTGCCGTCATGATGATACCGGTGGAAATCCTCATACTGCCCCTGTTCAAACTGACGGTGTTACTGAAAATAATCGATACCAAGGCCGGTGTCATTCTGCCGTTTGCCGTTTCTCCCTTTGCCATTTTCTTTTTCCGGCAGTACTCATTGGGAATTCCGAGAGATCTGATTGATTCGGGAAGAATAGACGGATGCAATGAGTTCGGCATTTTCTTCAGGATAATCTCTCCGGTGCTCATGCCGGCCTTTGGTGCCATCGCAATTCTGCAGGCCATGGGCAGCTGGAACTCGTTTCTCTGGCCCCTGATTGTTCTCCGGTCCAATGAAAGCCTGACGCTTCCCATCGGACTGCAATCACTGTTGACCCCGTATGGCAACAACTACGATGTTCTTCTCGCCGGGTCGGTAATGTCGGTAATCCCCATCATTATCGTATTTCTTCTCAATCAAAAAGCTTTCATTAACGGATTAACCGTTGGCAGCGTTAAAGGATAACACCATGAGTACCATTTTCATGACCGTAGAAAAACAATTCAAACTGGCGCAAATCGACAACCGGTTGTACAGTTCTTTCATAGAACATCTGGGCCGTGCCGTGTATACCGGGATTTATGAGCCCGGACACCCGACCGCGGATGATATGGGTTTTCGCCAGGATGTCATCGAGCTCGTGCAGGATCTTGATGTTTCGCTTGTCCGGTATCCGGGGGGGAATTTTCTTTCCGGGTATACCTGGACCGATGGTATCGGCCCCCGCGAATCCCGTCCCCGCCGTCTGGATCTGGCCTGGCGTACCATAGAACCAAATCTCGTTGGAATTGACGAGTTTTATGAATGGACAAAAAAATCCGGTACCGAAATAATGGCTGCCGTCAATATGGGTACCGGCACCCCGAAAGAAGCGGGTGAAATGCTGGAATACTGCAATTTCCCCGGAGGTACCTACTGGAGCGATCTCCGCAAGGCCAATGGCCATGCGGAACCATACGGGATTAAAACCTGGTGTATCGGAAACGAGATGGACGGACCCTGGCA
>CAZGQQ010000104.1:0-5456 GCA_964527175.1 uncultured Treponema sp.
ATACCGATATCATTGGAAGACTCGGTGGCGATGAGTTTACGGTACTGGCAATAGATTGCAGTATGAAAGAGTATGAAAAAATAATCACCCGGTTGGAACAACAAATTATTCACTACAATCAGACAAGTAATCAGGAGTTCATACTTGCAGCTTCACACGGCGCGGCTCCCCGAAAACCCGGTTCAACGTGCACCCTTGAAGACCTGATAGAAGAAGCTGACGGAGAATTGTACAAGATGAAAAGAGAAAAAAAGAGCCGATTACATAATCAGTGAAACAGTATTGTCTTTCATACGAGAACCGCACAACGCGCTCCCTTACCTCCTTACGATTCTCTCTTTTTTGACAAATTTCCCGTTCCGCATTACATTTATATAAAGAACAATAACGGTACAAGGAGTAAACAAAATGCCCGAATTCGGAAATCCGTTCAGCGTAAAGAAGAGCGACCGCAAACTCACCCAAAACGAGCTTGTTCGCTCCATCCGCATGATGATTGCCGCAGAATATGAAGCAGTTCAGCTCTATCAGGAAATCGCGGAATCCACCGACAATGTCCTCGCGCAGAAGGTTCTTATCGACATAGCCGACGAGGAAAAAGTACATGCCGGTGAATTTCTCCGCCTCCTTCATGAGCTTGACCCCAACGAACAGAAATTCTATGACGAAGGCGCGCAGGAAGTCGAGGAAGAATTCCTTTCAGGCGGCGGAGGCGGTGAATCAACCGGTTCCGGCGATCTCGGCATCGGCAGTCTTCGCAACAAAGGAGAGTAACAGCCCATGAATATGCTCAGAACAGAATTCGCGCCGATCAGTCCGGCGGCGTGGGGAGAAATAAGCGCACTGGTTACCGAAACCCTTACCGCGAATCTCGCGGCACGCAAGTTCTGCGATGTGTCCGGTCCGCACGGCATCAACTTCGCCGCAGTTCCGGAAGGACGTATCGAAGTCCCGGCAAACCAGAAAAAGGACGAAGTACGCTTTGGTGTACACCGGGTTCTTCCGCTCGTGGAAAGCCGGGTGAGCTTTTCGGTAAACATCTGGGAACTCGACAATATTGACCGCGGCGCGAAAGACGCGGATCTTGATTCGGTTGTTGAAGCCGCGCAAAAGATTGCCGCCTTTGAAGACGGTGCCGTATTCAACGGGTTCAAGCCCGCAGGAATTGTGGGCCTCAACCAGGCCGTTACTGCTGAAAAGCCCGTTCCGCTCACACTGGATCGCGACGCGCTGGTAGACAGCATCAGTGAAGGACTTCTCCGGCTTCGCAAAGAAGGAATCGGTGGCGGCGCAAATCTCGTGGTGAATCCCGTGCTCTGGAAATTCCTCGCACATGTGGTTCCCGGTGGCAGCCTCGCATCAATAGTAAGAAAACAAATTGGCGGAAAGATACTCTATTCGGAAGCGGTCAACGGCGCCCTCCTCGTCGCGGATCGCGAAGGCGATCTGGAACTGTCCGTTGGACAGGACTTTGCCATTGGATACGAAGGCCACGACTCCCAGAAAGTCGACCTTTTTATCACCGAATCGTTTACCTTCCGCGTAATCGCCCCCGAAGCGGTGGTACCGTTTACGGTCAAGGCGTAGATACAAAAAAAACGCGAAGCATCGCGTTTCCCCTCAGCCGGGCATTCGTGCCCGGCTTTTTTTTATGTACCGTCGCGGGGTGTTGTTCTCCCCGCGTGCTGTTGGCCGCTCGGCAGGATGCAGCACCTTATACCTTGAATATCTCCATCGCGCTGTTCATTTTGGAAACCGCCTGATCATTGCTCTGGACAGAATTTGATACTTTCTGTACTACTTCTACGAGCTTGTTACAGGATAGCGTTGCTTCACGAATCACTGCGGAAATTTCCTGCGAAGAAGCAACAACGTCATTCATTGCATTGTCGACACTGCGCGAATATTCTGTCTGTTTTTCCGAGAGAGACTTGATCTTGTTGACGGATTCCACAAAGTACGATGTAGCCTGCATGGTTTCCTTCGCGCCAACCCGTTGTTCTTCCATCGCATTCGCGATTGTTTGTACCAACTCGGACGTATGATCCACATTCTCGTTGATATCCCGGAACGCCTTTCCGGCGGTCTGGATTGCAGAAACACCGGCCGAAATCTTGTTGACCATATTCTTGATGTGCGTGCCAATCTCCTTGGTGCTTTTGGCAGAAGATTCGGCGAGGGACCGCACCTCGTTCGCTACAACGGCAAAACCCTGTCCTGCGCTTCCCGCATGAGCAGCTTCTATTGCCGCGTTCATGGAAAGAAGATTTGTTTGAGAAGCGATATTCTGGATAACCTTCACGATATTCTGTACCTCGGTTGAAGCAGCCTGTATTTCCTCAATGGCTTTAACCGCGTCTTCAATGGCCAGGTTCCCCTCCTTGCTTGTTGAGGCAAGAACGGTAGAGATGCTCCCCGCTTTCTTCGAAACTTCGGCAACGGAATTGATGTTTGCCACCATCTCTGCAATGGACGCCGAACTTTGCTGAACAGCCGAACTCTGCTCACTGACTTCCTTGTCAACCGATTCAGCCGACTCCGCCATTCCGGTGATATCGTTGTGCACACTCACCACGAGTTTGTTCTGGCGATCTCCCTGCTGGTCAATGCAGGTATACGAGGACGACATTTGCGACAATGCTGCGGTAGCTGATTCAATTTCTTCCGTAAGATTCATGGCGGACTCCGCAACCACCGATGCTTCATTGCGAAGATTGGTTATAATGGCTGCAAGCTTTGCCATGAAAGAATTAATGGAACTGGTAAGAATACCAAAGTCATCCATGATGGTGATATCAAGCCGGTCGGTCAGATTTCCGTTGTCTCCCATGTCATGAAGCATTTTCGAGGTTTCGCTGATACGGCGTTTGAGATTCCGCAGGATGAACCACAGAATACCGAACGCAGGAATAAACGATACGATGAAAACGGCAAGGCCTCCCCTGATATACGCTCCCATTGCGTCCTGAACCGGATTCGCGGCCTGACGATTGATAATCTCGAAAGACACCGACAGCGTGTTGCAGCACATGTATGCCAACGCGACCGCGGAAATAATCAACAGGGTGGTATTAAGGGGCATGATCTGTTTTTTTGCAAACATATCAGCCGAATGAATCTTGAGAACTTTCCGGAACGGCGCAAACAACTCGTTCAGGATGAACACCGTGTACGACGCCGAAAGAGCCCCGATAAGCGTTGCCTGGATCACGGTGAAAATGATACGACCCAGATGATACTCAATTACGCCCTGACTCACTTCAAGGGCAATTACCCCGATCTGTCCTATAAAAAACCCGACAATATTGGCGCTGATGGTGATGATGTTGATTTTTTCATATATTCCCAGTGCGAAACGGGTTTCTTCTTCGGTTACAACCTCGCCACGGGAAGCCTTCCTGATGATGGTGTTGAACGGCCTGGTCATGATAAACAGGATTATCACCACGATGATCATGAGAAAAACCGCGGCCCCGAGCGTCGTCGGCATGCCGGGCCAGTACTTCTCGGGGGTTCGATACAGAAACTCCATGGCATACCAACGGAGAAGACTGACTGAAATTACGGTTACAGGAACAAACAGGGCCAGATACCGCTTGAAAATTGACATGATTCACTCCGGATCCCGGCAAGTGCACAGGAAGTTATTCACATGAACTACTACTGACTTGCCGGTCGATCCCGGAAAATCAATGTACTCAAAGTATAGGTTGGAGGTTTTTGAGTGTCAATAATTTTTTATTGACAGATTAAGATTGACGTAAGATAAGCCGGTTCGCTTCCGTCATTGAGGGTAACCGAAAGTTACCCTTTCACGATACAGTAATCCATCCTAGTATCTGATTATCTACATCAGTACGGAGGTTAATCATGAATAAAATGATTTCGGTGCTTGTCATTTTGTTGATCTGTGCAGGTTTTGCGGTTAACGGAGAGGACCATGTATATGCGATCGGTGATACAGGGCCCGGCGGCGGAATTATTTTTTATGACAAAGGATCATATACCGACGGATGGCGCTACATGGAAGCCGCCCGGAAATCTCTTGGCCGGGCGGTATGGGGCGGATACCGGTATTGCATGGGCGGTACCGGTGGAGACGCGATCGGAACCGGACGGCAAAACACTATAAATCATGTTGCGCACTGCAAAGACAAACGGTTTGCCGCGAAACTTGCGCTTGAATATCGGGGCGGAGGAAAAGATGACTGGTTTCTTCCTTCGAAAGACGAACTCATCCTTCTGAACGAAACACTGTTTCTCACCGGTTTCCTTCCACACGAAAACCATCATTACTGGAGTTCAACCAGTTACTCGTTACACTATGCATGGAATCTCGCATCGTATGACAGCAGACAATATTACTGGGGGAAATACGGAAAATACCATGTTCTTCCAATTCGCTATTTCTAGACCGATGCCATGCTGTTCCGCATCTCCTGTATCCGGTTGTACAGTTCGGTCCGGTTTTGAATACCGAATTTACGGTACAGGAAGTGCACACGCTTCTTAACCCCGCTCAGGGAGAGCCCGGTTCTATTCTGTATTTCCTTGTACTCCAGACCCTCAAGCAGCGCTTCGCATACCTCGAGCTCGCGATCGGTTAACCGGGGAGCAGTGCCCTCTTGTGCGAAGAACAACTCGCGTAGCGATTGTTCCGCAATTCTTGCGCGCATATCCTCATCATTGCGCAGACGCTGGAGTTCACGGTAGGTCTCACTGCGGTGCAGTGACATGACGAGAGGGAAGAAAAGAGCCATTGCTCCAAGAAGAATTGAATTATTTACAAAGAAATACGCAGTATTGATGTTGATAAGAACCCGCCAGAAGAAGAGCGAGAAAACCATGACATGGACTGACACAAGCAAAAGGGCGGCATATTTGAGTCGATCATGCCGTTTGCGAATTGCGGTAAACACCCGCACTTCAATAACGATGAAGATGATAATATACAATGCTATCGCCGGTGCGTCAAAATGAGCCATGTACCATTCCCATCCATGCAGGAAAACTGTCATGCTGCATGTCAATGACAGCAAACCCAGAATAACACAAATCCGGAACCAGAGGCGATTTCGCCGGGGTAAATCGAAAATCTGCGTTATCATGCCGGAATAGGAAATCATGAGACCGAACGCGCAGACTGCAACTCCAGGAGTTGTAATTCGCGTGACGATGAACTCATTAAAGAGCAGCAAAGCAAGCGAATTATCAAAAAACACATAGCCGGCAAGGCTCAAGGAGAAAAGTGCAAAGTATACCATGAGGGGGTCCCGGCTTCCCTTCTTCATGCCCACACGATCCATGAAAGCAAAAAACGCGATCATGAGAAATGCGGTAATTGTCGCAGTGTCTGAAATTGCTTTGTATATAAACGGGATGCGATCCAAGAACTACCCTCAGCGGATACCGAACTGCAGGCGCATGGTGATCGTCGCGGTTTTCTGCTTTGAACT
>CAZGQQ010000105.1:0-5437 GCA_964527175.1 uncultured Treponema sp.
ATATGAACCGTTCTCGGAAACGGGTAACAAATAGGAGCAAGAATATGAATTTTGGCATGTTTGGAGCTGCAGCAGCATTGGGAATTTCCGCGGTTGGTTCCGCAATCGGACTCGCTATCGCCGGACAGGCAACTATCGGCGCCTGGAAACGGTGTTACATGAATAACAAACCCGCACCCTTCATTCTGGTTGCGTTTGCCGGTGCCCCCCTTACCCAGACCATCTACGGATTTCTGCTCATGAACGCGATGCTCGCTTCCGTAAAGGATGCCTGGTATCTTCTCGGTGTCGGACTGGTATGCGGTCTCGCGATCGCAGCTTCTGCGATGGCCCAGGGTTCCGCCAGCGCCGCCGGATCGGATGCGCTCGCTGAAACCGGAAAAGGATTTTCACAGTACATCACGATTGTAGGTTTGTGCGAGACTGTAGCGTTGTTCGTTATGGTTTTTGGGCTTATTTCCGTATAACGTCAATCCGGTACCACTACCGCATTATGCCGGGCAGCAGATGTGCTGCCCGGTCATTTCTTCCACCCCGGAAACACCTTCCAGACAGGAATTCCTGATAATTTTAACAGCAGATATGCATTTTTTTGACCGATACTCTACATAACGATGAATACACCAAAAAAGACAAGAACTATAACCATAGGCGGCAAGGGCCGGACACATACACTGAAAATTGGCGGAGATGCGCCGGTTTCAATCCAGACAATGTGGAAATCTCCTCTGGAAAAAGACTCCCTGAAACTGGTCGCACAAAAAATGACCGAGCTTTCGCTTCTTGGTTGTGACATCGTCCGCTTTGCCGTTCCCGACAGGGAAAGTGCCGATTGTCTTGTTGCGCTTGCAGAAATGACTGATATGCCGCTTGTTGCAGATATTCATTTTGATCATACACTTGCCTTACGGTGTCTTGAAGGCAATATTGCAAAAATCAGGATAAACCCGGGTAATATTGGAAGTATTGATAATGTACGAAAGGTTGCAGAAAAAGCACAACAGGTACACGCTGCCATCCGAATAGGGGTAAACAGCGGTTCACTCCCTGCAGATTTGCGTGAACGTGTTGACCGGGTATCGTGTACGGATCCCGAATATGCTACCGTGCGTTCAGAAGCCCTGGTTGAAGCTGCAGAACGGGAAATTGCGGTTTTTGAACAGCTCGGTTTCTCATCGGTTATAGTTTCCATGAAAGCGTCATCGGTTGCTGAAACTGTTCTGTGTAACGAGCAGTTTGCTTCACGTTTTGACATTCCGCTTCATCTGGGTGTTACGGAAGCCGGTCCGCTCATTGGTGGTGTTGTGAAAAGCACGTTGGCATTTTCAAGACTTTTTTCACAGGGAATCGGGGCAACCGTTCGTGTGAGCCTCTCAGACAGCATTGAAAATGAGGTAATCGCTGCTCGTGCCATTCTTTCTGAATGCGGCAAGAGGTCGGCCGGAGTTACGATTGTGTCCTGTCCACGGTGTGGCAGAGACGGATTTGATGTTCATGGTTTTGTTTCGCGGTGGGAACGTGAACTTCTTTCAATGGATAAAACGATAACGGTTGCCGTAATGGGGTGTGTCGTAAATGGCCCCGGTGAGGGCAAACATGCAGATATCGGTATAACTGGTGCCGGAAATTCAATATTGATTTTCAGACATGGCGAAATCGTCCGGAAAGAATCTATTGGCAGCAATCCGCAAGAAACTGACCGCATTTTCAGAGAGGAGCTGGATAAACTGTGAAAACAAGAAAGATCCCGACATGGTGCATGGTCGCATTTTTATTGTTTGCTGCGTTGACCGACAGTGCTGCACAACAGATTCACCGTGATCCGGCATGGCATGGCATGGAAAGAGCCCGTATTGCCTTTGAAAACGGAGAATTGGGTACGTCTCTGGCACTATGTGAGAATGCCCGTATCCTTCATGCCAATACCTATGCGGAATATGCACGGAAACTTTCTGATGCGGTCTCTCCGGTTGTTCTAAAGACCTCAGGTGGTGATTTACAAGCGATTCGGTCACTTCTTGAACGACGGAATGAAAATGAAGCCGTTGCGATACTTGATATGGTCTTGAGTATTCATGATAAACAGTATTTTGATAACAGCTTCTCCAAACTTTTCTCGTGGCTTGAAAAACGGGTTGTGTATCCCGAAGCCGATATGCTCAGTGGCGATATTTATACTGCTGAGGGTGAATACAGCCTTGCCATGAAACACTATCTCAGTGCATGGGAAAACCGAGATCTCCTTAACATACCGCAACAACGAATAACACTGTGTTATAGAATGGCTGAAGTAGAGAAATTCAGGGGAAACCACGGTGCCCAAGAACAATATCTCCTGCTTGTTCTTGCAGAAGATCCGCTGTATGGTACAACCGGGAATGAAAGCGGAACATTGCAGGCAATAAAACGCACGCTGGAGAGCCCGGAAAGCTGCGACAAGTTCTTTACGTTATATCGTCACCATAACTATTCGGCGTTACCGGCATATCAGGATCTGACCGACTTTTATTACCGTTTGAGCGGTAAGCGTCTGGAACATGCATTGTCTACAGCGGCGCTGGCTGCTGTAATTTCTGTAACCATGCTGGATGAGTTTCTTGCGAAAAAGATACTGGATTACCAGTTTGTTTCATTTCAGGATCTGATGATAAAAGCAGCAGCATATCCGGACATACTCGAAGAAGCGGATCGAAGAAATCTTTGGCAAACCTTTCTGGAGCTCTCCCGCATCCTGTATGACCGTCAGAATGATACTGTTGCACGGTGTATGCTGGAAGACTTGTCCGGGTATTGTCCCGATACGGGTATCGCCGGAAAAGCAAACGCCCTTTTGCGTGAAAATACCAATTAAATACCAGAAAATATTGCAAATTTGATTGCATTGGTATACATTCCTTAAGTATACCATAAATTGTCCGCTGTATATGCGGATCATGCTGTAATGGACAGGAGTAATGTATGAAAAAGAAGATACTGATTCTTGTAGCAGTTCTGTTTGTAACTACTACCACCAGCGCCTTTTCGTTTGGTATCGGTCTTCAGTATAATGGTAATGCTGGCCGGGTATTTTCCAACGGTGTTGCAGTTACCTTCAAAGTTGACAGCCTTCCGATTATCTTTGCTGCAAACTGGGCTTTTTATGATGATTATTCACAATTTGGCATCACTGGTGACTACTGGATTTTTAACAATAAAATCACCAATGTTGGCAGCGCTTCCCTGAACTGGTTCCTGGGGATAGGAGCCTTTGCCAATTTCTCCTTCCCGGAGGACGAGTTTGTATTTGTTGGGGGTATGCGAATCCCCATCGGTTTGAACATGTTTATCGCAAAAGGAGTCTTTGAGCCCTTTGTTCAGGTTGCACCATCCTTTGGTGTGCAAATTGTTCCACAGTTGGCAACAGAGGATCTTTTCTTCCCGATATCAATCGGGTTCCGTGTCTGGTTTAAATAAAATATGGTATACTGAAACCGTTCCTTCCGGGACGGTTTTTTTTTATATTTTTTGAGAAATAAGGAGATTGTATGAGCAAGGTGGTTTTAGGGGCTGATTCTCTGGACGGGTATTTGACCGAGAAGGATCAAAGTTATTTGACGAGGATGGACACCCTTTACATGAGGGCAATTGATTCTTTCAAAATACTTGCAGCCGGAGGGTTTAGTTCCACCCTTGCGAATGAAGAGAAGAAGGTTATCGAAGTATATAACGAAATGGGCCACATCATGCAGGAAATTTGCCGTGAAGCGCCCGGAATAAAGGTGTATTCGTTTGAAACTGAAGAACAGAGTCATGCTGAAGCATCCCGCGTTATCGCCAAGCTTCGCGATATTAAAACAGGTCATAACGAATTTGTGTACTACACACAGCGTGCGTATGAAATGCTCTTCCGCCTTGCTTATAACAGGAATCATTCAGACAACAAAAATTACCTGGTCGTAAAAACACCGGTTACCGTGCCGGTTCAAAACTATGCGGTACATAAAATACCGGACATTGACTATAAAATTGAGAACTCCGTCATGTGTGTCATGCTCAGGGGCGCTCTCCTGCCGTCCATGATTGTGTCAAAAGAAATTGAAGAGTATTCATCACATGGCTATGTAACACCCTTTGCCCTGTTCAAGATAAAACGGGATGATTCAAAAAAAGAAAAGAACATGGAGTATATTCTGGATCTTGAGCGTTCATTCTTCAATATTGAGGATATGAACGGAAAGGATCTCATTTTTGCAGATCCCATGAATGCTACCGGGGGAAGTCTTGTTACTGTCGTAAAATATCTGGTGGATCATGGCGTAAAACCACGTTCCATCAGTTTTTTCAATGTAATTTCCGCACTCAAGGGTGCTCTTCGGGTTGTTCGGGCACTCGAGAACTGTACGGTCTATACGCTCTGGATGGATCCGGTGCTCAACTCATCCGCATATATCATGCCCGGTCTTGGAGATGCCGGAGACCGTATAAATGGTCGTGATACCGAAGATACTCCCCGGAACATTATACAGCTCATTGCCGATTATGGTTCTGAAATTGCCGGGCTCTATCGTTCACAGCTTCATCAGATTGAGCGGATTGTTCTCGGAAGTCATTAAATGAGATTTTCTTTTCTGTTGGTTGGAGTAGCAGTATTTGCAACCCTTTCCTGTACAGTTATGAATTCGGGAACTCTGAAAAAGGAACTTGCCACCGAATACCTGGAACTGGCAGATGCATATGCAGAGGTAAAACGGTATGACAAGGCAGCAGATTTTTACGAGCGTGCCGCCCGGCATGAAAACTATTACAATGTAACCCGATACAAGCTCGCTCGTGTCTATGCCTTGTCCGGGAAGTGGCAGGAAGCCGTTATGATGCTTGAACCGCTTCATGTTCAGGATCCGGAGAATCTGCTTATATCCAATGCGTATGCGTTTGCACTTCTTTCAGCCGGTGAAAAGGAGAAAGCGCTTCCCATTTACGAAAAAAATTATGCGGAGAACGTACAGGATCCCGTACAGGCGAGAAATTATACGGAAATGCTTTATCTTGCGGCGAGATATCAGGATGCCCTGAACATGATTCAAAAATTACTTGAAGACTATGGTGACGCTGAATACCTGACTGATCTGGCTGATCTTGAAAAAAGAATAACCACAGCCATGAAGGAACAAGAAGATGCTGATTGATACTTTTTTCTTTGCTTTTTTCAGGGGGAGATGTATACTCTCCGTATATGCACCAGTGAAGGAGGTGTTATAATGGCAAAAGGTAAAGACAAGGGTAAAGCGGAAGAAAAGAAAAAACCGCAGCACACGCTTAAAGAAAAGCGTGCCGCCAAGAAAGAGAAGAAACTCAGCAAAGGAGATTGATCAAGTCAATACGAAATAGTGTATCGTAGCCTAACCGCTACACATGCAGAAGGAGCTGGTCATTGGCCAGCTCTTTCTTTTTTATGTCG
>CAZGQQ010000106.1:0-5432 GCA_964527175.1 uncultured Treponema sp.
AATCTCCATACTTTCTCTCCTTTGCAGTAGAAGCACCAGGCACAGTTATACCCGTGTCGTAATTGTACTACCGCATTGGTGAGTGTGCAAGTAAAAGAAATTCTGTACACCATTCCCAACGGGGTGAAAGTCGGGAAAAAGCGTGTTTTGCCTCCTCTTTCTCTCTAAAAAGTCCAAAAACACTGGAGCCTGAACCACTCATCTGAGCGAAAAAGGCTCCGCTTGTATACAAATCCTGCAATGCATCCCGGATAACCGGATACCGTGCCGATACCGGCGCAGTAAAACTGTTCCCGAAACGGGTCCACCCGGAAAGGGGTCCCGAGTAAATCCCGGATAATTCCGCCACATCGCTCATCGCGTGAGTCGGTTGCGGACATGAAGCATACCAGTCATCAAGAAGGGTATACGCTTCTCCCGTTCCGCAGTGCACGGCAGGCCAGACAAGCACGCCAAACATATCAGCACGTCCGGTCAGCTGCTCAAGCATTTCACCACGGCCGGTAACAAGTGCCGCAGAACCACCGAGAAAAAACGGTACGTCGCTTCCAATCCGACAGGCCGCATCATGGAGATCATCCATTGAAAGTCCGGTTGAAAAGAACCGGTCAAGCGCCGTCAACGTTGACGCTGCATCGGAGGAACCGCCACCGAGACCGGCTCCTGCGGGTATTCTTTTCTCCAAAAAAATGTGAATACCGTCCGTTATTCCGGTTTTCTTGCGAAAAAGGGAAACAGACCGGGAAACGGTGTTATCAGCCGGGAGATCAAAGCCCGGACATTCTATCCGGCATTCTCCGTCCGATCCCGACCGGCGTATCACCAGACGATCGGAAAGGGAAATCGCCTGAAATATGCTTTCAATACCATGATAGCCGTCCGCCCGCTTCTCAAGCACCCTCAAATGAATATTAATCTTTGCGGGAGCCTCAACAGTCAACGATGCTTCCATGGTTGAACGCATTATACTGAAAAAACATCTTTTGTCAAAGATACCGCCTGATTCCGGCGGACTTTTAGCACAAAATATTTCGAAATTCAAAAGGAAAAAGAAAAAAAAGTAAAAGAATGGTTGACATAGTCAAACACTCTCAATTATGTTTCAAGGGAACACGATCTTACTCCCGGTCACGACGGGTTTGTGAGCCGACCAGTAAAATTCAAATTAACGGACGGAACCAAAGCGAATGTTTATCGACAGTGATCTTGGACTGAAGCAGAACCGGACAGCGTATGTATTTGAAGACGCATACGACGACTACGAAGACGATGACTTCGAAGACGAA
Source organism: uncultured Treponema sp. (assembly GCA_964527175.1). Lineage (GTDB taxonomy): Bacteria > Spirochaetota > Spirochaetia > Treponematales > Treponemataceae > Teretinema. Next base: position 1,287 of record CAZGQQ010000106.1, read on the forward strand.
ACCGAAGACGACTTCGATGATTTCGAAGACGACGACGATTTTGACGATGATGAAGATTTTGACGACTTCGGAGAAGAAGGGGATTACGAGGAGACAGATGACGACTTCGACTATGAAGACGATGATCTGGACTACGACGATTTTGATGAATAAAACCGTCTTTCCCCGGAGAATGGGCGCCTGTCTTGCAGACAAGACAGGCTTTTTTTATTCGCCGGCGGATTCTTCCCCGACCGCCATAAGATCGGGTGCTCCATACCAGAGTTTTTCAAGATCATAAAAGCTTCGTGCAGCCGAAGTCATCAAATGAACAATAACCTGTCCGAGATCAATGAGTATCCATTCGTCGCCATCGGGAATACGGCGTTTTGTGGGACGAATCTCCAGCCCTGTTTCCTTGAGCGCCTCGTGTATATGCCGTTGCAGTCCGCGCGAATGAGTTGAACTCGTTGCTGTTGCAATAACAAAATAATCTGTCCAGCTGTTTCTGCCGCTCAAATCCAGAACCTTGACATCCTGGCCGCGATGCTCTGCAATCAATGTGCCCAGCTGTATTGCGGCTTCCCGCGTTTTCTGTGTAGTATCCATGATTCTCCTATCGTGATATGACATAACGTCCATTAAAATCTTCTCCGAGTATTATCGTATAATCGACAATTGCTTCGGTTCCATATACATCCGTAGTGTCTTCTTCCGGAAGCGTGCTCCGTATCGCTTTGCACTGAATGACTTCCGCAATGATTTCAGCTACCCGCTGATTCCCGATATGATCTATGATGACCGTATCGGCATATTCCCGGCTCTCGGCATTTCCTACCCGTATGACGTCGTATCCAAAGCTCTGATACAACTCTGAAGTTCTGCCGGCCAAACCCTGTTTGGCGGTTCCGTTAAGAATTTCCAGAGCGTAAATACGTTCCTGTGCCGCCGCATCCGTTGATGCGAGGCCTCCCAGTGTCTGACGGATGATATCCTTGAGCAACTGCCCGTCATAAAACGGAAACAATAGCTGCTGACCGTCAACCTCACGCAACGTCCCGGTAATACGCTGCGGAATCAGGCGTTCAGAATCTATTGAGTACAGCGATTCCAGAAGCCTCTTGAGGTTTTCCTGTCGCAGGTTTGTCTGCATGTTCCGGTACAGCTCGGGAAATACCTCGCGTGAAAAAACCATATCCGCATTATCGCTAAGCGCTCTGAACAGGGCAAGAATTGCGCGCTGTTTACGGGCGGAATTCTCACCGTCCTGATCAAGCTCGTCAATATAGGTAACATATGTTCTCAACTTGTCGCCATCTAGGGTCACTGCTCCGGAGGGAAGAAGCACCCGTGTTTCTCCATCCATGAGGTCTATTTCAGTCGGGATAAAAACGGTCAAACCGGATACATAGTCGGCAAGACGTGAAAACTGGTCAAGATCAAATGACAGGGTAAAGGGTATTTCAATTCCGGCAAGACGCTCTATCTCCTGACGGTATGCTTCCATACCGTTTTCCCGGTATACGGCATCAATCCGGTCAACGCGCTCGAGACTTTTAATGATAAGTCCGGTTTCACCGGGTATGTCAAACATCGCGGCGCGTTTGGTTGCTGGGTAATAGGCGATGAAGTTTGTAGACAGCGGTACTCCGTCATCCTCCAGAACAACAAGAACCTTGAGCAGCTGATCACCGCCGAGTACATCCCGGGCAGGATTGTTCTGCATTGCAAAAACAAGAATCACTGCAGCGCCAACAAGCACCGCAAGAATTACGAACAGAAAGAATATGCTACGGTCAATTTTGAATAATCTCATCACATTTCCTTTGCCAGCATCTCTTGCATTATCCGGGTTTCATCCGATACCATCTTCCCCCGGGATTCCAGGTACGCAACGGTATGGTCGAGAACCAGGGCACTCATGGCAAGCAAGCTTCCGGCAAGTACTGTTTGCCGGAATTCCGGCGAAACCTGTTTCCTTCCCGGTTCAATTTTATCGGCTACATACACAACCAGAGACAAGGGGTCAAGATCCGGGTCTCCGAACGTATGGTGACGTACCGCATTCGTAACCAGGCCTTCTTCCATCCCGTATTCTTTGTGCAGTATGACTGCCGCTGCACGACCATGAAGCAATGCCGGCTTGTCCATCTCAATGCGGCTTATGATTCTGCCATCCTTTCGGGCAAGCTCAAGAAGCTCTTCCGGCGGCAGTTCCTTTGCCATATCGTGAGCAATTCCGGCACAGTATCCCGCAGCCGGATCAAGCGAAAACCTCCCGCACAATTCACGTGAAAGGGAAGCGACACGGACAGAATGCTCGTACCGTGCCGGCGAAAGCGTATCCGCTATACGCACACGAATTGTTTCTGCCAGCTGCGTCAGAGTCTCAGGAAGCATACAATCCATGTTCTTCAATATAGCGCCCAACCGGCTCCGGGACAAGAGAGCGCCATTGGCCGCCCGATCGTATAGCCATCCGTATTTCAGAAGAAGAGACCGCAATCGGCGGATTCTTCACGCGCACATGGGGTACCGCCAGGGAATCGGATTCCCAGGGCGGCCGCTGTGCAAGAATAATGGTAAAATCACGTACAATAAGGCTGAAATTCTTCCAGCGTTCAAACGTTGCGGCAAGATCCTGACCCAGAATCATGCCAACCGGATCGGAAAGCTCCTGTCCATATTTGGTGGCAAGATGGTGCAGCGTGTCAATTGTCCAGGACACTCCTCCCCGGGAGAGCTCACAATCGTCCACGAGAATGCCGGGAAAAGGTTCCGCTGCAAGACGGAGCATTGCCAGGCGGTGATGTCCGTCCACAACACGATCCGCATTCTTCCCCGGCGAAATACTTGCCGGAACAAGGACAATGCGGTCATAGCCCAACTGTTCCTGTACCGCTCCTGCCAGAGCCAGATGCCCGTTGTGGACCGGATTGAACGAACCGCCGAGCATTGCCAGTTTCACCGGTTTCTTCTCCGTTTTTTGCGGTTGAGGCTCACCGTCGCGCCAAAATCATCATCTTCCACATCCGGAAGGGGATTTGGTACTTCTTCAAGCTCGGCACGCATAAAGTCCGGAACACCGTCTTCTGTTTCTTTTTGAGCTGACAATTCAGCACCGTTAACCATTGCAATAAACGCATCACGTACTTCGTCGAGACCCCATCGGGAATGGACGGATATACCAAGTATCTCCTGATCCGGATACCGCGCACGAAGCTCGTCAAGCCGTTCACGGGTGTCGGGCAAATCAAGCTTGTTGGCTATAACCACCCGGGGTTTTTCCGCAAGCTCCGGAGAAAATCCGGCAAGTTCAACCTGAAGTTTTTCATAAGACTCCAGAAAATCATCGTCCGACAGATCAATAATATACGCAAGACCGGACGTCCGTGAAATATGCTTGAGAAACCGGATCCCCATACCGTGTCCATCTGAGGCACCTTCGATAATACCGGGGATATCGGCCAGAATGATATCCTGTTCTTCATTGACCCGAAGCACACCAAGATTCGGAATTTTGGTGGTAAAGGGATAGGGCGCAATTTTTGGCCGGGCATTGGTAAAGTAATCCAGCAGCGAACTTTTTCCTGCATTGGGAAACCCGACAAACCCGATATCGGCAATGATGTTAAGCTCAATCCGCAAACGCCGGGTTTCTCCCGGTTTTCCGGGCAACGCGGTACGGGGAGCCTGATTGGTAGATCCCTTGAAATGAACATTGCCCCAGCCGCCATTTCCACCTTCAAGAAAAAGGAATTGACCCTCGGATTCCTGTCCGAAATCCTTGATTATTTCCCCCGTCTCGGCGTCGCGTATGATACACCCGGGCGGTAACGGAATAATGCAGTCTTCTCCGTCTTTTCCGTAACGCTGGCTGCCCTCGCCTCCACCGCCGTTTTTTGCCTTGAACGTCTGCTTGTAGCGTAATTGTGCAAGAGTCCGGAGGTTTCGCCGTATTTCAAATATAACACTGCCGCCCTTTCCGCCGTCTCCGCCCGAAGGTCCGCCCATCGGGACATATTTTTCCCGCCGGAAGGCAACACATCCGTTGCCACCCTTTCCGGACGAGACAATAACAAAGGCCTCATCGGCAAATTTCACCATACTGCTTCTCCAAAAAAAAAGCCGGCAGGAAACCCGCCGGCAGTACATTCTTTACAACAG
>CAZGQQ010000107.1:0-5415 GCA_964527175.1 uncultured Treponema sp.
CACGGGCGCCGATGAGGGTTTTTTCGGTCATGACCGCGAGGGCAAAGGAACCGCGTATGAGCTGGATCGTGTCGGTAAGAGCTTTTTCGAGCCCTTTTTTATAGTTTTTTGCAATGAGTTTGATGATTACTTCGGTGTCGCTCGCGGAGGTAAAGGTTGATCCGGTTTCCTCGAGGAACTCCTTCATCGGTTCGGCGTTTACCAGGCTTCCGTTATGGGCTACCGCAAGGGTTCCCAGTTTCGACCGGGAAACGAATGGCTGCGCATTCTCGATTGTCGCGTGACCCGAGGTTGAATAAAGCACATGTCCTATGGCGATATGCCCCTTGAGCGGTGCGAGGGTTTCCTGATTATAGACGTCGGCAACCAGACCCATTTTCTTGTAGTGATCAACTTTTTCGCCGTCCGAAACCGCAATGCCCGTGCTCTCCTGTCCCCGGTGTTGCAGGGACTGGAGCCCATAGTAGGCAAGGCGTGCGGCAATTGGCTGCCGGTCTGAAAGATAGATCCCTACAACGCCGCAGTGATCCCGCAGTTTTTCCTCTTCAGGGAATACCTGGCAGTCTTCCCGGTTTTCCGGTATCGAATTCACAGTTCTACACCCTTTCCGCCTTCTGCGGCTATGTCCTGTTTGAGTTGTATACGGAAGTCCTGAAGCTTTTTCTTCAGCTCGGGATATTTGATTGCCAGTATTTCACAGGCGAGATAGGCTGCGTTGGCGGCGTTGTCAAGACCGACAGTAGCTACCGGGATCTGTTTGGGCATTTGAACGATTGACAGGAGCGCATCCAGCCCGCCGACTTTTCCGCCGTCAAGCGGAACGCCGATTACCGGCAGTACGGTCATGGAAGCGATTACGCCCGGCAGATGTGCGGCAAGACCGGCGCCCGCGATTATAACCTCGGCGCCGTCTTTTTCAACACGGGCCACGGTTTCAGCGAGGAGTTCGCCTGCACGGTGCGCCGAAAGGATGAATGAAGAGTACTCTACGCCGAATTCACGGAGAACCGCGGCGGCTTTCTTCATACAGTCTGTGTCCGATTTTGAACCAAAAAAGATTGCTACTTTCATACGCGAATATACCACGTAACGTTGTGCCGGTTCAAGCTGTCCGCTCTGTGTTCCCGGTTTTTTTGGATGGTGCGGAGCCGGGTGTCAAGCATGGACACAGTACAGTTGTTTCCGGTATGGTTACGTGATACAAAAATCCGGGGTAATCATGAACTCTTCCATATTTATATTCCATACTGATGAAATGGTATTGCTGGAATCATGCAATCTGCCTCCGGCCTCTCCCATTCTTGACCGGATACCGTATGTATCCCGCATGCATGCACGGTTTAGCGGGATTCCGGTAGACATTGTCATGACTGATGTTGTGCATTCCGATGACATCCTGGCACACTGTTCTGCCGAATACGGAAAAACGGCCCGCTGGGAGCGCATTCGCTCACTTTTTGCCCAGGATATCAATATCCCGTCTTCGGTATCCGTATTCTCTGCCCGTGCCTACGGCTTGATACACTGGCACATGAATACGAAGTTTTGTTCCCGATGCGGGGTTCTTTTAACGGAGCACCCTTCGGAAACAGCGCGGCAGTGCGAGTCGTGCGGTATCGATTTTTACCCCCGTTTGGCGCCGGCGATCATTGTACTGGTTCATCGTGACGATACAATCCTGCTTGTCCGGCATTCTCATCGTATTCAGCACCTTTTTTCCTGCATCGCCGGCTATGTTGAGCATGGTGAAACTCTTGAAGAATGTGTTGCCCGTGAGGTTCGCGAAGAAGCCGGTATTGAAATCCGGAATATCCGGTATGCCGGCAGTCAGAGTTGGCCATTCCCCGACCAATACATGATAGCGTTCCATGCGGACTGGGCTTCCGGAGAACTTGTCCCGGATGGTGAAGAAATTCTTGAGGCCCGCTGGTTTTCCCCCGACGCATTACCGAATATTCCATCCCGGGAATCTGTTGCCTGGAAGCTCATTTTTTCCTGATTTTGTTGACCCCGTGGCGGCATTGTTAGTATCTTTTTCTCGAGGTTGCACGAATGAAGAAAAACAGCGAAGAACAGGTGAAAAATTCGTCCGGAGCGGAAACTGAAGATCATTTGAAGGGCCCGGACGGAGTTGATACCGGCATGGAAGCGCCGAACGCACAGGACACTGCCGCCTGTGAAGAGCCGGCTGACGGTGAATCAAAACCTGTCGGGGAAACAAGTGATCCGTCCGTGCGGATTGGCGAATTGGAAAAACAGAATGCGGATCTCCAGGATCAGTATCTCCGCAAGGCTGCGGATTTCGATAACTACCGTAAGAGAATGATCCGGGAGAAACAGGAAGCAATTGATTATGCGAATACGACACTGCTTCTTGATCTCGTACAGATTCTTGATGACTTTGACCGGGCAATTGATGCCGGTGATCAGGGTGAACAGGGCGCTTTTGCCGACGGGATATCCATGATACGGAAGAAGATGGGATCCCTGTTGGAGTCAAAGTACGGTCTTGTGTACTATCCTGCGAAGGATACCGTATTCGATCCGAACATTCATGAAGCGATCGGTACCGTACCGGATCCGGAGGTACAGGAGCCGACTGTTGCAGAAGAATACCTCAAGGGGTACAAGCTCAAGGAACGGGTTATCCGTCCCGCCAAGGTAATGGTGAAAATGCCGCAAAATACCGCGGCTGAATGATAAGTATACCGATTCAACCGGTAACGAATATACGGTGAACAAAAGGAGACTAGATACTATGGGAAAGATTATAGGAATTGACCTGGGAACAACCAACTCATGCGTGGCCATCATGGAAGGCGGGGAACCGGTTGTAATCCAGAACTCGGAAGGCGGACGCACCACTCCCTCAATTGTCGGATTTACGTCGAAAGGGGAGCGGGTAGTGGGTCAGCCTGCCAAGAATCAGATGATTACCAATCCTGACAAGACCGTTTACTCGATAAAGAGATTCATTGGTCATCGTTTTGGCGAGTTGAATACTGAAGCCAAAAACGTGCCGTACAAGCTTGTGCCCCAGGGCGAGGAAGTACGCGTAGATGTTGACGGTAAACTCTATTCAACCCAGGAGATAAGCGCCTTCATTCTTCAGAAGATGAAGAAGACGGCAGAAGACTACCTCGGCGAAACAGTAACCGAAGCGGTTATTACCGTTCCTGCCTATTTTAACGACGCCCAGCGTCAGGCTACCAAGGATGCCGGAAAGATTGCCGGTCTTGAGGTAAAACGAATCATAAACGAACCGACCGCCGCGTCTCTTGCCTTCGGATTCAACAAGGAATCCAAAAAGGAGAAGACCATTGCGGTGTATGATCTCGGTGGTGGAACCTTTGACGTTTCCATCCTCGAACTGGGTGATGGTGTATTTGAAGTAAAATCCACCAATGGAGACACCCATCTCGGTGGAGATGACTTTGACCGCCGAGTCATGAACTGGTTGGTTGAGGAATTCAAGAACGATACCGGTATCGACCTGTCCCAGGACAGCATGGCGCTGCAGCGCCTCCGCGAAGCAGCTGAAAAGGCAAAAATAGAGCTTTCCGCAGTCACGAGCACCGAGGTCAATTTGCCCTTTATTACTGCCGATGCGTCCGGACCAAAACACCTGCAGAAGACGCTTACCCGGGCTAAATTTGAACAGATGTGCGATGATCTTTTTGAACGGACCAAGGAACCCTGCAAGAAGGCGCTCAAGGATGCCGGAGTAAACATTGACCAGATTGACGAGATTCTGCTGGTTGGTGGTTCAACCCGCATGCCCAGAATTACCCAGCTGGTAAAGGAAATGTTCGGCAAGGAAGGATCGAAGGGTGTCAATCCCGACGAAGCGGTTGCCGTGGGCGCCGCAATCCAGGGTGGTATTCTCGGTGGAGATGTCAAGGATGTTCTCCTTCTGGACGTTACTCCGCTTTCACTCGGTATTGAAACCATGGGCGGCGTGTTTACCCGGTTGATCAACCGCAATACCACCATTCCGACCCGCAAGAGCCAGGTTTTCTCAACTGCTGCTGATGGTCAGACAGCGGTGTCCATCCATGTGCTTCAGGGTGAGCGTGAAATGGCCAGCCAGAACCGGACCCTGGGAAAATTCGACCTGGTCGGAATTCCTCCCGCACCGCGTGGAGTCCCCCAGATCGAGGTTACCTTTGACATCGACGCAAACGGTATTGTGCATGTTTCTGCCAAGGACCTCGGTACCGGCAAGGAACAGCGTATCCGCATAGAAAGTTCCAGCGGCCTCAGTGAAAGCGAGATAGACCGCATGGTCAAGGAAGCCGAAGCAAATGCCGAGGCGGACAAGAAGGAACGTGAACGGGTAGAAGCCCGTAATGAAGCGGATTCAATGGTCTATACCACCGAGAAAACACTCAAGGATATGGGCGACAAGGTTAGTGATGCTGACAAACAGCAGATTGAAGCTGCCGTTGCCGCGCTCAAGCAGGCGCTTGAAGGCGACGATGTAGAGGCAATCAAGGCAAAAACAGAAGAACTCAAGCAGGCTTCGTACAAGATAGCCGAAGAAATGTACAAGACCCAGCAGGCTGCCGGCGGTACCGACGCCGGAGCAGAAGGATTTGCCGGCGCGGGTGCCTCGGCGGAAGAAAAAGGCCCGAACAAGGGTTCCGCCGATGACGTTGACTATGAAGTGGTAGACGACGATAATACCTGATGCTGTTCGGAGGGCCGGTTTTCCGGCCCTCTCCGTTCGCTAACCTTATCCGCTGGAGTTCTTTGTGGCTACGAAACGTGACTATTATGAAGTGCTTGGTGTACAAAAAAATGCAACCAAGGACGAAATAAAAAAAGCATATAGAAAGCTTGCCATCCAGTATCATCCTGACCGCAATCCGGGGAACCAGGATGCCGAGACCAAATTCAAGGAAGCCACAGAAGCCTACGAAGTGCTGGCCGATGACCAGAAACGGCAGGTCTATGACCAGTACGGTCACGCCGGACTGGAAGGAATGGGAGGCCCGGGCGGTCCGGGTGGTTTTGATCCGGGTGCGTTCCAGGGATTTGAAGACATATTCGGTGATTTCTCCGGTATTTTCGAGAACCTTTTTGGCGGCGGTGGACGACATCGCTCCGGCGGGCGTTCGGCGAGCAATCAGGGTGCAAGTTTGCGGTATGATCTCCAGATTTCCTTCAAGGACGCGGTATACGGAACCAAAGCCGAAATTCAGTATTCGCGGAATGAGACCTGCTCTTCATGCAAGGGTACCGGCGCTGCCGGAGGTTCTGGCCGAAAAATGTGCCCTACCTGTCAGGGCGCCGGTCAGGTTCGCCGCAGTTCAGGATTTTTCTCTATTGCCTCTCCCTGTCCTGCCTGTCATGGAGAAGGAACGATCATTGAAAATCCCTGTCACGATTGTTCGGGAAGCGGCGTGCAGAAGA
>CAZGQQ010000108.1:0-5401 GCA_964527175.1 uncultured Treponema sp.
AAACGTAGGCAGTTTTTGTGGGGTGGGTAGTACACGGGAGATTCTTATGCCTGCGTCCTCAAAAACTGCAGCGCGGCTTGCTCGCGCTGGTAGCTGCCAGGCCTTTTAAATATAAGAAGGTCTAAATATAGCTATGAGAAGAATGCATGTTCATAGCAATTTTACAAATTTGCATTTTCAGTGTGTGACCAATATACTTTCTTTATGATTTACAGGAGGTTGTAATGAAAAGAACGTGTTTTGTGCTGTTTCTCGTTTTGTTGGTCGCTTCAACTGGTTTTTCGGACACGATAGATCTTGAAGATTTTCCAAAGGGAAAATGGCTGGATCCAAATTGGAATGCCGTCTGGGAATTTGGTGCAAATTCTATCAGACTGCTCGACACCCGCGGTTCGGTTATTTATGATTTTGAAGGAAAGATTACCGACTTCGACATTGACGCCGGAATATCGGAGGTGCGTATTTCCTTTACCTGTGTTGAGGCACGACGTAAATATGTGTTTACAAAGGGAGTAACCGATCTTGACCTGGTAATGACTATCGATCCGGACTGGACCGATTCAGAGTATTCGGTTCGGATGAAAATGCAAAATTGATATTGCGAACGCCGGAAAAGATCCGGCGTTATTTTTTTAATCAAACGCGCATTCAATAGAAAAATATATGTACAACGACATTCTCTCTGAAGTATAATTCACGTCATGAACATCAAGCTTTCAATGGACAAGATTTACCTTTTTGCATACTTCATCGGTCTTTCCATTGCAGGAAGTATTGCTCTTTCCCTTCCCTTTGCCTATATATCCGGAATCCCTCCTCATGGTATTGATATCCTTTTCACTGCGGTCTCTGCACTGTGTGTGACCGGATTATCAACATTGCCCATGGATATATATAGTACTGCCGGATTCTGGATCATCATGATCCTGATTGAATTGGGCGGACTCGGAATAATTTCATTTGTTTCCCTGTATATTGCGGGATCAAAACGGAAAGTATCACTCGTCAACCGGGTTATTGTTCAGCAATACTTTATTGAAGACCTGGAAACGAATCCTAAAAAAATTGTTCGATCCATCATAGTATTCACGCTTGTTCTTGAATTCGCTGCAGCGGGTATTATGTATTCAGGATTTTCTGAATCTGGTTCAACCCGGCCATTTTTTGATTCATTGTTTCATTCTGTATCAGCGTTTTGTAATGCGGGCTTTTCAACGTATAACGAAAGCCTTGCTCGATTCCATTCTACCCCGCTGGTTACCTGGACCATTATTGTGCTCATAGTAACTGGTGGACTTGGGTTTATGGTTATTACTGATATCTGGAACAAGGTGTCGAGGCGAAAGAAACGTCTGTCCACGCACTCTCTCATGGTAATTTGGGTTACAACCATCCTTATCGGAATTGGTGTCTTGTCGCTCTTTCTTTTTGAATATTCCTCCGATTTTGTGACTCTTTCGGTATCAGACAAAGTTGCGGTTTCCTTTTTTCATGCAATTACCCCAAGAACGGCGGGCTTTTCTCTTATTGAGCAACCACTTTTTTCTCCTGTTTTTCAGATGCTTACCCTTATTCTGATGTTTATTGGCGGATCCCCCGGATCAATCGCCGGTGGAATCAAGACCACCACATTTGCCATTGTTTTCATGTATGCCATCAAAGGGAATGTTGAAAGAAAGGGATTGAATGTCGGTAAAAGAAACATTGACACACCAATTATCGAGAAGTCTTTCAATATCATGGCAAAAAGTTTGATGATAATTATCGGGGCGATTCTATTGCTATTGATTGTGGAAGCTGAAAGAATATATGCAGGGGAATTTACATTTTTCTCGATTGCATTTGAAGCGGTTTCAGCATTTGCAACGGTTGGTTTGTCTCAGGGCATTACCGCGGAACTGTCATTTATGGGAAAAGCTGTTATAATAGCTACAATGTTTATTGGACGTACCGGAGTTGTTGCCATGGCTGCCGGTTTTTTCCGGAATGACCGGGAACGTTTTATTGAATATCCGTCTGCCGGTGTTGCGGTAGGATGAGCTGGAGGCTACTGTGAAACAATTTGCCATAATTGGACTTGGCGCTTTTGGACTTCGTATGCTGGAAGAACTTGTTGAAGTAACCAATGAAATTATCATTATTGATAAAGACAAGGAAATAATCGAAAAATACAAGGATGTGGCTCAGGCCGCGTATGTTACTGATGCCATAAATGAGGTGGCATTGTCAAAGATAATTCCAGATGGTATTGATGCGGTTATTGTTGATCTTGGTGGAAAAATCGAGGTTTCCATCATGACAACTAATTATCTAAAGAAACTTGGCGTGAAAAATATAATGGTGAAAGCACAAACCGACGAACATGGTGAAGTTCTTTCCATGGTAGGTGCAACACAGGTAATCTTTCCGGATCGTGAAGCTGCAAAACGCATCACCCCAATGCTTGCTTCATCGCTTCTCTTCAATTTTATGACAATCTCGGAAAATCTCGCACTGGCAGAAGTCAAAGCGAACAGTTTTTGTCTCGGTAAAACGCTCATTGACGCCAACCTTCGTAAGGAATTCGGTTTGAATGTTGTCGCAATGAGAAAAATTGATACTGATGATTTTCAGTTTATTAAAGATCCTTCGTATGTGTTTACCGAAGAAGATGTTCTTCTTGTAGCCGGGAGTGAAGATGGTATTGCAAAATTTTCCTCACTGGAGAAGGCCACAGAAAAGAAAAGCACGACCGGTTATTTCAAGTCGTTATTCCCGAAATGGTAACAGGCTGGATATTCCGTGCGTATAGCAGCGATAAATCCTTGAGCCACTGAGCCCTTTCAGAATTGAAATGATCATTACTCATTCGCCAGGCCCAGTTCCCACCGAGTGTTGAGGGTGTATTCATTCTGCCCTCGCGGCCTATGGCATACAAATCCTGAAGAGGTATCACGGCATAATTTGCTACGGACATGAAGGCCAATCGGATTAACGCTTCAACAATGTTTGTGGAATCATTGGCAACACCCAGATACCTGCAAACGAGTGAGCGTTCTTCTGTTGTTGCATCGTCTAGCCACTCCTGCATGGTGGCATTGTCATGTGTTCCTGTATACACAATGCAGTGGCTGGTATACATGTGGGGAAGAAACGGGTTTGTCAGTCCGCCACTTCCTGCTTCATTGCTATCAAAAGCAAATTGAAGAACTTTCATTCCCGGGAAATTGGAGTCGTCGCGGAGTTGGGCTACTTCCGGGGTTATTACTCCGAGATCTTCGGCAAGAAGAGGTACATCACCAAGAGCTTCTTGTATGGATCTGAAAAAATCATGTCCCGGGCCGGGAATCCAGGTCCCGTTAATTGCGGTACTATCTCCGGCCGGAACCGCCCAATATGCTTCGAATCCGCGGAAATGATCGACACGAATATAATCTACCATTGCCAGTGCCGCTCGGATGCGTTCTTTCCACCATGAATAACCGGTTTTTTTCAATGCGGTCCAATCATAGAGCGGATTTCCCCATAGTTGTCCTGTTTCACTGAAATAATCAGGGGGAACACCGGCAACAACGGTTGGTGTTCCGTCTGCATTAAGCTGAAAAAGCTCCTGATGAGCCCAAACATCAGCCGAATCTGCTGCAACAAATATGGGAATATCACCAATGATGCTGATTCCCCGTTCATGTGCATAGTTTTTTAGTGAGAACCACTGTCTAAAGAAGAAAAATTGAATACACTTGAACTCGTCTATTTCCTGTCGATGTGATTGTTCCCATTGCTCCAATGCCTGTGGTTCTCGTGTTGCAAGATCACTGCTCCAGTAATTGTTCCAGAGTTTGCCTTCAAGGTTGTCCTTTCTTGCCTGCTCATCATGGAACGATTTGATACTCATAAAAAGAGCATAATCATCGAGCCAATGATGGTGCTTTTTACAGAAAGCGGTGAATTCGGTATTTGTTCCGCCTGAAAGAAAATTGGATGCAGCCTTGTGCAGCAGCGGTGTCTTCCACCAGGTAACTGAACCAAAATCAACCGGTCCCTCTGCAGGGATGTAATCTGGCGGAATTATGTCAGCAGGGGTGAGTATTGTATCTTCGACCAGAAGCTCCAGATCAATAAGAAGCGGATTGCCCGCGAAGGTTGAGAATGAAGCATAGGGTGAATCACCGTAACCGGTAGGCCCGAGCGGGAGTATTTGCCACAGCGTTTGATGTGCTTCGTTGAGCCAGTCAATGAAACGGTATGCTTCCTTTCCCAGTGTTCCAATTCCATACTTGCCGGGAAGGGATGTGGGATGCAAGAGTATCCCGCTTGATCGTTTTGTTTTCATTGGGAGCCGCTCCTTGAATGAATACATGATAGCATATACGCAAAAAAAAACCGCCCCCGAAGGGACGGTCTCTTGAAAGATGACGGATTATTTCTCTGCAAGAAGAAGAGATTTTACATCAAGCTTGAGTTCCGTGTCATATGACTTGTCCCCATGTTCACGAAGCACCTGTATCTGAATACAATCAGTTTTGGGTTCGAGATGGAGAATGACATCCAGATCTCCAGAGAATCTGGAGATGGTCTCAGGAATTCCAGCTACTTCAGTATCAGCACTGTACCAGATGGAAACTTTCATTTCCTTGGCAAAGTCCTTCATCATTTTCATGCAGTCCGCGTCCGCCTTGGCGAAATCGAACCCGTCAATGATGATTGCCTCGGGCTTTGAGCCGCCGTCGGCGAGGGCCTTGATGGTTTTGATAATCTGCTTTGTCTTGACGGTGTCCTGGTTGAAGTTCAGTACGATGCGTTTGCTGACAATATCTGCTTTGACATCGTCGGCCTTGTCAAGATTCTTCTTCTTCGCCAGTTCGGTGAAAATGTCTTCATACCAGGTCATCACGTAGGAAGCCTGCTGGTTAAAGGATACGTGAACTACGTGGTCGCCCTGGAGGAGCTTGTCTATTCCCAGCTGAACGAGAATTGAGGTCTTTCCCAATCCTTTCTTGGAAACGATCACGCCGATTTCACCGGGCTTTACCCCGCCACCGAGGGTGTTTTCAAAATTTCGTACCGGGCTTCGATCTATCAAATCCTGTTTAATCATTGCCGTCTCCTTATTTCTGCTCTGCTTTACGGCGGGCTTCATATTCCTTGATAAGTTCCTCAGTAACACCCTGCGGTACTCTGCCATATTTGGCGAATTCCATGGAATATTCGGCCTTTCCCTGGGTAGATGAACGAAGTATGGTCGAGAATCCGAACATTTCGCTCAAAGGAACCTCTGCATCAACACGGGTGAAGTTATCATCCTCGGTAGACGAAAGGATTATACCACGGCGCTGGTTGATCAGTCCAAAGATATTTCCCTGGAATTCTTCCGGTCCTTCGATGGATACCTTCATGATGGGTTCAAGAATAACCGGCTTTG
>CAZGQQ010000109.1:0-5363 GCA_964527175.1 uncultured Treponema sp.
AGGCCGGCGAGTTCGAAGGGTTCAAGAACGGATACTGCTTGACGCAGTGCGCGGTACTCTCGTTCTGTAATCATTGTACGCAGTGTATCAATGTCAATTTCCCTGGTCATGGTCACTTCACTGTCCGGCATACAAGGGCCCTCCCGGTTCAGCATGGGAGCAGAACGCAAGAACACTATAGCAAATTTTGGGCGAAAAGGGAAATAAAAAAGGTGTTTCCGGTGCGCTTATCGGTCCGAATCTTTTCCTTCCGTCCTGAACTCTCTCGGTGACTTTCCGGTCGTTTTCTTGAAAAGGAAACTGAAATAATGAGGATCATTGTATCCAACTTCGTACGCCACTTCACTGCTTCGCAGGGATGTTGACGTGAGCAGTTGCTGTGCACGGGTAATACGGGTGCAGGTCAGATATTCAATGAAGGTTTCTCCGGCTTCCTGTGAAAACACCGTACTGAAATGGTTGGGGCTGTAGTTTACTTCCGCGGCCACGGTATTCAGTGAAATGTCCGGATCCGCGAAATGTTCCTGAATATACCGCTTCGCCCGCTGGATTACTGTGTTGTGCCCCGAGCCTTCGCGTGCGGTTCTCAATGTTATGATCTGATGGAGTATCCGCCTCACTTCGGTACGGAACGATTCGGTGGATTCGGCAATGGCTGAAACATCTGCCGGTTGCATGTCTTTCGGGAAAATGTCCTCGTATGTTCCACCGAATTCCCGGGCAAGTTTTCGTGCTGCAACGATGATGTCGTACAGGAGATAGTATGCAATGTTCCCGCGGCGTGAGCCCGATTCGGTCAGAATGCCCGAGTATTGTTCCACGATGCATTCCACGTCCTCTTCGGTTGCATGCCGCAAACGGATTGCAACCGGATCCGCTCCGAGCTCGGTATGGGAGGAACTGGCAACCGGATGTATGTCATTCACACCGACAATCATGTTTCGTCCGGTTGCAGAAAGGTATTTCAGTGCGTTTTTTGCTTCCGACCATGACTGTGGAAGGGATCCGAGCCGGGTAACGCTTGAGCCGATTCCTATGGAAACAAGGGTACGGGTATTGCGCTCAGCTTCAAATTTGATGCCCTGTGCAAGAGAGTATGCGGATTCTTCAACTGTTTCGCAGTCGGAGCCCTTGATAATGAAGGTAATGGTGTCAACGCCGCTGGAAAAACTGATGATGTCCTCGGACACGGAGACAAGCGAATCAATGATGCTCTTTGTCCGGTCCAATTCCGCTGAATCCGGTTTGTCGCAGCTTAATTCGGCAATGGCGATTGCATATACCTGGGATACAATGTCGATGGTGAACTCACGGGCCTGTTCAAAAACCGATTCGGGCGAGACTGCTCCGGAGACCAGGTCGCATAACCATTTCTCTTTCAGGAGGTCATTACTCGACACCACCCGTCGTTTGAGACGTTCCGTATCGTTGCGCTGTTTCTTTTCTTCTTCGAGCCTGAGGGCAACTTTATGCAGGCATTCAAGCATGTTTGCCGACGAAACCGGTTTTAACAGGTATTCTTCCACACCGATAGAGATTGCTTCCTGCGCATAGGAAAATTCATCGTGCCCCGAAAGGATGATTATCTTGATCCAGGGCTGTGTTTTTTTTACGATTCGGGACAACGCGAGTCCGTCAAGAAAGGGCATGCGTATGTCTGTTATGAGGATGTCGGGTTTGAGGTCCTTGAGAATTGCAAGGGCCATTTCCCCGTCGGGAGCTTCTCCTACGAGTGTGTATCCGGTTTCTTCCCAGGGTATGGTGTTGCGAATTCCTTCCCGCACAACCACTTCGTCATCAACAAGAAAAACACTATACATATTCAGCTACCTCGGGGACGGAGAGGGTTACGACAGTTCCTTTCTTCCATTCGCTTTCAAGGGAAAACAATGCGTCCTCACCATAATAGAGACGGAGCCGTCGTGTAACATTGAAAAGACCATACACATCTCCTGGTTCGTGGTTGTCGGGGTCTGCATGGATCTGTTCCAGAACTGCGGCAAGCCGGTCGTCCTGCATTCCGCATCCATTATCGGTTATCGTAAAAACCATGTGGGAACTTTCGCGTTTACCGCTAATGGTAATGGTTCCCTTTCCACGCTTGTTCTTGATTCCGTGATACAGCGCATTTTCCACGAGCGGCTGCAACAGCAGTTTCAGTATTTTGTTTGAAAAAAGATTTTTGTCAATATCGATGGTGTAATCGAGAATGTCCCGGTAGCGAATTTTCTGGATAACCAGGTAACTCTGAATGTGTTCTATCTCCTGTTCCACAGTAATCCACTCCCGTCCCCGGCTCAATGAAACCCGGAAGAAACTGGAAAAGGCCCGGGTAATGTCTATGACTTGCTCGCTTTTCCCCGCTTCCGCCAACCAGATGATCGTATCAAAGGTGTTGTAGAGGAAGTGGGGAGTTATTTGTGCCTGAAGCGCTTTCATTTCTGACTTCTGGAGATTTTTCTGTTCCCTGATATTCGTGTCGATGAGACTGCGGATTTGCATCGCCATGAAATTGAGATTTTCGGTCAGACTATCGAGTTCATCAACATTGGGGATTACGGCACGGGCTTCAAGGTCTCCGGCGGCAATACTGGAAGACAGCTTTTCAAGCTCCCTGATGGGATTATTGATACTCCGCGAGACAGACCGTTGCGCGTATACGGCAAATACGGTAACGCACAGCAATACCAGACTCTGCAATGCGGCCAGCATCCAGACGGTTGTTTTGATCCGTTCATTTGCCCGGGCAGACGATTCAATTTCCAGAACAATGAAGTCCTGCAGGATATCCGAAATAAGTGAGGAGACACCCCGTATCTCTTCAAGAATTTCCTCGTTCTGGTCAACGGTTGCATTCAGGGCCATCTGGTCTCCAAGCCGGTCTACATATCCGGTCAGGGTGCCAAGGGCGCGCTCCGTCACTTCGAGGAGTTGGCGGTTCTCCCGCGAAGAAGTTGTATTCATCAACCGGTTCAGTTCATCCTTGATGGATATGATGACGTTATACTGGTTCCCTTCGGTAAACTTCCTGTTGCCGGCAACTATTTCCCAAACGGTATTTGAAACATCGTTTTTGATCACCTGGTTCAGTGCATTTGCCTTGCTGACATTGGTAATCATCCGGTCATACACCGAAGTTTGAATGATCGAGCTGATTATGGTGGTAGCCGGAAGAATGAGCATGAGCGCGATGATGATCATGTACGAGGCCCGGAGTTTTTGCGCGATGCTTGCGATTCTCGGAAAGGTCATGTTAGTACCCGCGGGGAGGAATGGAGTCGAGATCGGGATCATCTTCCGTAAAAACCTGCTCTTCCACATGGAGCAGGCGGGGAATTTCCTTTCCTTCCGCCAGCCGGATTGCAAGATCCATGATATCCGGTCCGAACTTTGGATTGCATTCGATTACACAATTCACCTCACCGGCACGGAGTGCATCAATAGCCGCCTGTTCTGCGTCTATGGTGACGATGATGATATCCTTGCCGGGTCGTATGCCCTTTTCTTTCATGGAATCGATGATCCCCAGTGTCATGCTGTCGTTATGGGAATAGATGACGTCTATTACCGGATATTCCTCGAGAATGCGGTTTGCAATTTCGTACCCCTTCGACCGGAGAAAGTCTCCGTCCTCACTATGGATGATCACGAAATTGTCATGACCGGCAAGACCCTCACGGAAACCACGGGCCCGTCCCTGAGCGGGAGAAGATCCGTCCGTGCCGGCAATTTCTATTATCTTGACCGGTTCCTTGCGGTATTTGTTGTACGGGGATCCGTTGCTGAATTTCTTTATGATGAAGCGTGCCGCATTTCTGCCTTCTTCCATACTGTCGGTTCCGATGAATCCTGCATAGAGGGATTCATCGCTTGTTTCCAGTTTACGGTCAGTTGCCAGAACGGGAATGCCGGCTTCTTTTGCCTCGCGGAGAACATTGTCCCATCCGTCTGCAACAAGCGGTGCGAATGCAATGACGTCCACCCGATATGCGATAAATGACCGGATGGCCTTTATCTGGTTTTCCTTTTTTTGTTCGGCATTTTCATACAGCAAGCGGATACCCCTGCTTCTTGCTGCTTCATGTATTGACTGGGTATTGTGCTTCCGCCAGGCGCTTTCTGCACCGATCTGGGAAAACCCGACAATGATTCCCGAATCCCCGGGACGCTCATCAGGTTTGGCGCTTTGTACCCCGACTGATACGAGCGAAAGAAGAACAAAGAGACACCCGAGCATAACCGCGATGATTGCGATAAATGCGAATACAATTCCTTTTCGCAAGCCCATTCCGCCTTTAGTCATAGTCTGCTCCCGTTCAATTTTCTGGTACATAATTATACCCGGAATTACTCTGAGCACAAGAACGATTAAAATTTTGTCAATTCGTTGTTGACGCCGTCCACAACCTCTGTTAGGCTGTGTGTAGGTACACGCAATGACAGTATTTGAGATAGCAGAAAAAGCAGGAGTCTCCATTGGAACGGTAGACCGTGTTCTCCATAACCGGGGACGGGTCTCGGCAAAGACTAAAGAGAAAATACAACGAATTATTGATACGGAAGGGTATCAGCCGAATCCTCTGGCACGGCACCTGCGCAGGAAAGATAATATCAGGATTGGTGTGCTCATTCCCCGGCATGATTCCGAGTCCGGGTATTGGCGGCTCGTCTGGAACGGTCTCAAAAATGCCGTGGCGGAATTGTCAGCTTTTTCATTTGATTTGAAAGCCTTTGAGTTCATCCGTCCGAATGAACGCTCCCTGAAAACAGCATTCCGCAAGATGGAAGAAGCAGACTGTACTGTATGGATACTTGCTCCGATCATGCAGGAACCCTGTCTGGCACTGGTGACATCGTCGGACAAACCCCGTCCGTTTCTCTGCATTGATTCGCCGCTTCCCGCTTCTCTTGCCCGTTCAACCATTGCACAGGATCCCTTTCGGGGCGGCTATCTGGCCGGGAGGCTCATGAATCTTCTCTCGCCCGCTGGACGTTGTTTTGGTGTTATCCGTCCATATACCGGAGCCTACAACCTGAACGAGCGGTATCGCGGTTTTCTGGACTGGTTCTCCCGGAACGGTACGGGTTCGGTAATTGATATTGTCTGTTCACAGGACAATCAGAAAGAGACCTTTGCGGTGCTTGACCGGGTTTTTGCAGAAAATGAGTCGCTGTCGGGATTATTTACCGTATCTTCCATAGCGCACAAAATTGCAGATTACCTTGAAAGGAAGAGTTTGCGCAGTACGGTTGCGCTTATCGGGTATGACCTTGTTCCCGAGAACGAACACTGTTTGAAGAACGGTACAATAGACTGTCTGATATCGCAGCGGCCGGAGGAACAGGGCCGGCTCGCGATACAG
>CAZGQQ010000110.1:0-5359 GCA_964527175.1 uncultured Treponema sp.
GCTATGACATTGTCATTCCCTCAGGCGACTATGTATCCATCATGAAATCGCAGGGAATGCTGTATCCCATAGATCTTTCAAAAATTCCCAACAGCAGCCATATAAAACCGGACGTTCTCAAAAAGGCTACCTACGATCCGTCCATGGAGTATTCCGTTCCCTATTATCTGGGTGCCGCCGGTGTTGCCGTCAATACCGAAAAAGTTCCCGAGTTTGAAGAAAGCTGGAATATCTTTGCACGTACCGATCTTGCCGGTCGCATGAGCATGATGGATGATATGCGTGAAGTCCTTGGAGACGCATTGGCCTTTCTGGGATACTCGGTCAACACCGTCAATCCTGACGAACTTGAACAGGCTTTCCGTGTGGTAAATGATACCTGGAAGCCAAACCTCGTTAAATTTGATGCTGAAGGCTTTGCCAAATCGTTTGCTAGCGGCGAATTCTGGGTTGTTCAGGGATATGCCGAAGCAGTGTATGAAGAAATGCCGCCGGAAATGCATGACAAGATAGCCTTCTTCATTCCCAAAGAGGAAGGTGGCCCTGGATACCTCGACAGTTTCGTTATTCCTGCCGGCGCAAAGAACCCGGAACTGGCACACAAGTTCATCAATTTCTTTTTACGCCCTGAAATATATGCAGAATTTCTGGACAGTTTCGGATTTCCGTCAACGATTCACACAACTGCCGGAGATTTCCAGACAGTTACCCCCTATTATTCCGCAGATTCACTCGAAAACTGCGAACTCAAGGAAGATATTGGAGAACACCTGGAAAAGTATAATGAAATCTGGCAGAAAATTCGTTTTACAGAATAGTGCCTGTGGGCTATAATTGCCTCACTGATGAACACAAACCATTTCTTCCGCAGCATTATTGAATCGTTACCGGAACTTGTTATTGTCGCGACCCCGGTTTCAATTTCCGAAACCGGGGAAACAGACTTTCTGATAGAGTACGTCAATGCTGCGTGGGAAGTGATCAGCGGATCGCGTTGCGAAACCATTCTTGGCAAGCTTCTTTCCAAAACAATCTATGCACAATCATCCGTTCCCTGGCAGGACCTTGGCAGGGAAGTTCTTGCAGCAAGGCGTCCCGTTCGGTACGAGTTCTTCAGTGAACTTGTGGACAAGTGGCTTGATATTACCCTGCTGAAACTGGAAGACAATCATGTCTGTTTGAACATATCGGACATTACCGAACTAAAACAGAGCGAACTCCGGCTCAAACAGCAAAATCTCCGGTTATCCTCCCTGTCCTCAGAGCTGGCAACCTCGAAAAACAATCTCAAGCTGAAACTCGACAAGATAGAAACCCTCAACGCAAGCCTGGAACAGCTTGCATATTATGACCGGCTCACAGAATTGCCCAACCGGACCAAATTCAACGGGATGTTGAAAGATGTTCTGCAGCAGGCAAAGCGGGTAAACGCCCGTTTTGCCCTGGCCATTTTTGATATGGACAATCTGAAAACCGTGAATGACTCGCTCGGATATGACGTGGGAGACGAACTCATCCGCCAAACGGCAATGCGGCTCAATTCGTTCCGCAAGGACGGCGTTATCGCGAGCAGATTCGGCGGAGACGAATTTCTGCTCATAATAAACCACTACGACCATGATGCCGAGCTGCTCTACATTGTCAATGCTGTGCAGGAATCACTGCGGGAGCCGTATTTCTTGCTCAACACGGAAGTTAAAACGTCAGTATCGATCGGGGTCGCCACCTTCCCGGAAGATGCGGACAACGTACACAACCTGCTTAAATATGCCGACATTGCCCTCACCGACGCAAAGCGCCGGGGAAAGAATACACTGTCGTTCTTTCACGCAATCATGCAGGAGACGCTCCTCCATCGCATCAATCTTGAACAAAAATTGTTCAGGGCAATGGAAGGCGAAGAATTCAATCTGTACTATCAGCCCCAGTTTGATGTTGCTACACAACAGCTTCGCGGTTTTGAAGCACTGGCGCGCTGGCATGATCCGGAGCTCGGTCATATCAGCCCGGACCAGTTCATTCCCATTGCCGAGGAAACACGACTCATCATTCCCCTGGGCGAATGGATTCTCCGCACCGCCTGTACCACACTTCAGGAATGGCAGTCCGTTTTGGGGTTTCGCGGCATCCTCTCCGTGAATATTTCCCCCATTCAGCTCAAACACTCGGACTTTCTTGACAGTCTCCGCACCGTTCTTGCAGATACCGGCATTCCGCCGCGTTCGCTCGAACTCGAAATAACCGAGGGAATCCTGATTACTGATTTTAATGAGTCTATCCGTATCCTCGAAGAAATCAAATTGCTCGGAGTCGGCATTTCCCTTGATGACTTTGGAACCGGATACTCATCCCTCAGTTACCTGCAGTATTTGCCGCTTACAACCCTGAAAATTGACAAATCATTCATTGAAAACATAACGAGAATCCAAAGCAGGGAATATGACATTACCAATGCCATTGTGACTCTGGTGAACAAACTGGGACTCGATACCATCGCGGAAGGGGTGGAAACCGGGGAACAATTGGAAGCCATACGGGAATTACGCTGTAAAACCATCCAGGGGTACCTGACCGGCAAACCCATTCCAAAAAAAGAATGCCAGGAACTTATCGAAACCGGCATGTTTACGTTGACTGACTGAATCCTACACCCCGGGAATCCGGTATTGCACATAGTGAACCCGGCCGGATTCAACGGCCTCACGAACGCTGCGTTCAACCTGACTCAGTGAAGACTGCCCCGATTTCACTTCAATAAACGTGATGCCGGTTACTGCTCCATTGGACAAACCGTTAAAACTGATGTAGTCAACCGGCTTGCCGATAAAGCGTGCATCGGAGGGATCTCCCGGAAACCCGGGCAAAAATGCCGCCATTTGCTCGGACAACTGGCCTCCCAGTACGGCACGGGACCGTTTAACCGCATCTTTCCGCTCATCGCGCAGCATCCGGTCAAACCCCCGTTCCGCACGGAGTTTGCCGAAAGCGGTCCCAATCCGTATACCGAACAGAAGAAAGAGAAGAGACAATACCGCACATAGTGCCAGAACGGGGTACAGGGACCCGAAGTCTTGTATCATACCTACTCCCGGGTATAACCCCAGCGCTGCAGAACCAGCAGTTCGGGACGATATTCAAAATGAATGGTATCCCACAACAGCCATTTCCCGCCCCAGATAAACCCTTCCGATTCGAATATTTCCACCACGACATCGGGTGGCGCCCAGCGGCGTTCGGGAGGAATGAGCATCCAGTCATCATTAAACTGACTGATCCAGTACCAGTATATGTTTTTGCGGTTCCAGCCTTTCGGCATGATGTCTATTGCCAAACCCCAGCTATGATTGCTCCGAAGGGGACGGTCGGCAACTTCACGCCAGTTATAGCCTTCTACCGAAAGGATTTCATCCAGAAACCGGCGAACGTCATTGTCAGTTTCGGCACGCTTGTAAATCTTTGCCTCAATCCTCCGCAGTATCGGAAAAATGTCCCGATGAGCGGAAACGCGCTTACCCAAATAGTCTTCCCGTATAATGTTCGCCTCAATACGGCGGCGGGTAGCACCGTCATAGAGCAGGTCATAGAAGGCGATATTGTACGGTCTGGCATTGCTTCGCCGAACTTCAAGAACCCGGGCATTCAACTGCGCAACAAGTTCCGGGGAAAATGAATCCGGATGCGGCACCGAAACAGGATACAGATAGTCTATGTACGGGCGCCATGCGTCACGGTTGTGCAATTCCTCTTTCCGGAGAAGCCGCCCGTCCGCCCAGTATAACCGTTGTCCGCTCACAAGAATAAACCAGTCGCCCATATCAAAATCGTAGTCGATATCAGTCACCTTTCCGGGATACGCAACCAGCAGGGAACGCAGTATGATATGGGGATTGTCCGGCAATCGCTGCGCTGATTGTGAAACTGCCGGAATAGTGGCGGTACAGAAGACCGCTAGAAACAAGAGTAAAAAACGATGATGCATATGCGGCACAGTATATCCCCGGCTACCATATTCTGCAAGCAAGCATTCAGGAAATATCACGGCACGTTTCAAGCGTCTTGAGGCGGGCAGGATCAAGGGTCACCGTAAGGTTTTTCTCGTTTGAGGGCAACACGGTTCCCTTTGGGGCATTCTTCGCCCGGCGCAGGTGTTTAACCTGGGTATAATACAGATCGGCAGTCCCCGCCTTGCGGCCCTTGGAGTAAAACAGGGCGAGGTTGCCCGCGTCGAGCAACAGATCAAGGGGCACCGACTTTCCCTTGCGGTTCCGGATAAACACGTACCCGCCGGGCCAGTCCCGGGTGTGGAGCCACATATCAGATCCCTTCACATGACGGCGGAGCAGTTCATCATTCTCGGCAGCCGTCCGTCCCACCAGAATGAGCCAGTCATCCTTGCGGTACACGAGTCCCGGATATTGTTTTTTCAGCTGCTGCCGGGGCGTATTCTGCTTTCGGAGCAGTTTGCGTATGACATGCGGATTCTGCTCGGTACGAACCTGTTCATAGTCCGCGTCCAGCTGTTCAATAACCGACTTCGTGGAGGCAATGTCGTCTTCAAGATTGGCAAGACCGGAGACAGCCTTGCGGTAGCGGATATAGCAGGCCTCGGCGTTCTCCCGTGCCGAAAGGGCGGGATCAAGCGGAATGCGGATGGGGGTATTGTCATTCTCGTAATCGGCCAGCTCGGCAAATTCGGCTCGCGGCGGAATTTCATGAAGATACGCCATGAGGAGATCTCCCTGATGGCGATACCGGTCAGCGTGGAGAAACTGGTCCCGCTTCTTTTCAAGTTTGACGAGGGCAGCCGCGAGGCGGCTCCGCCGCGACTCATGGCGGCGGCGGGCTTCTTCCAGCAGAGCCTCGCGTGAAAGCGTTTCCGCGTGTTCCCCGTACCAGCGGTCAATCTTTTCGTTAAAGGTTCCGTCTCCGGGAAGCTCACGCACCGTCCATTCGCCGTCGGTATCCCGCGCCTCCGGCGGAGTCCAGAGTTCTCCCGTGGTTTCCCCGCGCTTCGGGCGGCGGAAGAAGGCGTCGAGAATCCGGTGATCTCCGTCGGTAACCAGAATATTCGCCGCACCGCTCCAGAGGCGAATATACATGAAGAAGGTTTCTTCCGCGCGGGAGAGTACCAGGCGGACAATCCGTTCAAGCCCGATCTGTTCGGCCGAGACTATTTTTGCGCCCTTGATGCGGGAACGAAGGAATTCATTGAACCGCAGGGGTTTGTCATTTTTTGGGATTTTCCGCATCGTTTCATGAATGCGGCAGGCTCCCGGCGCCAGGCAGATGAACACCGTCTTTGCCTCGTTCCGGTACGTGTACAGGGCGATGCTGTCGTACGACGGCTGGATGATGTTCT
>CAZGQQ010000111.1:0-5120 GCA_964527175.1 uncultured Treponema sp.
TACTACCTCAAGGATATGGGAAGCACCAACGGGACCTTTCTCAATGGAGAGCGGGTTCCGTCGGATAAATACGTCAAACTTGGGCATAACGATACCATCAGCATCGGCAAGTCGAATCTCGTGCTTTCTTGACCGGGTGTTCTCATGGGTGTAACCGGTACGCGCCTCGAATCCATCTGTTTGCGGGAGAGTCTTCCCGACACGGACGGGTTTGGTGCCCTTGTTGGCACCGCTCAAACAGCAATGGAGCAAACGGATCAGCGTGTGCGGCCCCGGGATACTGCGGGCAACGCCGGAGGATTGCTGTATCTGACAGAATCCATACCAACCATCCTTGTTCCCGATCTTCACGCCCGACGTGATTTTTTCTTCAATATGCTCCAGTATCGTTTTTCCGGTAGTACAACTGTTCTCGAAGGTCTGGAGAAAGGAACCGTTCGGGTTATTTGTGTTGGAGATGCTTTTCATTCTGAACAACAATGCCGGTTTCGATGGCTTACCGCATATGAAGAATATCGTACCGGTAATCTGGACGGTCCTTCATTAACAGCAGAAATTGCAGATAGTATGGGCCTGATGGAAATGATCATGGAATGTATTGGTGCCTTCTCTGATCGCTTTTTCTTTCTCAAGGGAAACCATGAGAATATTCTGAATTCCGAGAACAACGGGAATCATCCGTTCAGGAAGTATGCGGATGAAGGCGAAATGTTCTATCAGTTTTTTACCCACCGGTTTGGGGAGGTGTTTACTACCCGTTATGCCCGGTTCGAAGAGTCTTTGCCCCTTTGCGCCGTAGGAGAAAGGTTCATGGTATCACATGCCGAACCACGCTGCTTTCACGATGCGGCATCGATCATAAATGCCCGCCGTAATCCCGGGACCGTGGAAGATTTTACCTGGACCGGTAATGGTGATTCGGAAGAGGGTACTGTTGAACGCATGCTCGATACTTATCTTCCGGATGTGCCCGATGCACTGTATTTTGGCGGCCATCGCCCGGTTGCACAGACTTATTCATTGCGGGCTTCAAACCGCTATGTACAGATTCACGATCCTGCGTCCAGCCAAATTGCCTTTGTTTCGCCTGACCGGCCCTTTGATTTTAATACCGATATGAGGAGCGTTGAGCCATGACCGCATTACCGGACAAGATTGGGAAATACAAGATCGTTTCACTCGTTGCACGCGGTGGTATGGGCGCCGTGTACAAGGCCCTTCATCCGACCCTGAAGCGCCATGTTATTATCAAAAAACTGACGATTCGGGGAAACGCCGCCATTACCGAACGATTCAAGCGTGAGGCACAGATTCTTCTTGATTTGAACAATCCTCATATCGTGCATTTCTACGATTATTTCAAGGAAGGTTCCGCGCATTACATCGTTCTTGAATTCGTGGACGGGCTGTCCCTGGACAAACTGCTTAAGCGGAAAACACGCTTCTCCGGTGAAATGGCGCTCCTCATTGTGTACGATGCCTGTCTTGCCCTGAAATATGCACATGACCATGGCATTGTTCACCGCGATATAAAACCGGGAAACATTCTCATATCACGCCGCGGGGAGATAAAGCTTGCCGATTTTGGTATTGCGTCAGGAGGCGAAGATGCAGAATCGTCCGACCTCACCTCCTCCGGAGTAACGCTCGGCACTCCGTCGTATATGCCGCCGGAACAGTTTTCCGACAGCAGTACTGTGGATAAACGGGCCGATGTATATGCGATGGGAGTCATGCTGTATGAAATGGTAACCGGAGCCAAGCCATTCCCCGGCTCTTTTTCTCCGGAAACCCTTGCCTCCATTCAACGGGGCCGGTATCCTTCCGCAGCCCGTCTTGCGCCCGGCCTTCCGCCCATTGTATGCCGTTTGTTGCGAAGAATGATCCGGCCGAATCCAAAGAACCGGTTCCAGGACATGGGTCCGATAATCAGAATCCTGAAACGGTTTCTTTCCCGGTACAATACGCATCAAATTCGTACGGTCATGGTTAAAAACATGTTGACTGATCAGGTTTCGGAGCCGCAGTTCCTGCCGAAAAACCGGCTCATGCTCAAGATTTCATCTGCAGCGCTGGCCTCACTGCTTTTGATCGGTATTGGTCTTTTTGCCTGGAATCAGGGTCTTGTTCACCGATTTTTACTGAGATCCTGGTACACGCCGGTAACGGTGACCATGGATCTCCCTAAAACAGTTCCCGCTTCGGCAGACCAGGTATTCCGTGCTTTCTTCTTTCTGAATGATGCGGATACCATTCCTGAAGTACCGAATACCGAGCGCCGCCTGGATTTTGTGGATGAACGTCCGTTATTGGTTCGTCTGATTGATGGTGAGCTCGTCACCTCCGGCAAAAACTCGGTTCGACCCCTTGCCGCGCGTCCGGTTTGGCTCAAGAGTGGAGCCTACCGGATAAAGATAACCATGGGACCGCGTATCTGGTGGAGGTCTCTTGTTGTGGGCAAGGATGATGAAGCTGTCCATATTGACTTTGGCCGGGTAGTACAGCGCAGTATCCGGCTCAGCACGCTTGCCCTTGACGCCCAATCCGGAAAAAAACTTTCCGACGCGGTGTTCAGCGTACTGTACAAGCGGGACTGGGTCCCCCTGGAATCTCTTGATCCGGCGGTTCTCACCAGCGGTACTGTCTGGAAAATCCGTGCATGGGCTTCCGGCTATGTACCCGAAATATTTTCACTAAAAATAGAATGGTTCCAGGATGAACTGGATATCAGCGCGACACTTGTTCCACAGGAAAAGTGAGGATGGAATGGCAAAAAAATCAGCACCGGTAAAAAAAGCGGCTCCCGCGAAAAAGAAGGTTCCAGCGAAAAAGTCGGCCCCGGCGAAAAAGTCGGTACATGACATTCTTGCTGCTGAACTCCGCTCCATGATCAAGGATCTCGATGAAGAAGGGCTTGCCTTTCTCGTGGAACAGGCCCGGGTTCATCTGCATAACATGAATGTAATACGCCTTGAAGAAGAACTTGCTTCGGCGGCTCGTCAGAGTGGTAAAAAGGGTGGCGGAAAAAAAACGGCGGTTGCGACCCGTATGCCGGCAGCTGATTTTCGCATTGACCGTTCGCCGAGCGGGGCAACATATCATATCATCAGCGGTGGAAAGTGGAAAATGTTTACCGATGAGGAAATGCTTGCTATGGTAAAGATTGCACAGTCAAAGGATACCCTGCTCGAAGTATCACACCGGCTCTGGGACTGGCTGGAGCGTGAGCGGCCCGATGCGTTTGAAGATCTTGATCTCGAAGATCACCATGACCCGCGCACCAAAGATCTCGTGAAGCTGCTCAGAAAAAAATTCGCTGTCAGGAAAAACTGAGCGGCGGCAGAATGTTTTCTCCGGTTATTGATTTGACTGCAATTCCGTCATCGGTTATGAGCGCGTAGCCGCCTCCGAGTTCCGATTTCGGAAGTGACAGGGAACCCGGATTAACCACGAAAATACCATTATCCCTTTTCAGGACCGGCACATGCGTGTGTCCTGATATGAATACATCTCCGGCAGAAAGCGGCGGATGATTTGTTTCCGTGTAGAGGTGGCCATGGGTAACCATGCAACGTCGTCCGGCCGTGAAAAAGAGCAGGTAGTCTCCAAGACAGGGAAAAGAAAGAAGCATCTGGTCTATCTCGCTGTCACAGTTGCCGCGGACGCCAAGGATGTGGCGTGCATGGCGGTTTATATGCTCCGCGAGCAGCTGGGGGTCGTACCCGTCCGGGAGTGGATTCCGGGGTCCGTGGTTGAGATAGTCGCCGCAGAGCACGAGGTAGTCTGCTTTTTCCCGTTCAAAGGCTTCGGCGGCCTGTGCGAATACGGGTGCCGATCCGTGCAAATCTGAAATGACAAAAAATTTCATACCTGCCTCCTTGCGAGCGGTTACCAGGTGAGTCCGGTTTTTTCATCAACACCAAGACGGATATTCATGCACTGAACTGCGGCTCCCGAGGCTCCCTTGCCGAGATTATCCAGCCGTGACGCAAGCACGGCTTGTGTATCGTTGCCGAATACAAAAAGATCAAGCCGATTGGTTTCATTACAACCCATGGGATGGAGATAATTGTCTTCGAGGGAATTTTCCCCCGCGAAGGGCATAACCCGTACAAAGGGTTCTCCCCGGTAATGATCTTCCAGAAACGCATGGAGTTCCTGTGCCGTTTTCCCGATTCCGGCAAGCTGCAGTGGAATGGTAACGAGCATTCCCTTGTATATGTTTGCAAGAACGGGGGTAAAGACCGGCGGAGAAGCGAGGCCTGCACGCATGGTAACTTCGGGCAGATGTTTGTGGGTAAGCGTGGTGGCATAGAGACGGGGCGCGTTAACCGTGTTGCGCCCGGCAATTTCTTCTTCATAGTATGCGATAAGTTTCTTTCCGCCCCCGCTGTATCCGGTGAGGGACTGAAAACTGAAGGGGTAGTCCGCCGGAATCATGCCGCCTGCGATGAGCGGGGTTACTGCCACAATGAACCCTGTCGCATGGCAGCCGGGAACGGAAATGCGTCGGCTGTTTCTGATGCGATCCCGCTGATCCTTTGCAAGTTCGGGAATACCATACACCCATTCCGGATTGGTGCGGTGTGCGGTACTTGCGTCGATGACGCAGGTGGTATCGTTTTCAACAAGGGAAACTGTTTCCCGGGCAGCGTCGTCCGGCAGACAGAGAAAGACAATATCAGCCTGATTTGCCAGACGTTTGCGTTCCGCAGGGTCTTTCCGTTTGTCCGGATTTATACGCAGTAATTCCAGTTCCGGCCGCTTTTCAAGCCGCTGAAATATTTCGAGTCCCGTTGTACCTTCCTGTCCATCGACAAAAACTGAATGTTTCATGAACAGAAGAATACCGGATTGATGGATGATGCGCAATAATGGCTGGTCTGAAATTCCTTTGCTTGAGTTATCGCACGGGGCGGGGTATCATGAAATCGTTGTGAAACACATAAAGAAATTCGGTATTGCCAGTGGTCTCATCGTTCTGGTTGTTATTACCCAGACCCTGCTCTATTCATTTTTTGTTACTGCATTGTTGCGCGGGAGCCGTTCGGCGATGGAGAAAAATGAAGAGAACTTCCTGAACGACAAGGGAATATCATTTTGCGCGACCTGCGATGCCG
>CAZGQQ010000112.1:0-5049 GCA_964527175.1 uncultured Treponema sp.
TCGCTGCATGCAGCAAGGATACTACTGAGGTAAAACCGGTTGAAATGCCTGAGGACATTGCCATGGCGGATGTTTCTGCTCAGAAAATACCAAATTCTGTTCTTGAACTGCCCGCACTCCTGGACCGCTCAATTCCCTCCGCGGAGAATCATGCAGAACATCTTGCCGATCCCATGATCTTTGCAGACATACCCGACCAGGGAATTACCGCAGAAAAAACTGCAGTTGTCGGTAGCGACGTATGCCTGTTTTATCCTGGCGTAACACCTGAACAACATGCAGATCTGGAAATGCTGCCAGAAGGCATTCCGGTTCCTCTTGGTACGATTCTCCCCATTCTTGGTGACAGACTGGGAAGCACCGACGGGGAAAACTATGGAACGGGAATGTTCTCCTTTCAGAAAAACTGGAACTGGTTCTATCCAACTGAATGGAAGGGGCAAAAAGGCGTGGTATTCGGCGCGGATCTTGCCGGACTGCAGGAATCTGCAAAAAACAACCGGGTAACCGCAATGCTTTACCAGACGGAAGGATCAAGCGACTCGTTCTACCCCATCCTCGGATACCGGTATCTTGATACACCCATACTTGACCGTATGAAATCTGATCGCCTGGCCATACAGTCTGTCGGAAAGGAGGAATATTACCTTTCTTCGTATTCACCCGATGACATGATAGCCTTGTACCGAAAGCATAAGGACTCAAAATACAGTTTCAATATTGACGGCCGGCGTGTTCCCCTCTTTGTTACCACAGACCTTGCCTCACATGCCCGTCATCTCATCTTTGACCGGACACTGCAATATCTGGAAGAAGAATACTTTGCCCCACGTCTTAAAAATCTCTGTGCACGATTCATTGCGGAACTGGAAGCGGGAAAACCTGCCGGTGGAGAAGAAACACCGGTGAGCAAGGAAACACGTGAAAAAGCGATTATGTACTTCCAGGTCGCACAGGCGATTCTGGAACTCGCCCCGGAGAAAGTAGAAGAAGAACAGGAAAGGGGTCCGGTTAAAACAGTATATCGTGAGCCTGATCAGGAAACAGTGCTTTCAAAGTATCCTGAAACAGTTCGTAAAGAATTGCAGGCCATTGACGCAGCAAAAGGCTTTGCACTTTCACCCCTGTTTACCTTCGCGGACGGGACCAAAACAAAAGAAGACTACTCGCAATATAAACCACGGGGTCACTATACCAAAAACGGTATCCTGGGGGCATACTTCCGGGCAATGATGTGGTTTGGTCGAATTCACTTTCTTATTGCGGATGAAGGACCCACTCCTCTTCCCGATGGCAACGGTGATCAGTCATCAGGATCAATTGAACTGACCATGGCAATGCAGCCGATTGCCCTCATGATTACCGAGCTTGTCCGTAACGATGAGTCGCTTTTTCAGGACTGGAGCGCACTGTTTGATCCAATTACAACACTCATCGGCGCTTCTGATGACCTTTCATTTCGCGAGTTGCTTCCCCTCTGGGAACAGCACCGTAATGATGAATTCAATGCGTGGATTACAGACCGGGATAATCTTCTTTCCTTCATGAAAGAAGCACAAGAAAAAATCCGCCCTCCTGCAATCTCGGGAAGCTCTGTTTGGTGGGGGCCATCTACCGGCGATGAACGAGCTCCTCCCATGGGATGGCGCCTTTTTGGTCAACGCTTTACCTGGGACTCATGGATTCACCATATGGTGTCCCCGCCTCGTCTCATGAGTCGCGATATGGTTCGTGGACTCGATATCATGAAAACATTCGGTTCGCGCAGCAGTGAGGCATTACTCAACCATGCCGACTATCCCAAAATGGATGGACTCAAGAATCGTCTTGATCAATTGCAAACTCTTTTTGCACAACAAGATGAATCATTCTGGACTTCAAACTATTACATGCAGGTCTTGCGGGAAATCAGGGCGCTTGCAACATTTGAATCGGGGAGCAAGTTCTATTTCACTGAAGGCGCCGGCTGGAATCTCAAGAGCCTCCTTTCCGCTCATGGGGCCTGGGCTGAACTGCGTCACGATACAATTCTCTACGTGAAACAGTCATATGCGGAACGTGCGGGAGACGGAGATTTTGAGCCGACATTCCGGACCAAACCGGTTCCGGATCCGGTACATTATATTGAACCCAATATCAATTACTGGATTGCTGCACGGGATGCGACCGCCATACTCTACACAACGTTGGCAAAATACAACATGTTGAGTGAAGAAACCGAACGGGCACTCACCAGTCTTACTGGTATTCTGGACCGAATCATTCCGATTGTCCGCCTGGAAATACTCAACGAACCGGTTGCTACGGATGACGTCCGCTGGATTGCAACCATTCCCGCCGAACTCTCCCGCCTGGTTCTCGTACATACCGGACGGGGAGATGTTATCGACGAAGAGGAGATGCGCATGGCGCTCGTCGCCGACGTCTTTACCAATGCCGAACTGGGGCTGGTACTGGAAACAGCAGTCGGTATCCCCTACCGGATATACGTTCCCCTCAATGACCGTCAGGGAGGCAAACGCATTGCAGTTGGTTATTGCTTCAGTTACTTTGAGTTCCATCAACCGATGTCCGACCGCCTGACCAATGAGCAGTGGAAAGAAAAGGTGTATGCGAAAAGTCCCGATCTCGAACAGTACCAGCCGTTCTGGTCAAAAGGGCGCATTCTTGAAAAAAGCGCACAATGATGGAGCGATTGTTCAAAAAAAGGATATGGTGGATTCTGGCGGGGGTGATACTTGCGGCCATCCTCATTGTCTTCCTGCGTAGTCAGAATACACAACCGTTACCCGCAAAGGCTGGCTCCGGTCCATTTTTTACAACCTGGGAATCTCTCGGCGATCCGCCGGGAGAATTTCCTGCAGCCCCGGTTGAGGCACTTCCTCCCCGTTCCGCACGCCCCTGGGCTGGAACCGTAAGCCATCATTTACTTGCGCACAATTCCATAGACCGCTGGTTTATTGAACTGGCGCAGCGGAGAACAGTGGAAACGTTCTATGTACTGAGTCCGTCCCACTGGGGTCTCTCATCTCAAGCCTGGTCAATAACCGACGGAACCTGGCTTACCGCGAACGGCCGGGTGCGCTCGAACATAAAGAAGGCCAGGACCATCGCCAACACCCTGGGGGTACCGTTCGAGCATCCGGTTTTTGAATCAGAGCACGGAATATCCACGCTCATGCCCTACATTGCACGCTATTTTCCCAATGCCACGGTGGTAGCAATGGCATACCCTGGAGAACCTCCGCTCAACCAGGCACGGGCACAAATTCTTGCCGATGTCATCGGAAGTAACTTTACCCAGGAAGGGAAGGAACGGAATTTTCTGCTGCTTTCAGCGGACTTTGCCCATCATGGGAATCCGGAAGGAACTGCAGAAAAAGATACCAGAACCCGCATCTTTTTCAATAAGCCCGGATCGGATACCTGGATATTTGCCGGGTGCGACAACCGCCCGGGAATGTATGTACTCGCACAGTTGCTGGTTCCGGAAAGCCGGTGTGCGGTGATGTTCCATACCGACTCATGGCGTCTTTCCGGTCGGGATGCCCATGACATTACGAGCTATTTCTTTACATTTATCTGGGATGAGGAAAAAGGCCGGCGATAGACACAGGTAACTGAGCGAAAAAACTGTAGTGAATCATCTTTCCAGCCGTCGGGCCCGAGCCCTGCTTTAGCAGACAGTGTCTCCAGAAATGATACATCATCAAGTTGACGATCCCGCGCAAGGGAAGCCTGAAGCAGGGTGACTCCGCGCGGTCCTTCAAGAAGAAGACTGTCTGTTCCGGGACGAAAATCGCGGGGATTCTTCATGACATGCCATGAACCGAAGAGGGAAATTTCCAGTTCAAGCTCATCGAGTTCATCCCGTTGTATTGCAGGATACCGCGGATCAGAAAGAGCCCCTGCGGTACACCAGGAAAGCGCAGCATCAAAGTCTCCAATACCTCGCCAAATGGCAAGACACCCGCGATCAATTCCCCGGGAAAGAAAACGAACGGCCATTCCCTTTCCCCCCTCTGGTGAAAACACGGATTCCGGGACATCAAGATACCCCCGTTCATCGCGGGGACGGGACAGGCCATCGTTGCCATTCAGTAGAGTCATCGCGGTATGTTCAATTTCCCGCGCGAATGCTTCCATTACTGCCGGATTGAATTCTTCACGAAGACTGGCAAGCTCCGCGTCTTTCCATCCGGAAAGCACCCGTTCCGCCGCCGAATCACCGGCAGTTACTCCAGATTTCATAAGCGCAGTCTGTACCGTTAGCGGGGCATGTATCCAGAGTGATTCGCCCGGATAAAAAGCCCCGTCGGAACCACGCCACAGAAGCGGATCATTATTCCATCGTTCCAGAGCACGTTGTTCTTCGAAACTCTCAGGTCTGGAAACCGGGCCTTCCGCCTCGAGAACCCAGTTCCATTTCGTGTCACATTGTATTGTCCGGAGAAGCCAGCTCCAGGCATCCCGGGGAGATTTCTGATACGCTGCGGAAAAGGCAACCGTTAGAGCCGAGACTCGCTGAGTCTGTATCCAGTGCAACAGTTCATCCAGAAAGGCTGCAGGATCCGGCCCGGGATCAACGGTCAGAACATCAAGATCAAGACTGACAAATACCGGTCCCTTGAGCGCTTTTTTTTCAAGATCATGCCAGTCAACCAGTTCGATCCGAGCCAGAATTACCTGTGCCCGTGACGGTGGCAACTGTTCAAGGGAACGATTCAGCCAGTGCATCCGGGACTCACGATTGGGCTCAAGGAGCGTCCTGCCCGAAAGCCAGAGTATCCGGTCAATCACCGAATCTTCAAGGAGCCTTCCAGCCCAATCATAACTCGACAGAGTACCGTCATCGGAGGGATCAACCGAACAGTCATGATGATAATCAAGTAGAACGAGTGTCCCACCACCTTCCCTCGCTGCTGCCTCCGCAATGACCGGAGCGGAAAGGCGGTGCCGGTCATGAAGATGCACCGTATGTGTGGCTCGCGAAAGATTGCAGGAGAAAAGCAAACACACACCACAAGCGAGCGCAACTCCGCTAAAACA
>CAZGQQ010000113.1:0-5015 GCA_964527175.1 uncultured Treponema sp.
AAAAAGCGGTTTCCACCTCGTCGGCAAGCGTTTTTCCCCGGTGCACGATGCCGGATTGGGGCAAGTACGAGATGCGGGTATCCTTTTCCACCGCACGCTCGCCGCTGTCGCTCTGTATTTCCCCGCTGATAATCTTCATGAGCGTGGTTTTCCCCGAACCGTTTACCCCGGCAAGCGCGGCACGGGAACCAGAAGCGAGATTGAGCGAAACATCCCGGAGAATATCACGGTCGCCAAAGGCAAGCGAAACCCGTGAAAACTGGACAAAGGCCATTATCGGTCTCCGTCGGCTGTCGTTTCCGGAGTAAAAAAGAGAACTGTCGGACTCAGATTGCGTGATTCAACAACCATGTTTCGGATATTGCTCTCGTCAACCTGTTCAAGCTTGAGACCGTTTGCAGTCAGATCATACAAAAAATGCACCCGGGCACCCGTTGCTTCAAACCGGAAGCTGAGTACACCACCATACTGGTCTTTGAGCGAATCTGAAAGGAACACCCGTAGCTCGGCACGACCTTCGCCACCGGAGCCGGCCGGAATTATTGCCGGAGACAGTAGTTGATAACCGCTCCAGAGAAAACGATTGTCTGCAATGAATTGCAGTACGCCATAATTGCCGGAAACAAACCGGGGTCCGGCTTTGCGGATCGCATCATATATGGCCACACGCCGTGCTTGTTCCTTTTCGATAATTTCTTCGGGAGTTGTATCAAGTGTCGTAAAATAGAATACCTGCGGGGAACCGCGATCGTCGGTGTACTGGACAACCAGGGAATTCTTCCGCCGTACTTCCGCAGTCAGGGAGGTTCCCTCAAAACGGTACGTACGATCTCCCGATTTTACAATACCGGTATGTTCGAATGTCGCTATACCGGCCTCGGTAGCGACACGTGCGACAAGAGATTCCTGCCCGGGAGAAAAACCCCACAGAGGCTGGACACGTTCAAGATCAACTCGTTTTTTATCGATCATCACCCGATACTGATCAGGATACCAGGTCTGCGAGACGAGATAGGTCCGGTAGTGGTCTGAACCGTCTTCTTCAACAACCAGATCATCCGGTACGTCATCCCGTTCATCATACAAGGAAAGATTATACGAAAAACACCAGCCAACGGTTCCGTCCCCGGTAAGCACTTCATACCAGTCGCCCTCGAGAGGAGCATTACCGGCAATAACCGGAGAACCGGTTCCTTTGCGGATGATTTTAAGAATTTCGCCCTGTCTGAGCCGATATAGTTGCCGGGCGGTATTTTCAGCCTGTGCACGAACCGGCAACCCGTCGCTCTTGACGGTCGCATAGATATACCGGTGTTCGGCTATTCTGGCAGCAGCTTTCCGTGCCCGCGATTTCGACTTGTGCAGGGTAATTTGCCACAGCGGAACTTCAACGCGGTCTTCACGATCGGAACCGGTACCTATGACGTATACCCCGCCAATATTTGACTGTATGAATACGGGCACCACGTCACCGGCGGCAAGTTCCTGTTCAGGCAGGGACCAGTTAACAACACCGTATCCGATATAGGGAGAACAGGAACTGTACAGTATGACCGCCGAAAGAAGCACGATTGCGCGTATACCGGCGGAAAAGATTCTTCCGGATGATTTCATGGCTCAAGAATACCGTATCAGCGCTTACTTTTCAATCAGGCGCGGGTTGGCATATACGGACACTGCCCAGAAACAGAGGAAAAAACGAAAAGACTCGAGCCGGTTCAGCCCGGCGTCCAGGGCGACACTCACCAGGAGAGCCGAAAAGATACCGGTTTTCCCCCGCCGGGTATCAAGCACCCAGCGGACAAAGGGAGCATCCGCGTTCGAATCAACCAGAAAATTCATGAGAATTGTCTGGAATTCGGCATCATGCCGCTTTGTCCGGGCGAATGCTTCATCAAGCTCCTCCAGTAAAAATACACTGAGGCGTTCCCGTTCACGGGTATATTCCTCAAACCGGTAAAAGAAGGTACGGGGAACCCCCATGAGAACCGAAAGAGTCAGAATGGTTTCATCGGCGACATGGGGCGGCAGATGTTCATTTCGCAGCAGATCAAGAAGGATGGGAACCGCTGCGGTTGTATGCCATATCTCCATTGCCTGAACGCCATGTACGAGAACGAAAGGATTGTTTGATGAAAGAAGTACTTCTCCTGCAAGGAATTGCGCACGTTCATCCCCGATTCGGGCAAGGGCGAGCATGGCCTCGGCAACGAGGCGGTAATCCGGGCTTTGCAGGGCTTTTCTGAGCGGCTCCGCGGCAGGCAATACCCTGAACTGCCCGAGAAGGCGGGCAGCCAGGGCTGCTGTGGAGAACTCACCATGTTCCAGCTCGCAAAAAAGGGTATCGGTTATGCGGGGGGTGAGCCTGGTCAGGCGGGTGACCGACTGCAGCGCCTCATAGCGGACGGCAAACCGGGGAGAAGACAGATGATCAAGCAGTTTGTCCACTGAAATGGGAGAGCCCATGGTTCCCAGTTCTGCGATGAGGCGGGTTTCCTTTTCCGGATCCCGGGTGGTATCCAGTTTACGCAACAGGGTAAGCGCCCGCATATCCCGGGGAGAAAAAAGCACGGCAAGGGAGTCGCGCACATGGAAGCTGCCGAGATTCTGGAGTCCGCGCTGAACAAGAATGCCGCATACGGTCAGAACCGTGCACAGCGAGAAGAAAATGCGGTACGAACTAACAGCGGTCAGCCCCAATCCGCCGAATACGTCAAGAATGGCACCACCCAGCACGGCACCGGCGACACCAGTCCCTCCCAGTATGAAGAAATAGAGCATGCTCATGTCCACCACCCGGTTACGGGGAATGGCGGCAAAGAAGTAGGTTTGTGCAGCACTTTCCTGCCCGGCAAAACCAATATTGGTTACTGCAGACAACAGTGCCAGAAATATGAGCGAGAAGGTACCGCTCCCGATACCGGGAGCGCCGACTGCAACCAGAAGGCTTGTCGGTATCAGCAATGAAAAAATGATGTACATGGGCTTGGCCCCGAGCCGGTCGATGACCAGGCGGAGTACGAGTCCCATGAGAAGAGCACCGGCTATGGAACACACGGTAAACAGGGTTAGTACCCCGTCGCTTTGACCGTATACTGCCTTGCAGTACACAATAATGAAAGGACGCGCCATGCCGATTCCGAGCGTAAGCACGAAATAACTCAGCATGAAGGTTCGGATATTGGGTGTTTCCCGGACAAGGGAAAGGCTTTCCCGCAACGCGAATGGCCGTTCGGTGGTTTCAAAACTCGTCATTCCGGAATCAGGAAGACGATATAACAGCAGCGAAGCCACCGTACCGGAGATGATACCGACCATCATGGCAAGATTATAGGTTCCCACCCCCGAACCCTGCCAGAGCAAAAAGGCCAGAAAAAGGGTAGCAACAAGCGCCGTGGCATTGTTCACAAGAGACAGCCAGACGATATACTCTCCCCGATCCTTGCCGGTTGAAAGGATGCCGATTACCGGGTTATTGGATATAAGCCCTACCCCGCGGAAGAAGTTGAAAAAGAACACCGAGACAAGCATGAGCACCACGGCAATGTCGAACGCGCCGCGCGCATGGAGTACGGGAATGAGCAACAGGGGAAGAAGGGAAAGGTTTCGCAGCATCCAGTTGTGTGCAAACGTTTTAACCAGGCCCCAGCGTTTGAGACCGTATCTTCCAAGCGGAATGGAAAAGAACGAGAGTGACATGAACGCGCCGAGCAGACCAAGCACCGTGCTGCTTGCTCCGAGAAGCATGGCGTACAGTGTAATGGTATTTCCGGTAACCAGTGCGAAGGAAAACGAGTTAATTCCGGAGAAGGTGTCAAAAACACGCCGTCCCTGTCTGATCCTGAACGTTGACAGTTGCTCACTCATCGGTATTCATTGTATCTTTTCAGTATGAAACAAACAAGCATACCCAACCGGACTGACGTTCCGGCTGAACACCGGTGGAACCTTGATTCCCTTTTCACCTCGGATACCGCGTGGGATTCCGCGCTTGAAGAATTGTCCCGTGCTGCCGAAGCGGTTTGCGCATACCGCGAAGCTTTTACCGGCACTCCGTCTGCCGTGACCGCACTCGAATGCATTACCCGCTACCGGGATGCGCACCTGCTCTCGGAGCGGCTGGGAAACTATGCATTCCTCAATAAATCGGTAGACGAGGGCTCGGCGGAAGCTCAAACCCGCGCGGGCCGGTACATGATGACCGCCAGCGCCTTTGCCGCCGAAACGAGCTGGCTTGTTCCCGCCATTTCTGCCCTTGATGAGGCAACCCTGAACCAGTGGATTACCGATCCTGCCTTCGCCGAATTTCAGGTCTGGCTTGCACGGCTTCTCCGCCTGAAACCATACATACTTTCCGGCAAGGAAGAGCGGGTAATCGCCCTCCTCAACGAAGCAAGCCAGACGCCCCGGAACGGGTTTTCGGTACTCACCAATGTGGATCTCGATTTCGGTACCGTTGAAACCCCGGACGGCCCGGAACCCCTTACCCAGACCACCTGGACCCGGTTTCTCGAAAACCCGGACCGTGCGATCAGAAAGGACGCCTATACCAAATTCTACAACACCTTTGAAGCGCACCAGCATACGATAACCGCACTCTATACCGGTTCGGTCCAGCAGGACGTTGCCGAAGCCCGCATCCGCGGGCACAAGTCGGCCCGGGCAATGGCGCTCTTCCCCGACCGGGTGAGCGAGTCGGTCTACGACAATCTCGTTGCCACGGTCCGCAACAACCTCGGCCCGCTCCACCGGTACTACACCCTCCGGAAAAAGGTGCTCAAGGTCGATGAACTCCGCCATTGGGATGTGTACATCCCCCTCGTCGGCGATGTGAAACGGGTAACGCCGTATGACCAGGCCGTGTCCCTCATCGGCGAAGCCCTTACCCCGCTCGGCGCCGACTATACCAAAACGCTCACCGACGGACTCCTCGGCGGCTGGGTAGACCGCTACGAAAACCGGGGCAAACGCTCGGGCGCCTTTTCCTCGGGCGGCTTCACCGGCTGGCCCTACAT
>CAZGQQ010000114.1:0-5012 GCA_964527175.1 uncultured Treponema sp.
GTTTTTTTGCAAGGGGACGAAGAAGTGTTACGTTGCTATTGTGGTATTGTTATACTCACTGTGTTAGAATATGTCATATAATGTTATCAGGAGGATCATCTATGATCAGGAAGTTTGTTTCAGTTGCCATGCTTGTAGCCCTGGTTTTGACAGGTTTTGTTGCATGTTCTTCTTCTCCCGAGGAAACGGAAGAAAAAGAGGTGGTCAGTACCGTTATCGGGATGGATGGCATTCCAATGCCGGCCTGGGTAACAAAGAATCCAAAAAGCGATACAACCTTTTTCGCTGTTGGTTATGCAAAAATGTCCAATCGCAACATATCAAAAACAGCGGCAGGACAGGATGCCCGTGATCAGATTGCCCGATGGATTGGAACCAGCGTGAAAAATGCACTGGTCAGCTATACCAGTGAAGGCGGAGAAGACACCAATACGCAGACCCTTACCCATTTTGAAAACATTTCAAAACAGGTAGCAGAGCAGACTCTGGTGGGTGTTGAAGAAGATGAGATCTGGGTTGATGCAGAGGGCGGAATTTACATGCTGTGTTCTTTCCCCCGTGACAATGTAAACAAGAGCTTCTCCGAGACAGTAGGTGCGTTTCAGCGCAACGAAGCCGCCGCTTTTGCGGAATTCAAGGCAGAAGAAGCCCTTTCTTTCCTGGAAAAAGAGACTGAAGAGGGTTTGACCCGCTAACTGTTATCTTGACTGACAGGTATGACCCCCGGACGATGACAGCCGGGGGTTTTTTATGCGAGAATTGATAGCCAGGGGGTTGTATATGGCAAAACGGTTGTACAAGGTAGAACGGGGAAGGAAACTTTTTGGTGTTTGCGGTGGCGTTGCCGAGTATCTCAATGTCGATGCGGCTCTGGTAAGAATTCTCTGGCTGGTTGCTTCTGTTTTATATGGAGCAGGCGTCCTTCTTTACTTCGTCGCTGCGCTTGTTTTACCCAACAAGAGCGAGATTGACGAGTAATAAAAGCCGCGGTGTGTCCGCGGCTTTTATATTGTTAGTAGTTTTGCGGAAGCTCTGCCGGGGTGGTTTCTATTGAAGTATGCGAAAGAACATACCTGAGGATATTGGCATACGCCCAGGGAAGATATACTCCGATAGTGACAAGAGAGAGAAGAATCTGCTTCCAGAAGAAGGTAAACCCGCCCGGTTCACGGTAAAATTCGAAACGCCCGGCTGGCTGTCCGTCCTTGTCCAGAACAGTTCTGTTTATAAAATAGTGTAGCAGTGACAGCACAAATGCCGGTATATAAACACCCAACGTTACTATAACAAGAAACACCTGCCCCAGTATAAAAAAAATGCTGCTCCAAAAGGAGGTCTTCCAGTACACGTGGTAATTCTTCCATGAAAAATTGACTATCCACGTATACATGTAGTAGGTAAATGGCAGGAAGAACAGGATCAGGGAACCAAACACAAGCAGGGTAAGCAAGACAACGCTGGCTTCTGTCTCCATCTGACCGGAAAGTATAGCTAGCGTATATATGAAACCAAAGGAAAAAATCCATGCGAGAAACGGGAGAATCACGCCGAGCAGGTAATATTTGAGGAGTTTCCCGGGCTTTCCTTCAAATTGTACCGGAGCATTGTCATACTGAATATGGCCGGCAAGGTACCGGGTAAGACGGGTCATGAACCAGGGTAAATAGAACCCGAGTGTAACAACAAGAAGCAGGGCGCATACCAGCATGAGAGAAACAAATTCGCCCTTCTTTCCGGTAAAACTGAAAGGTTTTCCCCGGAAACTGATATGGGAAAATGCAATACGGTAGAGCATTATATAGAAAAAGGCTTCAATGAGCATGAGTATTACCGTTAGAACCAGCATGAAAAGGATTGCGCTAATCAGTATGCTTGGATTCTGAACTACACTGTTTACTTCCATTGAATTTTGTATTGCAGTGTTCAGTACCAGGTAAAGAACAAAGAATCCCAAAAACGGTTTCCACCAGTGATATCCCGTCAGGGTACAGGAAAAGGGGTTTTTCATTTGCTATGAGTCCTCCGAATGATTTTTAGCAACTATAGCACTAATTATGATTGCTGTAATGCTTTCTACTTGTCGGGGACGTGTTTTTCGGGGAAAATGTATGCATGAATGTGCCCTATGAGTTTCCGCTTAATCGTTATCTTTCTCCCAGAGACCGGGATCTCGTACGGGATAACCTGATAATAACCGAATCTCCTGCAGGAACGGTTATTTTTGATGCTACCAGCTGCAAGGGTATTCTTGCAATAATCCGCGGTGTTATCCGGGTTTACATCTTGTCGGAAACAGGTCGGGAAATTACTCTGTACCGTTTGTTTGAAAACGATATTTGCACCTTGTCCATATCCTGTATTATGGGAAAACTTCCCATGCAGGCAATGATCAAGGCTGATACTGATTGTACCATCGCCAGTATTTCTAACGATGTGTTTTCCGGAATTCATGAACGAACCCCTGCCGTGCAACAATACCTTCTCGAGCGAATGAATGAACGTCTTGCTGATGTTATGTGGGTTGTTGAACAGGTGGCGTTTCAGGGAATGGATCTCAGAATTGGCCGGTTTTTACTGGAGCAACCCAGCACCGTTGTGTATGCAACTCATGAAGAGATTGCCTTTGAGCTGGGAACTGCCCGTGAAGTGGTGAGCCGGATGCTCAAATACTTTGAAAAAAATGGATACATCACCCTTTCACGCGGCAAGCTGAAGATAACTGATCCAGAGGGTTTGAAAAAAAGCATCGGATTGTCTGACGGCGGCGGCCGTGGATAAACGGATTGATGTGCTCTCGATAGGAGAGATTCTCATTGACTTTACCCCTGCCGGGTTTTCAGCTGCCGGAGAAATGGTGTATGAACGAAATCCTGGCGGGGCTCCGGCAAATGTGGCGGTTGCGGTTTCACGGCAGGCAGTCTATTCTACCAGCGGCGGGGCCCTGCGTTCGGATCGTTTTTGAGCCAGATCGCTGCCATTTCCATCCAGTTTTCGCACTCCGGAAGAACAGCTTCTCCCTTGTCGTTGTGCGTTTCCGGTGCAGCGGTTGCGAGTCCGTGTCCTCCCGGCTGGTAAACATGTAATTCGAAGGGGACTCCTTTTTTGCGAAGTGCCAGAGCAAAAAAGAGCGAGTTCTCAACCGGAACAATGTCGTCGTCATGGGTGTGCCAGATAAATGCTGGCGGAGTTTGTTCGCCAAC
The DNA here is from genome assembly GCA_964527175.1 of uncultured Treponema sp. Classification (GTDB taxonomy): domain Bacteria; phylum Spirochaetota; class Spirochaetia; order Treponematales; family Treponemataceae; genus Teretinema. The sequence goes on from CAZGQQ010000114.1 coordinate 3,201, forward strand.
ACGATTTTCCAGTGAAAATTCCGAAAGCCGCGTTTCATAATCTGAAGCAAGTAATGCTCGAAAGGATCCGTCGTGGCGGAATTCTCCCGAGGTAATAACCGGATAGGAAAGAATCATGGCGTCCGGCCGAGCCGTACGTTTTGGCTGACCCGCATCGTCTGAATCCCAGAGACAACCGAGACTTGCCGCAAGGTGTGCTCCTGCGGAAAAACCGCATACAGCGATTTTTGCCGAATCAATTGGCCATTGTTCGGCTTTTAATCGTATTGCTGCAACTGCGGCAGCCAATTCCTGGAGGGCAACGGGATATACCGCGGGGGCGCAACTGTAGTCCAAGACAAAGGCCGCAAGACCAAGCGCAACAAAGCGAAGCGCTATCGGCTCAGCTTCCCGCACAGAGGTATACTCATATCCTCCTCCCGGACAGATTATGACGGCGGGGCGTTTTCGATCCGGATCTATTTCGGGGTAATTGTCGGGAATAAACAGGGTTAGCGTTGCATGTGTTTTCGGGGCGGATATTCCTAGCGGTGTACAAAAATCAAAAAGATCCAATTTCTCGTAAATCATGTGCCGTGTCCTTAACAATAGTTTAAAAGTTGAAAAGTATCGATACAATTTTGTTGAATTATACCAGAGGTCAGGTATACTTAAAACAAGAATCGAAAAGTCTTCCTGATTATGTAAGTTTAAGTATCATACGGGAGGACTGTAATGAGTGACGATGTCAAAGAATCGGTGCTGGGAATAAAGACGTTCTTTGTTGTACCGGATCTATCACTTTTTCCAGAAGAATTTCTCAAGAGTTTTTTTCTCAAAGGGTATGAGACATACTTTATTCATGATGACCCGTATTGTTCCCTGGAAACGAAAATACATACACTATACTCCATTTTTCCTCAATTAATTCTCTTTTTCAATATTGACCGACCTGTTCAGGGTATTGACTGGCCGGTCTTCATCGGAAAGTTGCAGGAGCAATATGGCGACCGGGCAATGATTGGGGTAATGTACCAAAAAAGGAATAATCAGGAAGAAATACGGAAGCTTGAATGGTTGTATTTATATTCGATCGGTATTATTTGCGGGTGTATTCCCCTAGAATACCAGAAATCGAAAAATTTGTACCGCTTTTTGAATGTCCTGTGCGCAAACCAGGCAAATGGACAACGACGTTTTCTGCGGGCAATGTGCAGTGATTCCTTCAAGGCAAATTTTGCGTATCGGGGTAAAGAGTACCGGAGCGTTCTGCGGGATATAAGTATCAGCCATTTTTCCTGTACTTTCATTGGCGATATTCCTGAAATTCCCCTGCACGAGAAGGTTCGTGAAATTCAGATGAATTTGCGTGGAATATTGATCAACATAGACGCGGTTCTTTGTCTAAAACGTGTTCTTGGGGCGGACATGATTCATGTTTTTGTCTTTAGAACCAATGATGACCGGGAGGGAATGAATCCCGATCACCTGATCAAGGTGAACGGGATTGTACACGCTTCAATTACTGGAAGAATCATGTCAATTCTCAAAGATGCTTTTGACGAGGCCCGAAAAGGGAAGCCGTCTACATAAGCAGTTCGAGATCGAATTCTGCTCCTGCACAAGGCATACCAATGTCCCATTTTTCCAATACTTCCGGGTGAATTTCGCCAAAGATGCCAACCGGTTGTCCTGCTTTCAGAACTGAAGCCTGCCGTCCTGCAATGAAGCGGGGATCCCGGGATTCAACCACGGTATATTCGTGATCAAGATAGTATAGCAGGGTGGAAACCTCGCTGGCCATGTCGTTGAAATTCGCGTTGTTCGACGCAG
>CAZGQQ010000115.1:0-4791 GCA_964527175.1 uncultured Treponema sp.
AAATGGCAGGTCTGGACAATCGGGGTGCAAGCAGCGCCCAAGCGATGCCGCGCTCAGGCGGAGTGTTTGGTTCCCCACGGCCGCTCAGCACCCCGGCGGGGTGTAATCCCTCAGGCGCTACCGCGTTCGATGAGTTCCGGCATGATGACGAGATTCTCGCCCGGTCCGTTTACCGCCGACTCCAGGGCGAGAATGACGGAACCCGCCCCGGCAAGCATGAGGCGCTGACGGATGGTGGTGAGCCCCGGATGCACGAGACGGGCTACGGGAAGGTCATCGTAGCCCATAACCGCGATGTCTTCGGGAATTCTCAAGCCCTTCTGACGGGCCGCGTCGATAAAACCGAGCGCGCTCATGTCGCCGGAAGCGCAGATTACTGCATCGGGTAGTTCATCGAGCCCATAGAAATACTCGAACCCCCTCACACCGTCTTCACTGAAATAATCCCGGGCTTCATACACAAGAGACTGTTCAAACTCGAGCCCGAGCCGCTGCAGGGTGTTCACATATCCCATGAGCCGCTCCGACGGTACCGCTCCCGGTTCCCGTCCGGACGTGGGACCATTGATGAGTCCTATCCGCCGGTGTCCGGCACGGAACAGATAATTGATGGCGATTGACATTCCCTTCTGATTTTCAAGAAGCACGGACTGTGCTTTTGGAACACTTGTCTGAAGTAGCACGAGGGGTTTTCCAATCCGATTGTATTTTTCCACCATGGGAACAGACGGGGTAAGATTGATGGTCAACACTGCATGAACCATCCGGAAGCGCAGCAATGTTTCCAGCAAATCTTCCCGAACCGAAGGTGAAAACCTGGTCGGGAAAATCATTGTTGACGCATTGAGCCCAAGCGACTGCATAACGCGGTCAATTCCCTTGAATATTTCCGTAGTTGACGCCGAATCCACCACCGAGGTCAGAATTGCGATAGATGTCCGCTCATCACGGTTTTTCCAGCGCGAAAAAGTCTCCAGGTATCCTGATTTCCGGATTGTCTGCATGACAAACCGGACAACCTCCGGCTCAAGCGCTGAAGGCGTTGTGAGTACTTCAAGGATTGTTTCGCACGAGAGGGACGCCTCCCGCGCGACATCATGAATGGAAAGTCCCATACCTTGCCTAGAAATGGTCGGTGGTGCTCAAACCATTTTCTTCCACAACAGCAAGACCTTTTTCCACATCCTCAACCTTGAAGATGATGACCGCGGTCTCTCCGGCCTTGTCGAAGGCAGCATACAGATACTCGATATTAATCGTGTTTCTTTCGAATATTTCCAGAACGCCGGCCAAACTTCCCACACTGTCGGGGACAGTAACAGCAAGCACATCCGTTGTCTTGGTAGTGAATTTTTCCCGTTCAAGAATTGCCATGGCTTTGGGTACTGAATCAACAATAATACGGAGGATACCGAAATCCGCGGTGTCCGCAATCATGAGGGCCCGCAGATTGATACCGCCATCCTTGAGAACCTTGGTTACCTCGGCGAGACGCCCCGCCGCGTTTTCAAGAAAAATGGATATTTGCTGTATCTTCATGTGTAGCCTCCTTAAATCTGGCGTTTGTCGATGACCCGTTTAGCCTTGCCGATTGAGCGTTCTATGCTCTTCGGTTCGACCAGTTTTACCTTTATGGCGATACCAAGTTTGCTCTTCATGGTCGATTCGATCTTGTTGCGAAGCTGTTCCATATCTTTTGTCTCATCCGAGAATGCTTCGGGGTTAACTTCAACGTGCAGTTCTGCGTCGTCAAGATGAGTCTGTGCGCTCCGGTCAACAATGATGAGATAGTTTGGCTCGACATGCTGGATTTCCATGAGCGCGTGTTCGATCTGGCTCGGGAATACATTGACGCCCCGGATAATGAGCAGATCGTCGGTCCGTCCGAACAGGCGGTGGATTCTCCGGGTGGTTCGTCCGCATCCGCAGCGTTCCTTGATGATGAAGGTGATGTCCCGGGTCCGGTAGCGGATGAGCGGGGTTCCTTCCTTGGTGATGGTAGTAATGACCAGTTCGCCCTTTTCGCCTTCAGGGAGCACCGTGCCGGTCTCAGGGTCGATGATTTCCGGATACCAGAAGTCTTCATTGACATGCATGCCGTACTGTTCGGCACATTCGAACGCGACACCCGGTCCGGTTATTTCGGTAAGACCGTAAATATCATATGCCTTGATGTTCCAGGCCTTTTCAATTTCCTTGCGCATGTTCTCGGACCAGGGCTCGGCACCGAAACAGCCGGCTCGCAGGCCGAGTGATGTGGGGTCAATACCCATTTCACGCGCCTGTTCCGCCATATAGAGTGCGTACGACGGCGTACAGGTTATAATGGTGGATTTGAAATCCCGCATGAGCATGAGCTGTTTTTCGGTATTGCCGGATGAAACCGGGATGACGGTCGCACCGATCCTCTGGGCACCGTAGTGGGCGCCGAGTCCGCCGGTAAAAAGGCCGTAGCCATACGCGTTCTGAACGATGTCGTTCCGGGTGCCGCCGGCGCCGGACAGGGTACGAGCCATGCCCTCGAACCAGTCGTCCATATCCCGTTGGGTGTATGCATCAATAACCGGCGTACCGGTTGTACCGCTGGACATGTGTATTTCAACAATTTCCGCCTGGGGAACCGCGAGCAATCCGTACGGATAGGTGACCCGAAGGTCGTCTTTCGTGGTAAAGGGCAGTTTTGCAAGATCATCGAGTGTTTTTATATCGTTGGGGGCAACGCCTGCTTCATCGAGTTTGGTGCGATAGAACGGTACATTGGTGTACACACGCTCAACCAGGTTCTTGAGCCGGGCAAACTGCAGGGAACGCATTGCCGCCCGATCCATACATTCATGTTCAGGATTCCAAATCATAATGAAAACAGTATACACCGTTTCAGTGCATGTAGCAAAATGAATTTATCAGTCGATGCGCAGATCTTCTACCCGTTTTGCCTTTCCCTCGGCAACCGGAAGGCTTCCCGGCTGTTTTATTTCCACCACGGGACGGATGGTAATGAGCGCGGTCAGTTCATCCCGTATCCGCTCACGAAGCGCATTGATGATCCGGGTGTCGTCCGCGAACATTTCAGGGGTTATCTCGACCTTGACGGTCATCCGGTCCAGAACGCCGTCTTTTTCCACCACGATCAGGTAATTGGCGCCGACGCCCTTTGTCCGAAGGAGTACTTCCTCTATCTGGCTCGGAAAGATGTTCACGCCGTTGATGATGAGCATGTCGTCGGTACGGCCGGTAAAGCGCGCGATTCGGCGGTGGGTTCGTCCGCATTCGCAGGGTCCGGTAATCACATGGGTCAGATCCCGGGTGCGGTAGCGGATGAGCGGCATGGCGTCGCGGCAAAGGATGGTAAGAACAAGCTCTCCGGTCTCGCCGTCGGGAACCGGTTCAAGGGTTTCCGGGTCAACGATTTCCATGATGTAGCGGTCTTCCCACACATGCATGCCTGCCCGGAAGATGCACTCAAACGCAAGCCCCGGACCGTTCATCTCGCTCATGCCGTAGCAGTTGTACACTTCGATGCCGAGCTTGTCCTGAATCTTGCAGCGCAGTTCCTCCGAATGGGGTTCAGCGCCGGTTATCGCCTTGCGGAGCTTGAGCTCACCGCGATCATACCCTTCGCTTTCAATGGCTGCGTGGAGATGGAGGAGATAGCTCGGGGTCGCATGAATGATGGTGGTTCCGAAATCTTTCATGAACTTGAGCTGACGGATCGTGTTGCCCGCGCTCGTCGGAATGACCATGGCGCCCATGAGTTCTGCGCCGTAATGGAAACACAAGCCCCCGGTAAAAAGACCGTAGGTCATCATGTTCTGCACCACGTCGCCGCGGCTTCCGCCGGCTGCGGTAAGACTTCGCGCCATGGTGTCACTTGCCATGTCGAGGTCTTTCTGGGTCAGGTAAATAACCGTGGGAGTGCCGGTTGTTCCGCTCGAGGCATGGAGACGAACCACCTCCTCGCGGGGAACGGCAAGAAGTCCGTAGGGGTAGGCGTCGCGAAGATCGTTTTTGGTGGTAAAGGGCAGTTTGCGGATATCCGCAATGGTGGAGATGACAGCGGGGGACGTTATGCCGGCATTCTTGTACCGCTCACGGTAAAAGGGTGTGTTAAGCGCGTGTTCCACCTGTTTTTTCAAACCGGCCGTCTGTATCCGCTCAATTTCCTCCCGTGATGCTGTTTCGATTGCCTTGTCCCTGAAGGGAACGTCCCGGTCTGCCATTATTCCGCCTCCTCTCCGAGTTTGAGCGCCTTCATGTTGATGTCCACCAGGCGCGGATCTTTTTTCGCGAACGTTTCATGGACGCTTTCGGCAAGCGCCTTCTCGCTTACCGGCAGTTCCCGGTAGGCCGCGCCCACAAGCACCATGTTCGAGGTGCGCAAATTTCCCGCTTCGCGGGCAAGCTGCTCGGCGTGAACGAGCCGGTTCCGGGGAAGTTTCCGTATCGCCGCATGGACTCCCTCAAGGTCAGGATAATTGCCGATATTGACAACGGGTTCCGCGGCAGTTACCAGGATGCCCTCCGGTTTCAGAAAGGAAAGATAGCGCAACCCTTCTACCGGCTCCATGGAAAGAATCATGTCCGCCCCGCCGACGGGAATGAGATCCGAAGTTACAGGTTTGTCTGAAATGCGCATGTGAGCCTGCACGGCTCCGCCCCGCTGGCTCATCCCGTGTACTTCGGACTGGCGTACCTCGAGTCCGTCCAGCATGGCGGCCCGCGCGATGATGGTAGCAAGAGAAAGAACACCCTGTCCGCCTACACCGGCGAGAATAATGTCATAGGTCATGA
>CAZGQQ010000116.1:0-4676 GCA_964527175.1 uncultured Treponema sp.
CCGGCCCAGTCAGGACGTGCAGACTCGAACGCGGAAACGAGAGAAGCCGCTCCGTCGGGGTTTTTTGCTGCGGCTTCACCGATCAACAATCCTTCAAAACCGAGCCGCCGGGCAAAACTGCAGGCAGCGGGTGTCGTTGCACCGGACTCAAAAACTGCGGTACACGGCAATTTTCTGCGGAGAATGGCGGGAACCAGCGGATCTGTTTTGAATGTCGCAAGATCCCGCGAATTGACTCCGGCGACAACAGGTCCACCGGAAATCGCGGCAGAAAGCTTTTCAAGATCACCGCTTTCCCGTACCTCGATAAGCGGTACCATGGAGAAGGACCGGCACCGCTGTGCCAGACGGAGCAGCGTTTCGGTATCAAGTATACGGGCAATGAGCAGTACGGCATCCGCACCGGCACGCCAGGATACATCAATTTCATCCTCATAGAGGATAAAATCCTTTCGGAGCAGGGCAACGTCACAATAGGCATCTGCTACGGCAAGAAAGTCACTGAGCGACCCCTTGAAATACCGCTCTTCCGTCAGGATGGATATGTTCCGTGTTCCGGCCGCACGATATTGGCCGGCTATCTTCACCGGATCAAGATCCGGTGCAATATCACCCTTTGACGGTGACGCACGCTTGATTTCCAGAATGGTACCCGGTTCACGGAGAAAGGGAACAATCGGGCGCTTTCGGTGCTCAGGCACTGCCGCGCCAAACGTTGCCCCGCGCAGCTTGTAATCTGCACGGCGTGCCGAGACAATCTGTTCAAGAATATCAGGCACAGCTTGCCTCCCTGACCTGTTCAATCAGGGTGTTGACCGTACCGTTTTCAATCGCCTCCCGGGCACGGGCATACCCGTCGGAAAGAAGCGGGACCACCCCGCTGATGTAAAGCGTGGCGCCGGCGTTCAGGGCAACCGCTTCAAGAATGCCCTTGCGCCCGGTGCCGTCAAGTACCTCCCGGGCAAGACGGACATTCTCTCGCGAATCACCGCCGAGGAGTTCCTCGAGTTTGCATCCGGTAATTCCGAAGGCAGCAGGATCAATGGTGTATTCCCGTTCATCGCCGGCTTCATTGATTTCCACCACATCGGTAACGGCACAGGGCGATATTTCATCCATTCCATCCCGGCTGCAGACAACCATAACCCGGCGGGAGCCGAGCATCTTTGAGGCACGGGCAACCGGGTACATGAGGCTTTTGTCGTACACACCGATCATCTGGAACTGGGCGCTTGCCGGATTGGAAAGAGGCCCGACCAGATTCATGATGGTTTTTACTCCGAGCAAGCGGCGAACCGGCGCGGCAAAACGCATGGCACGGTGATACACCGGTGCATATAAAAATCCGAAGCCTGTTTTTTCGATAACTTCGGCAGTTTTCGCCGGAGGAACATCGATGCAGAAACCGAGCGCTTCATAAAAGTCTGCTGAACCGGACTTGCTTGAAACGGCCCGGTTTCCATGTTTGGCAATCTTTGCGCCGCAGGCAGCAGCAACGAGTGCAGCCATGGAGCTGATATTGAAACTGCCAATGCCGTCTCCCCCGGTACCGACCACATCAACCAGTTCACCCGAAACGGTTATGGGCGTCTTTTTTTTGCAGAGAACGGCAGCACAACCGGCAATTTCCTCCGCTGCCGGACCTTTTGAGGAAATGGCGGTCAGGATGGCAGATGTCTGTCGTTCATCCAGCGAGCCTTCCGTGAGGTCTTCCATAAAGAGCTCCGCCGTTTCCTTGCTCATGTTTTTTCCTTCCAGAAGCGAAGACAAGAGCGAACTGAAGGCAAGCCCTTCCCGGCGGTAGGAAAGAAATGCCTTGAAAAGGGCGTCCCCGTGTTCCGCAGCAATGGATTCGGGATGAAACTGGACACCTTCAATCGCAAACTCGCGGTGACGGAGGCCCATGATTTCCCCGTCTTCTGCACGGGCTGTTATTTCAAGCTCGGCAGGAAGGGATGTCTCTTCCGCCGCAAGACTGTGATACCGGGTGAACACACCCTTCTTGCCAATAGTACGGAAGACCCCTTTTCCATCCAGGTTCATTTCTTCTGCAATACCGTGCTTGATGTATTTTGCCTGGACGATCTTGCCGCCAAAGGCCTGCGCAATGGCCTGATGCCCGAGACAAACACCCAGAATGGGAATTTCCCCGGAAAAATGCAGAATTGCCGCAATACTTATTCCGGCATCCTCCGGACGGCCGGGACCGGGGGAAATGACGAGGCGCGACGGGGAAAGCGCTGCAAGTTCCTTGACCGTTATTTCGTTATTTCTGACTACCCTGATTTCTTCGGAAGAAAGGCGGGTAAGATACTGGTAGACGTTATAGGTAAATGAGTCATAGTTATCAATAAGGACAATCATTTTTCTCCTCCGGTAAGTACAAAGTGCATGGCAGCAAGTTTTTCTCCGGTTTCTTCCCACTCCCGTTCCGGGTCGGAAGCATAGACGATTCCGGCCCCAGCCTGCAGAATCCAGCGTCCGTCCTTCTTGAGCGCACAGCGGATTGAAATACAGAAATCCAGGTCGCCGTCCGCCTCGATATAACCGACGGCCCCGGCGTAAAATCCGCGCCGTACCGATTCAAGGCGTGAAATCGTTTCAATGGCCTGAATTTTCGGGGCCCCGCTCACGGTTCCCGCGGGAAAGGCGGAACGCAACACATCCACACCGGTTACCGGACCATGCAGTCCTTCCCCGATCTGCCCTACGACATCCGAAACGATATGCATGACGTGGGAGAATTTTTCCACATCCATGTTCCGGGAAAGACGAACCGACCCGGGAAGACACACACGACCAAGATCATTCCGCGCAAGATCCACGAGCATCAGATGTTCCGCCCGTTCCTTGGGATCGGCCAGAAGTTTCTTGCGCAGTTCATCATCTTCCGCCTGGTCCTTGCCGCGTCGGCAGGTTCCGGCGATCGGCCGGATGGAGGCTACAGAATCACGGACACGAACCAGACTTTCCGGAGAAGCCCCGACCATCTGATACGTACCAAAATCAAGATAAAAGAGATACGGTGACGGACTGGTAGAACGGAGGCGGCGGTAGACTTCGAAGGCCGGTTCCGCCGATTCAAGTTCCAGCCGACGTGAGAGTACGGCCTGGAGAAGATTTCCGGCGATTATTTCTTCACGGATCGTTTGTACGCCGGAAACAAAATCGTCGTGACTCTTGTTCAGGTCCGTGATAACTGTACAGGGAGCCCTTTTTTCCGGAGGAGCGAGATAGGAAAAGTCCAGGTCTTCCAGACGGAGTTTGATATCCGAAACAGCCGCTTCAAGATCAATTTCGTGCTGGGTATAATTCAGGGCAAATATGTGTATCGTATCGGTGAAATGATCAAAAACGAGATACACATGCCCCACGATGAACTCCGACTCGTTCAGTTCAAGAGTGTCTTCCTGAGACGCAAGTGTGATTGTATCTGTCCGCTGACAGAACTCATAGCCAAGATAGCCAATGCCCGCACCGGGAAGCGGGATTCCGTCCGCAGGAAGGGCGTTTTGCCCGGCAATCTCCATGAGGACATCAAGGATATCTCCTTTTCCCGCCGGGACGTTTTTTCCGTCAATTGTATAATGCACACCGGAATCATTCTGGATAACACGGAATGCCTCGCGTGCCAGTATGAGCGAATACCGATCGCGTCCGTGGGTAAACGACGCAGATTCCAGAATGGCCAACGCTCCAAGTTTTTTCGCCAGTGCAAAGGGTGTGTACCGTTCGCCGGGAACTGAAACGGCCAGCGCATCACTCCGCTTTTTTTTCATCATTTTGCTCCTGCCGGTAATTTTCATTCGTTACTATCCGTAGTAACATCGGAACCATACCCCGAAGAGCGCGTTTCTGTCAATAGAAACGAAAAAAAAAGACAAAAAAACCGCACCCTGAATCCAGGATGCGGCAGGAGAGGTTACGGAAGCATTCGCTGTCCGTTGAAAAAGACTACTTCGCTTTTGCCCGTTTTTTCGACAGAATATCGAATACGACTGCAGCGAGCAAAACGATACCCTTTACAGACTTTTGCCAGTTCGCGTCAATTCCGAGTATGGACATACCATTGTTCAGAACACCCATGAAGATGGCACCGACGATTGCTCCACCGACGGTTCCGGTTCCACCGTACGCGGAGGCACCACCGATGAAGCACGATCCGATAGCGTCAAGCTCATAGTTCGTACCCGCTGCAGGGAATGCGGAATTGAACCGCGCGATACTTGCCAGCGCGGCTACTGCCGAAAGGAAACCCATGTTCGTGTAGGCGAAGAACAACACCTTGTTCGTGTTGATACCGGACAGTTTTGCGGCCTTTTCGTTTCCACCCAGAGCATAGAGATGCCGTCCGGGAACTGTTTTTTTCGTGAAATAGCTGTAGAGCAATACGATCACGGCAAGCAGTATGAGAACGACGGGAATACCCTTGTGCTGGCCAAGGAACCAGCCAATAAGAATGACAACAACGCTGATGATAACAACCTTGATAATCATGAAAACCAGGGGCTCTACATCATATCCCTTCCGTTTCTTGGTAATTCTGTCAAGAATTTGAAGGACGATGAAAAGTCCGCAAACGATGAACGATACAATCATCGTAATGTTGAAAACCGTTGCCGCGTTGGCATCGCCAGGCAGATAACTGGTGAAATACTTGAGGTAATTGTCCGGGA
>CAZGQQ010000117.1:0-4379 GCA_964527175.1 uncultured Treponema sp.
CCTTGCCAAACTCTTTCTCAAATACAATCAGCCGGAAGAAGCGCTCAAGGAAACCCTGCTCCTCATCAAGCTCGAACCCTTCCAGGCTGAACACTATTATAGCGCAGGAATACTGTTCGAACAACGCAACAACAGCGAACAGGCTCTGTCAAACTACCGCAAGGCAGTCGAAACCGATCCAAACCATGCAGCAGCCCATGCCTCGCTCGGCCTGCTTCTGTTCAAGAACAAACAAATGACCGATGCGAAACAGGAAATCGCCATAGCATTGCGGCTGGATCCGAAAAATACCAAGGCCCAGTTTTATCAGGGTAAAATTCTCCGCGATAATCACGATTACGCCAATGCACTTGCCGCTTTCGAGAAGGTTCTCCGCGACAATGAACTCAAACAGAAGGCGCTTATAGAGCGCGGCTGTTGTTATCTCGAGGCAAACAGTACCGAAAAGGCCATTATAGAATTTGAACGTGCAATCAAGGCTTCCGGGGACGAATCGTCGAATGATACGCTTCATGCGCGGTATTTTCTTGCATCCTGTCACGAGAAACTCAGGGATATCGACAGTGCGATTCACCAGTGGGAACAAATTTTCAATCAAAAACGCAGCTTCCGGGATGTGGGAGAAAAACTTTCCCAGTATCAGGAACTCCGTTCAAATGATTCCATCAAGGAATACCTGACCGCCGGCAAGGAAGATTTTTTCACTATCTGCAAGGCCGTTACCAATACCGGTCTCGAACTCTCCGTCCGGGACATTCGTGAGACCAAGTATGGCTGTGCACTGGTTGCTGTTGAAAATGATGCCGAGAAATGGCGCAATGTCCGAAAAATGCCCAGGCTCATCCTGTTTTACCGGGATCCGAATCTTATAGAAGACGCCTTCCTCCGCGCACTCCAGGAAGAAATGAAGAAGCAGTCAATAATCCGCGGAATTGTCATTACCAGTTCAGGATTTACCCGTTCCGCCCTTGAATTCGCCGAAAGCCGCCCGCTGGAACTCATCGGACGGGAAAAACTTGAGCATATGCTTGCCTCAATAGATCCATTCGCTCGTGCGTAGTTGCAGACATGAAGATTCTGTGTGTTTCCGACCAGATTGACCCGCTGATTTACAGCCCGAACATTCGTGAACGGTACAAGGATTGTGATCTGGTACTTTCAGCCGGTGATCTTCCCATGGAATACCTTGATTTTATCGTCTCCTCGTTAAACAAACCGCTTTTATTCGTTTTCGGAAATCACAATCTTGAAGAGTTCAAGCTCTATCACCGCTCCGCCGCGGGAATGTCGAGCGGATACCATGTTCCGCTTAAACCACTGCCCCCGGAGGCATGCCACGGAACGACCTATCTTGGTTTCAAAACACGACGCGAAGGATCCCTGCTTCTTGCCGGGGTTTCCGGTTCCTTGCGCTACAATAACGGTTTGAGCCAATACACGGAACGGCAAATGTTTTTCCGCCTCCTGCTCCTTGTACCGGGATTACTGCTGAACAAGCTGCGATTCGGCCGATATTGTGATATCTTTCTGACTCATGCATCGCCCGAGGACATCCACGACAAGAAGGATCCCTGCCACCGCGGATTCCGCTGTTTCCGGTGGTTCATGCGGAGATTCAAACCGAAGTATCTTGTCCATGGGCACATTCATTTATACGACATGCAGGATGTCCGGGTATCCCGGTACCGGGATACGACGGTCATTAACGCATACAGCCATTACATACTTGATTTCGGAGTACCGCTGTCATGATCAATATTGTTCAGCATCAGGCAAAAGAAGATTTTAACCGGGCACGCAACAAGGCGTTTATCCATGAATTGCAAAATCTGCTCGCACCGGACAAAAAGAAACTGCTTTCGTTTCATGATGTGAAGAAAATTCTCAAACCGAAGAACGAAGTGTACGTAGGAATGCAGTCGGTTCCCATAGAAAAAATTGTGGGCAGTGAAGGCCGGTATCGCGATTTTGACAAACACTTTCTGCCAAAATCGGCATACCTCCGCCAACGGTGGGAACGGGTTGATGAAGCACACCTGTCGGATGTGACCCTCCCGCCCATACAACTGTACGAAATAGGAAACATGTATTTTGTCCGGGACGGAAACCACCGGGTTTCTGTGGCGAAAGCACAGGGCGTGGAGTTTATTGACGCTGAAATCATTTCACTCAAGAGCGAAATACTCCTTCCGCCGTCAGTTACACCGGAAACCATGCTCGATGAAGTCATCAAATACGAAAAGCGGGTATTCTACACCGAAACCGGCATCGGAGACCTGACCGATGACTGGAATCTTGATTGTACCTCACCTGGTCAGTATGACGTATTGTATAACCACATCCTTGTTCACAAGTACTATATAAACGAAAAAGTTGAAGGAGAAATTCCCTTTACCGAAGCCATGCTTTCCTGGTACCGCAATGTCTATCAACCGGTAATTAAAATTATCAGGCGAAAAAAGCTGCTGAAAAAATTCCGTGGACGCACTGAAAGCGACCTGTATGTCTGGATAATCAAGCGATGGGACGAACTGAAACGGAAATACGGTGATTCTTTCCCCCTTGATGAAGCAACACAGGGCATTGATACCGGTGAAAAACGCTCTTTTGTGTCCTCAATTCTCCAAAAGATCAAATATTTCTTTCAAACTTGACGACTATTTGTATCAATGCTACACTTACCTATAATGCAAACAGCACTTATTGATTCATACGCCATACTGCCTCTGGCAGCCAGCATACTAGTTCAGGGAGCAACCGGCTTTTTTCTGTTCAGGGCAGCGCGAAAGAGCGGTGAAATGCTTCCCGGGCCGGCTTTTTTCAGAATTTCAGCTGTTTTTATCGGGCTTCTTGCGCTCAGCAGTGTATTGGCGATAAGCTTTCCCAGCCTGCTTGTGTATTCCTCGGGTATACTCCTCTCCAGTGTCATTCTCATGCTGTATACCATCGTACTGGGAAATGCAGAAGTACCCGTTCAGATGGACATTCCGGACGAGGACTTCACCGCAGAACCGGAGGAAGAACAGGAAGATCCGCTGATTTCAATCGGACAGGAATTCCTTGTACGGGTTAACGAATCCATGACCGGAGAAATCAACATTCTCCGTTTGCTTGATTTTATCAATGAAATTATTGTGAAGCACACAAAGGCCGATGGTGGAGTGGTTTTTCTTGTTGACGACTTTGAGGACAGTATTGCCGCGAAGTCTTTTACCGGACAGTTTCCTCCGCCGTATCAGCTTCCCGGGGATCTTCCCCACAAGCCGGTTCGTGTTGAAACAAACTTTCGCTATGTCCAGTTCAACCTTGGAGAAACCATTTTTGGTGAAGTTGCCGCAACCGGAAAACCCGTACTGGTTCGGGACGGAACTGCGGATGACAGGATTGTCGTAAACGGTCCCGAAGAGTTCCTCAAGCCGGGAAGTTACCTCTTTCTCCCGCTCATGATAAAGGACCGTGTTGTCGGTGTTGCCGGTGTCGCCCGTCTTCCTGATAACACCCCGTTCACGGAGGAAGATTTCCGCATCGGAACATTTCTTGCGGAATATTCCGGCTCGGCGATCAATAATGTCTATTCGGTACAGGAAATTCTCGAGCATGCGGATCTGGAACGTGAAGCAAGCATTGCCTCCAAGATCCAGAGGACAATGCAGCCCAAACGTCTTCCCGACCTTCCCGAGCTTGGGTTCGGTTTCTTTTTCAATCCGACCAAGGGTGTCTGCGGTGACTATTTCGATGTGATCCTTGCACGACGTGACCGGGTTGTGTTAACCGTAGCAGATGTTGCCGGCAAGGGTATCCAGTCAAGCATGGTCATGATGATGCTTCGTTCGGTACTCCATCTGGTTACCAATACAACAAAAGACTCCGGAACCATTCTGGACTGGATCAACAAGGGTATTACCGGCAAGATTGACATGGATCATTACGCAACGCTATCCTATGCCAGTTATTGTCCGGACACTCATGAACTTGATTTTGCAAGCGCCGGACGACAGCCCATGCTGGTCTGGAAGGCAAAGGAAAAAGAAATCAGGGTCATTCAGCATAATGCAGATCCCATCGGGGTTGAACGCAGCTCGGTGTACAAGAACATCAAGTTGACAGTCACCAAAGGAGATATTATCATTCTCTTTACTGACGGCCTGATTGAAACCCTCAACGGGGAAGGACACCAGTACGGTATTCAGACGTTGTCCAATGTAATACAGGAAAACAACGCCAAATCGGCAAAAGATATTGCTACAGAAGTTAAGCAAAACTTGCAAACCTTTGCAGGTTCAGCCAGTATCCATGATGACCAGACATTGCTTGTCATGAAAATCAAGGCGTAAAAGAGGAAGGAGCAACAGGAGTATGGAACTTAAGATCAGGAAGAA
>CAZGQQ010000118.1:0-4210 GCA_964527175.1 uncultured Treponema sp.
CTTGATCCCGCAACCATTGGTGACGCCCGTGAGCGGATAGTCCGTACACAGGAGGAGACCGGGAGAGATCGGGCACGCGGCGATCTTGAAAAGCGAACCCGGGAAGCCCGGCTTCGTGATGTCCGGGAGGAACTCTCGGAACTGGATCGGGGTATACGCCGTCTTCCGGATCCTGCCGTACGGCTCAGGGACGCCTTGCGGGAAGCGGGCGTTGATGCCTGGATACTCTGCGATCTTGCAGAAGTAACGGATCCCGCATGGTCGGATGCCATTGAAGGCTGGCTCAATACCCTCAGGTTTGCCTGCATCGTCGCTCCGGAAGATTTTGCCCGCGCTCTCGAGGTGTATGACCGCCTTCCCCGATCAGTCGGCGGTATCCCTCTTCCGGATATTTCCCGTATGGCTTCCGATAAAACACGTTCCGAAGTCCGGAAGGGCTCTCTTGCCGAACTGGTAACCACGGAAAATCCCTGGGCCAGAACGTATCTTGATTGTGTTCTCGGGGATGTCATGACCGCGGATCTCGCAAACCTGCGCCGGTACTCCAAAGCAGTTACCAAAGAGTGTATGAGCTGGTCGCGCTATACCGCTATCAGGATTCGCGAAGAAGTGTATCGTGACGCCTGGCTTGGCAAGGCGGCCCGTGAACGACGGAAAGCGCTGCTGCAGGAAGAGCGCGAAACACTCATGACCAGCATTGAAGAACTCTCCAAAGATCAGACCCGGCTCGCGGGAATTACCGGGGCATGCCGTGCGCTTCTTGATTCCTTGACCGAGGTGCAGGTTCTTGGTGAAACGGTCAAGGAGCATGAGCGTCTTGTTGAAGAGTCAAAGCGAATTGAAAAGCAGCGTGCTGCTGTGGATACGTCCGCGTTTGAAGACATGAAAAAACGTATACAGAACCTGCAGGATGATATTTCCTCCATGGGAAAGAAAATTTCAGTACTGGATACAGAATCCGGCTCTGTGAACGCACAGCTTGACCAGAGAAAGAATGACATCACCCGTGGACAGGCGGCGTATGCCGGTGCAATGGACGCTTTTGAGCGGTTCAGAAACGGGCACGAAGATGCGGCAGCTGATTGCGAACGGTATGTTGCCGAAAGACTCAAGTCCCAGAGTCCGGAAGAAATCCTGAAGAATCTCGAGTCTGCTCGAAAAGGCGCAGAATCCCGTCTGCAAACGCTTCTGCGGGAATTCCGCGACAAGGTGACCATGTATAACCGATCTCATAACGAGATTTTCGGAGGTGAGCTTGACGAGTTGCCTGCAATGCAAAAACTGGTAACCCGGCTCAAGGACTCGGAACTCCCGGACTATCTGGAAAAAATACGACAGGCGAAGCAGGATGCCGAAGCCGAGTTCAAGGATCACTTTATTGCGCGATTGAATGAACTCATCGAAGAAGCAAAAGAAAGCTTTTCTGAAATTAACAGCACCTTGCGTTCCATGGAATTCGGGCGGGATCAGTACCGCTTTACCCTGACCGAAAAGAGTGAACGCCGTGGTCAGATAGAGATAATCAAAAAGACGGCCGAGATAGCTGAATACGAACACAGTCTTTTTGACGCACTTGTGGATCCCTCCGACCGGGACGCGGCGAATACGCTCTTCAACAAGATACTCAATTCTGACTTGCAGTCGGCCGAGCTCAGAAGTCTGTGTGATTATCGTACCTATTTTACGTATGATATCCGGGTAAAGGATACTCAATCGGAAGATCCCGCCACGGGCGCTCCGGTTGAGTACTCGCTATCCCGGGTGCTTAAAGAGAAATCAGGTGGTGAGTCCCAGACGCCGTACTATGTGGCGATCGCGGCGAGTTTTTTCCGGTTTTACCGTGATAGGACAACACCAACCATCCGTTTCGTCCTTTTTGATGAGGCCTTTGACCGCCTTGATGATGAACGTATTGCAAAGGTTCTCGACTTTTACCGGGAACTTGGCTTGCAGGTGCTCATCTCCGTACCAACTGAAAAACTCGAATCAATCGCCCCGCACATGGATACCGTTAATCTCGTGATTCGCCATGGACACCGGGCTGCGGTGATAGATTTCTATGACCGGGGAGAAGCGGAATCATGACACAACGGGAACGGGATATTCTCGAAGTACTTGCCGAACGATTCCCTTCATCGGCGCATGCTGCCGGCGGGAAAAATCTGCGGATCAGGGTGAATGCAGCATTCCCTGATCTTGACCGGAAAAAACCCGATGGGTATGAATCCTTTCTGGAAGCGGCTGAATCACTTGAAAAGCAGGGAGTATTGTCCATCTCATGGAAGGGTAAGAGGGCGGGCGAAGAAATTGCCGGCTTAACCCTTGCTGATCCGGATAGGCTCTACGCAATTTTGGGGAGTGAAAGCCCGGTTTCACACAGCGAGAGGCTCCGGACTATTGCCCGGGATATTGCGGGGTCTTTAACCGGCGCAAGCGCTTCGTTCTTTTCATGGATTGGCGAAACACTTGCACCCCGGGATATTGATATGAAAACCGGTGAACCGACGGATGTATCCATGCATGACGCGGCTGTCCTTGCCCGCGTGCTTGGTGATATCGCGGAGGGAAAACGGGACGTCCGGTTAACGAGAGCTCTTTCTGTTGAGCTCTTTTCCAATTCAAAACGTATTGAGGAACTGTTGCGTATTTTTCAACCTTTTGTACGCCGAGCTGAGCGGGCAGGCGTGGTAGTTCCTCCCTTTGAACTCGTTGACCGCAGTTTTCCCGAAACCATGATTACTGGTCCTTGCCGGTGCCGTTGCAAAGACGGGACCCGGCTAGATAATCCGTCCGGCATGATTATCGGTTTGCCCTTTGAGTCGGTATTGAAACTCGACTCGCTTGAACAGGGTGGGCAGACGGCAACGGTACTCGGGATTGAAAACAAGGAAACGTTTTATACCCTTTCAAGGAGCTTCTCTCCGGATTTCCCATCATTCTCCCTGCTGGTGTATGTGGGCGGCCATCCCAATCGCGCCGTGCAGGCATTGTTTTCCCTGCTTGCCCGATCCGGATTCCAGCTTTTCCATACCGGGGATCTTGATCCGGACGGGATTCTAATTCTTCAGGAATTGTCCGATGCTGCCGGTACGCCGGTTACTCCCTGGATGATGAATTGTGCTGTTTTTGAGCAATACCGGGCGCAAGGGCGGAAACTCGACACCGATATGCATACCCGTGCGCTCCGGGTTCGCGATGATACCCGGTCCCGGTTTGGTCTCGGAGAACTTCTTGACCGTATTCTCTCAACCGGCATCGGAGTTGAACAGGAGATACTCTCTTATACTTCTGGACTTTCATCTGACCCTCGCTTACAATAAGACATGACAAAACACTAGGAGGTGTTAGAAATGGCTTTAAAAAAATCGTCCCTTTCAGGGTTTGTGCTCCGCATCGCGCTTGCCTGTTTTTTAATTGTTGCGGGTATTCTTACCCTGCAGCTTGATTCGGGTTTAGTTGGGAAAGTTCAGGCTAGTTTTGCAGATAATGAAATTGCCCTGGCAATCCACAGTTTTGCCAAAGGCGACCTTGCGAATATCCTCATCATCCTGATGGGTATCCTGCAGCTTGGCGCCGGTGTCTTCCTGATCCTGGGCTTCTTCATGAATGTTGATTCATTCAACAGCATGGCTCTTACCGTGATTCTGATCATGTGGCTCGTGGTTATCTTCCTCGTCGACGTAGTCGGCCGCGGCGGTCTTCTCGGCGGTGCCTTCAGGAATTTCAGCGCATTCCTTTCCTTCCTCAAGGTGCTCTCGGCGCATCTGCTCATACTCGGTGCGATTCTTTCCGTAAAGGAATAGACGCAGTACCTGATATCTGATAACCGTCCCTGTTCGGGACGGTTTTTTAATGTACTGCTACCAAAATTGTTGGTACTGCTACCAAAATTGTTGGAAAAATCAGGATATTCTCCAGAGATCCTTGAGGAAGGATGCCCAATGCTGGACAAGAATTCCGTCTTCGGTAATACGATCATTTTCTTCCATGCATACAACAATCCGTTTTTCAAACAGGGATTCTTCCGATATTGCTCTCAGTCCGCGGAGATCACGAGAAGTAATACGATTTGAGGCCTTTACTTCAATGGCGAGTTTCCTTCCAAGAATGAAATCTACTTCAAGACCATCCCGGCTTCGCCAATACTGCAGTGGTTCCTTGATACGGCGATATGACTGGTACGCTCTGAGCTCCATCGCGATAAAATGTT
>CAZGQQ010000119.1:0-4160 GCA_964527175.1 uncultured Treponema sp.
TTCGTTCATTACGCCTGCCGGGAGCACCAGGGCCACGGTCAGAATCCCGGGGAGGTCCGGACCGGTTGAACTCGCGAGGGCCGGAACCGTGCGGCCCACCGGTCCGCGGACCGCCGCGGTTGAATTCGCGAGGACCACCGGTCCGAGGACCGGCGCGGTTGAAATCGCGAGGACCGGATCGCGAACCGCCGGACCGTCCCTGGCGCGGACCGGCATGGAAGTCGCCGCCGCCGCTTTTTACGTCGACATGCATATGCGGCACATTCCGCCGCTGTTTTGAAAGATCAAGCGCGGCACGCGCTGCATCCGCGGGAAGTGTCGCGAGTGAAAAGGCATCGAGCACCTCGATACGGTCAACGAGCCGCTCGGGTACGCCGACGAGATCGCGGAAAAACTGGGCAACACCACGACGGGTAATGCCGTCGCGCCGGCCGATTCCCACGTAGAGTCGTACATGAGACGCGTCGGATCCCTTTACCTCACGAATTTCCCGGTAATGTTCCGGTGAAAGCAGGGCACCGAACTGGCGGTCGAGTACTGCTGCAAGCACCGCCTCCGGATCCCGGCCCTCGGCAATCTTTTTCGCGAAAGCGCTCCATTCTGAGGGAATGGACTTGACGGCGTCCTTGATTGTTTCCACACCATCTTCCGTCACCGCGGTCGGGAAATACTGCGCAATATCGGTGGAAGCGGTTTCCATGAGGCGCTCGCGTTTGGTGGAAAGCACCTTTTTGACTCCGGGCACCTGACCCTCGTTCAACGCACCATTGGTATGTTGGCGAAGATAGCCCAGGCGACGGCGCTCTTCGGGACGTACAAAGGTTATCGCGGTGCCCCGTGCGCCGGCACGGCCGGTGCGGCCGATGCGGTGGGTATACGTGGGCCCGTCATACGGAAGGGCATAGTTGACGACATGGGTGATACCTTCAATATCAATTCCGCGTGCAGCCACATCAGTGGCAACGAGAATCCGGGTCTTCTTGCTTCGAAACCGCCCGAGAATCTTCTCGCGCTGGCTCTGGGCAATGTCACCGTGGAGGGCGGCAGCCTGGTAGTGCCGTTCATCAAGCTCTTTGGCAACCGCGTCGGCGTCGGCCTTGGTCTGGCAGAATACCAGTCCGTAAAAGTCGGGAGTCATGTCAATGAGGCGGACAAGGGCTTCAGTCTTGTCGTCTTCGCGGACAATCCAGTAATGCTGGTCCGTAAGCGCGGTTTCATCGGGAACCGCTTCCTCTTCGACGATTTCATAATCTCCCATGAAATTTGACGCGATCGAGAGGATTGCCTTGGGCATGGTCGCGGAGAACATGAGCACGCGAGCTTCGGGATTGGCGCGGCCGAAAATGGCTTCTATGTCTTCGATAAAGCCCATGTTGAGCATTTCGTCTGCTTCATCGAGAATGAAATATTCTATTCCGGTAAGATCAAGAGATCTGCGTTCCAGGTGATCAATGACGCGGCCGGGAGTCCCGACAACAATTTCAACACCACGTCTGAGATTCCGCAGCTGTTCAACGATAGAAGCGCCGCCGTAAACCACGGTGGTACGGGGATAGGCCTCCGTTCTGAACGATGCGATTTCTGTTTCAACCTGAATGGCGAGCTCCCTGGTCGGTACGAGTACGAGTGCGCGGGGCTGCTGTTTGTCGGCGCGGAGTTCCTGCACAAGCGGGAGACCAAACGCGGCTGTTTTGCCCGTTCCGGTGCGCGCTTTCGCGATTACGTTCGCGTCACCGTCAAGAAGACGGGGAATGGCGAGTACCTGGATGGGGGTTGGTTCGGTAAAGCCTTTTGCGGTTACGGCCTTGAGAACCACTTCATCGAGACCGAGGTCTTCGAACGACAGACGGTCTTTTGTTTCCGGGGAAATTTGTTCCATGTGAAAATCCTTGTAATCAGGGGCGCTTGCTTGTTCGTTGCGAATAGTATTTCGAATGACAAAACGCGGGAGTGTCTCCCGCTCCACGGGACCGGCTGAACCGGTCCGGACTCTACCTGACCCGGTTACTATAGATGAATCGCCGGTTTGTGTATATAGAGCCCGACTGCTCCCAATATTGTCAGGTCCCGGAAACCTGCTGAATACACTCCCCACTTGCCACACATGGCCTGCCTCATTTAGAATACGGTATGTACAGTTACACCAAAGACGACATCCTCCGGATGGTCGCGGAAAATGATGTCCGGTTTATCCGGCTCCAGTTTACCGACATCTTCGGTACCCTGAAAAATGTGGCAATTACCACATCCCAGCTGGAAAAGGCGCTTGAGAACAAGTGTATGTTCGACGGCTCCTCGATCGAAGGCTTTGTCCGTATCGAAGAGTCGGACATGGTGCTCCGCCCCGATCTCAATTCATTTTGCATGTTTCCCTGGCGACCGGGCCCGAACCAGGTAGCCCGGCTTATCTGTGATGTATATACCCCGGATGGAAAACCCTTCGGCGGTTCTCCACGACAAATACTGAAAAACGTGCTCGCCGACTGCGCAGAGATGGGGTACACCCTCAACGTGGGGCCGGAACTGGAATTCTTCCTGTTCCATACCGATGCTGAAGGCGGACCAACCCTCAAAACGCTCGACAACGGCGGCTACTTCGACATGGGGCCCATCGATCTCGGGGAAAACGCACGCCGTGACATGGTTCTTACCCTTGAGGAGATGGGCTTTGAAATCGAGCAGTCCCACCACGAATGTGCCCGGGGCCAACACGAAATAGATTTCAAGTACTGTGAAGCTCTCGAGGCAGCCGACCGCATGATGACCTTCAAACTCGCGGTCAAGACCATTGCCCACCGGCATGGCCTTCATGCGACTTTCATGCCGAAACCGCTGTACGGCGTTGCCGGAAGCGGCATGCACATCAATATGTCCCTGTTCCGGGATGGCGAGAATGTGTTCTCTGACTCGAACGGTCTTTCCCGCGAAGCATACAGCTTTATCGCCGGAATCATGAAACACATGAAAGGCATTACCGCGGTAACCAACCCCCTTGTCAACTCGTACAAACGCCTTATCCCTGAATACGAGGCGCCGGTCTACATCGCCTGGTCGGCATGCAACCGGAGTCCGCTCATCCGCGTTCCCTCGGCGAATGGTCTTTCAACCCGTATTGAGTTGCGGAGCCCGGATCCGTCGGCGAACCCGTACCTTGCGCTTGCGCTCGTGCTCGCATCAGGTCTTGAAGGGATCCGCGAAAACCTTGAGCCGCCGCCCGCCGTCGACGGGAATATATACGCCATGAGTGAAGCCGCACTGAAACGAAGAAAAGTTGAACGCCTTCCCGAAAACCTGAAAGATGCCGTTGGAGAGATGAAAAAGGATCCGCTTATCCGCCAGGTACTCGGCGAGCATGTATTTACCAAGTACATCGAGGCCAAAGAGCTCGAGTGGCTTGAGTATAAAACACAGGTTTCCCGCTGGGAAATTGACAATTATTTGTCAAAATACTGATCCGATTGGCGGTTTCCGGAAAATGTTCATCCGGAAACCTTTTTTTTTTCCTTTCTCCGCATAATTTCATCATTTTTTCTCCTTTTTTTTCATTTTTTTACTTTTATTATTTTCCCTGAATTCCTGCGTTGATTGCTCCCTATTTTTTCCTTTTTTACCTTCTGATTACCAGTCTGCTTACCAGAACAGTATTTTTGTACATATTAATCTATTATTTATCATATCTGAACCTGTTTTTTTCCATTTTTTTGTCCTCTTTTTTCCTATTTTCATCTTTCCGCCTTTTTCATACTCATTATTTACATTTTTTTGTCTATACGATACCTTTCTCACAGAGGCTGTTTTAAAGGCGAGACGCACTCCACCGGGGGGCGTCTTTTTTTTTGGATTTTGAGTTGGAGTGTATACGATGAAAGGCTATGTGATTCTTGAAAACGGAAAGATCTTCGAAGGCGTTTTTCACGGGGAAGAAAAAGAAGTCTTGTGTGAACTGGTATTTACCACCGGCATGACCGGGTACGCGGAAAGCGTGAGCGATCCGTCCTTTGAAGGACAGGCGCTGGTGCTCACCTATCCCATGATCGGGAACTACGGATTTAACCTCGAAGATACCGAATCCGACCGGCCCTGGATCTCCGCCCTCATTGTCCGCGAACTCAGCCCCTACGCAAGCAACTACCGCTCGGAAGAGAACTTTTCCGATTATC
>CAZGQQ010000120.1:0-4129 GCA_964527175.1 uncultured Treponema sp.
CTATAAAGACAAAACCAAACATGGTGAACTCTCCTTATACCGCAAGCATAAGACAAATTTCCGGAAAATGTCAACGTAAATGCTTATGTGAAAAGAATCAGAGAAAAATGTTAAAATCTCCAAAATGTACTATAGTAAAAGTGATGAAAAACGAAACAGGATTTACGGCCGTTCATTCCCGTGAGCACTTTGGCCACGATCTCTCATCCTTTTTTCATGGGTTGCCCTGCGGCGCAGCTCTGCACCGGTTTGTATTTGATGAGACGGGTAATCCGATGGACTACATAACGCTGGATGTCAACAATGCGTTCGAGAAGAAAATGAAACTGCGGAAGAAACAGATTCTCTTTCGTCCGGCTTCAGAGCGAATGTCATCTGATGAGCTGAAGCACTGGATAGAATTGCTGACACCGGTTGTATCACAAAACAGGGATATCACCTTTGATTTGTACGACAAACAGGGCCGCCGGTATAATGCGTATGCGACCAGGGCCGGTAACGATCTCTTCCTGATATTCTTTTCGCTCTCTGAAGGATTTCGTGACGACTCCCGTATCATGACCGTCATGCGTGATTCATATTCAGCTCTCCATGATATGTATTCCCGGGTTATCCAAAATTCCTTTGTATGTCCGGACAGTGAACCAGGTCGTATTCTGGAACGGGTCTGTACAAGTCTCGAGCTTGATTTCGGTGGTGTATGGATTACCGATACAAACGGGAACCCCCGGTTAACGGGGTGTTTCATGCGCGATTGTGAACTCAATATGGATGAATTGCACTGCTACCAGCGGCTCTTTCCCTGTATTGTGGAGAAACTGAATCGGGGTGCCGAGAGTTTTTTCACGTCACGGGAGATGCTTCATGAGCATCGATGTCAGGATCTTGCCCTTCTGGACCGTCTTGATATGCGGTATTTGTATTTTAGCGGATTTGGCAATGACCCGGATTCGGTTCCGGCTCTTGTCTGTTTTGCCTGTTCACACGAGAATCCCCTGTTCGGATATACTACGAAAGGATATCTTGATCTGGTTGTTATGTGCCTGCGAACCCTGTTGAGCCGATAATCCTAATTCCAGGGGTTGGTATATTCTTCAGAGGGTTTACAAAACAGGCATGATGAGTCTACTCCGAAGGATTCCGCAAGACGTTCAACCATCTTTGCAGACGGATACTTTTCACCCCGTTCAATCTGGGCAACGTAATTTCCCGACGTACCGGCAAGTTCGGCAAGTTTTTCCTGTGTAAGGCTTTTTTGCAAACGGAGCTCACGAATATTGTGTGCAAGATACCACTGGATATTTGTCATGTACCCCTCCGGAAGGTGCCACTGTTACCGTTTTTCACGATACCATCATCAGATACTAATAATAGAATAATATCTTGAAGTACTTGGCAACCAACTTTTAGGCATTGAAATTATAAAAATATTGCTTATAGGAATAGTTTTGGGCGATAAATTCCTGTTCAGCGTCTTTTATTGTACGTGAGGATGAAAAAATGCTACACTACACCTCTACGGAGTGTGTCATGGTCAGTATTATCACATTGGAAAAAAAGAGCCGGCGGATATATTTTGTGCTTTTGGCCTTTCTTGCGTTTTTGCTTCCGCTGGCACTATTTGAATTGCGTAACGGGCAATACATGTTTTTCGCTCTTGAAGCGGTTGCGTTCGTTCTTGGCGTATCGTATGCGATCAAATTCAGAACGGCATATCCCTGCATCGAGTTATACCGGTCGCACTTGACCCTGGTTCGGGGCAAGGTCAGAAAAGATCTACCGTATGAAAAGATCGGAATACTCGAGGAAATGCGTAACTATATGGTTGCCCTCTACATCAGTCCAAAAGAACAATATCTGATTCACAGCAACCATTTCCCGGGGATGGACAAGGATAATGGCAAGCGGACAGTCAATATTCTTGCCGGGGAAATAAAGAAGCGTACCGGTGAGAGCCCCTTTGTCAAATACCGGTAACGGAACACTGCCCGTATTGTGAGAAACGTGATTAAACAACTTGTTTTAAATGTTGATGATTTGGGATTACACAGAGACATCGGTATGGGTGTCGAAACGCTCTGGGAAAAAGGCTGCATATCCACCGTCAGTGTTGTATCAACTTCATATATACTTGATGAAACGCTTGATCAGTTGAAGAAAATTGGAATACCCGTCGGGGTCCATCTAATTCTGGATGGGGACAAACCGGTGCTTGATACAAGGAAAATCCCGAGTATTACTGATGATCAGGGTTTTATGCTTCGTGACAGCAAAGAGATACGCAATAGACTGAATCCGGATGAAGTGTTCGAAGAGTTTTCTGCCCAGATCGAGAATATTCAAAATCGTGGTGTTCGTATCAGTCACCTGGACTCACACAGGGGATTCTGTTTGTTACTGCCAAAACTGCGTCCCGTGTACCGGGAACTCGGAAAGAAATACCGGTTGCCTTTGGCTCTGCCAAAAAATTTTCTCTTTAATAAAACAAGAAAATGTGTAGCCGGTTCTTCAGATTCCCTGATCGGAGTGTATGATCTTGCGGAGGAAGAATCTGTAGAAAACAGACTACAAGCATATGAACGCATGCTATCTTCTTTGGGTAATGGAAAGCACTACTGTTTTTCTCATCCTGCTCCGCCGACCCAGGCGATCAGGGATACTCTGCCAGATTTTAAAATACGTACTGATGATTATGCGCTTTTCCTTTCTCCGGAATGGCAGGATCTGTTACACAAACATCATGTGACATTGTCAGCATTTTAGTCTTTTTGTTTACTCTTTCAAGCTGCCCGAAGTAATTCCGGAAATGATAAACCGGGACATAACGGTATATACACATATGGCCGGAATGAACGATACGGCAATCCCGAGATACACGCTGCCAAATTCCACGTTATGGATATCGGCCTGCAGAAGTGCAGCTATCATGGGGACGGTAAAAAGATTCCGGTCGCTAAGGAGCATAAACGGCAGCATGAAATTATTCCATGCTGCAATAAAGATGAAAAATGCCTGTACAGAAAGTGCGGGTTTCATTATCGGGATAATAATGGTATTGAATATATGAAATTCCCCGGCTCCCTGAATACGGGAAACATCGACCAGTTCACGAATGGGCAATGACATGAGGTATTGCCTCAGGAAAAACACAACCACCGGCGATGCAATAGCCGGTACGATGAGCGGAATGTATGAGTCCAGAAGCTGCAGGGAAAAAATCAGTTTGAAGAATCCGATATAGGAAACTGATGCGGGAAGCAGCATGACGAACATGATCAACCCCCAAAGAGCCATTCGGAACCGGAACCGATACAGATATATGCCATACGCGGCCATGGCCGAAGAATATGTTGCGCACAATGCTGTCAGGGAAGCGATAAGGAAGCTGTTGAAAAAACCGCGCGACAGGGATAATCCGGTGGAATTGAGAATGCGCCAATTATCCACAAGATGCACTGACGGAATGAGTGATATGCCTGAATTGATTTCTGCTGTTGAACGGGTAATGTTGATCAGAACCAGATACACCGGAAGCGCTGCGAGCACTCCCAAAAAAATCATTACGGGGTAGATGAACAGCGTGACGAAACGGAACGAGCCCCGCTGTTTCATTTTACAGGAAAGAAACGGTACATTTTTTGTATTGTCACCGGCCATTTTGCTCACTTTATATTGCTTCAGTGTTGGAAACGTATTTGTGACAGGCTAAAAGAAAGTTCCGGAGTTGTCAAGAAGATGTACAATATCGGGATAATGCTCCGGATCGAATCCTGTGTGGAGGTCAGGGTAAAAAAAAAGAATCCCTTCAGGATTCTTTTTTTCTTTGATTGAGCCACACAGGATTCGCCTTACGGCTTCGCGCGTCCTGCGCTCAGCCTCCAGGCCGCCTCGTTCGCTCTCGGCACTTCCTGTGCCTCGCCCTCGCGTCGCTCGGGACGCTCTCTCGGATCGAATCCTGTGTGGAGGTCAGAGTAAAAAAAAAGAATCCTGGTGGATTCTTTTTTTCTTGATTGAGCCACACAGGATTCGAACCTGTGACCCACGCCTTAAAAGTATCTTCGGGAACACCGGCTCCGGATCGAATCCTGTGTGGCTTTCAAATAAAAAAAACCGAACCCAAAAGGATTCG
>CAZGQQ010000121.1:0-4030 GCA_964527175.1 uncultured Treponema sp.
TCCTCCTTTACCGCCCTTTTTTCTGCGGTGTCTGCACATCTTGCCTATACCGGCAATCCGACTCTTGCGTTGCTCATGCTGAAAATAAGCCTTATCAGCCTGTCCTTCACCGTTTTTTCTCTGCTGCGCTTTGCCGTTTCAATTCCCTATGGAACTGAAAGCAAGTTTCTCAGGATCCTGAACTGGCTGGCTGTCCTTTTTTGCGCCTATCTCGTGTTTACCGGTTTGACATCAATAACGGAAACGGGATCCCTGCGCATTGGTTCAGTCCCGGCATTCGGCGTTATTGACAGTCTGGGACTGTATGTTCTTGTTTTCATAATTGCCATTCCCGGGATAACGGTTTTCTCTTTGCTGGTTCGGGTAATCGGCATGAAAAGCCGGATATATCGGCAGCGGTTGTTCTTTGTAGCCTTTTCAATTGCTGCCGGTATGGCAGCTACCTGGTTCATGTACCGGTTCTCTTTTCACTTCCTCTGGGGATTCCTCTGTATTCCTTTCGGTCTTGCAGTCATGCTGGTTCTGCTGTACCAGGCGGTTTCCGTTACGACCCTTTTTGATCGTACGCTTGCTGCGGCAACACTGGTCAATTTTGCGGTATTGAATTTCATTTTCAGTGTAGCCATGGCCGCAGTCGCCGGATTCATTGTTGCCAGCATAGAGAAATTTGTTCCCATGGTGACGCTGCTGATTCTCTCTGCGCTCTCCATGCTTTTTCTCCGCGAGTATATTGCCCGCAAAATGCGCAAGTATATCCGTGTTGGTATTGATTATGAAGCGGAGCTTGAAGCCGGTCTTGAAACGATAGATTATACATCCGGAGGCGATGTTGTTATCGGGAAAACCGTGTCTCTTCTTGATCAGTATGTCGGCTGTTCTTCCGTGGATGTACTGGTTTCCGATGACAAGGGAAAACTGTCAACGGTGTATTCCACCAATAACTCGAAGAATGAACTGATAATCAATCAGAACAAAGCGATTGATTTTCTTCTTGGCAACAGTGAGTCCGTTATTCTCAAAACACAGGCAATTACCAATCATCTTTATGCCGATGTGAAACAGAATATTCTTCAGATACTGGATATTGGTCGTGCTGATGCCATGATTCTTCTCCGTGAAGGGCACCGCATCGTCGGTATAATATTGCTGGGACCAAAAAAGCGCGGTGGAGACTATACGGATTACGATTATACCGTGCTTTCGAATCTGTACTCGAACTTCTTCCTGGTCATGTACTACCTCAAGAATATTGCAAACGAGTCGGTTGTTCTAACTGTCGACCGGG
The DNA here is from genome assembly GCA_964527175.1 of uncultured Treponema sp. GTDB lineage: Bacteria > Spirochaetota > Spirochaetia > Treponematales > Treponemataceae > Teretinema. The sequence goes on from CAZGQQ010000121.1 coordinate 1,286, forward strand.
AAATCGAGTTCTCCGGTCAGGTTATAACCTCGATACAGGAAAACATTGACCGTATTGATCATGATAAAATTGATGCGGACTTTATTACCCGTTCTGCACGCAAGCTTGGTGGAGACTTTATCGATTTTATCAAGCTCAGTTCCGATAAATACCTGTTTGTCATGGGAGATGTTTCGGGAAAAGGCCTTAATGCAAGTATGTCGATGGTCATTCTCAAGACCGTTTTGCGAACCTTCCTTCGGGAAACACAGGATTTTAAACATCTTGTGGTCAAGGTAAACAGCTTTGTAAAGAATAATCTTCCGAAAGGTACGTTTTTTGCCGGTGTATTCGGTTTGCTCGATTTCAAGACAAATACCCTGTTCTATATCAACTGTGGTGTTCCGGCAATGTTCCTGTATACTGCTTCGTACAATAATGCCATTGAAATTCAGGGCGACGGCCGTGTCCTCGGGTTTGTGAAGAATATTGGTCAATACCTCAAAGTGAAGAAAATTGCACTGAACCCACAGGATATCCTTTTGATGACCACCGACGGTCTCATAGATTCAACAAATCTTCGCGGTGAGCGATTCGGGAAAGACCGGGTTCAGCGCATGCTCATGGATAACCGGTCGTATCCGGCCGGGCGAATGGCCCAGTTCCTCTGCGACAATCTTACCGAGTTTGTTTCCCGTGAACTTGAAGACGATATTACTGTACTAGTAATAAAATACTTGAATAAATAAGGGGTGGCAAGAAATGGAAAGCATTTCGATCGTTGAAAAAACAGGACCCAATTATGTGCTTCTTGAAGTAGCCGGCACGGTTAATTCATACACCTATACCGAATTTCAGGAAAAGGTGTACGCCCTGATAAAGGAAACGAATCTGGTGCTTGACCTGTCACGGGTTGTCAATCTTTCTTCATCCGGACTTGGTGTCCTCATGGCTGCTGTAGATGACGGTGAAGAAGTTGGTCATAAACTGTATGTCATGAATCCCTCTGAAATTGTCCGCCTGGCAATTGAATCAACCGGTTTTTCCGACATGTTTCCGGTCATTTACTCCCTTACAGAGGTCATATAAATTTCTTGACTACAAAACGCCCGGTTATTCATCTGGCACCACGTGCCGAAAGCATTCTCCGTCTCGAAGAATTTGTTGACACGTGCAGCACCCTGACCGGGAAAGTCCGTCTCCGTTTAAAACTTGCCGCAACCGAGGTGTTTGAGAATATTCTCATGCACAACCGTTCACTTTTCAAGCTTCCGGTAACCATGTATCTGTGCGAAAAGGATACCCCCAGGTTGTATATTCGATATTTTTCCTGCCCGGTGAGATCTTTCACCCTTCCTGAATCACGTCTGGCTCCGTATTATGATCCGGTAACACGGCGATACCGCGGCCTGGGTTTGCGCATGTGCAACAACCTTTCCCGCAGCATTGTGTACCGGAAAAGCTTGTTTACCCGTGTTATAATCATTATTTTGTAAAACAATGCGATATGAACAGATTGCTTTTTTCGATGTAGACCACACCATAAGCCGCCACGCGACATCGCTGTGGTTCATATTGGCGTGCATGAAGCATCGTTTTATTAGCCGTTTGTATCTTTTCCTGGTTCCCTTTGTATACATTCTGTACAGATTTTTCAAATTGGGTATTGGCACCATTTACCGCAGAAGCCTGCCCCGTCTCGCCGGTGTTCACCGTGATGTAATTCAGAGAATCGCAAAAGAAGCATTTGACCAGTATCTTGAAGACGGTATATATCCCGGAGCCGTTCGGGAAATCGCAACATTGAAGAAGGAAGGGGTGCGTGTTATTCTTGCAACATCCTCACCTTTTGAAGTGGTGTATCCTCTTGCGTTGTATCTTGAGCTGTCAGCTTCGGATGTTGTCGCTACCCAGTTTGACTTTCAGGATGGGCGTTTTTCCGGTACAATAGTCGGGTCACCGGTGTATTCACGGACGAAGTGTTCAATTATACGGGATTTTGCCGAGCGGAGCGGATCAGACTTGCAGTATTGTGCCTTTTATAGTGACAGTATTCATGATCTGCCGCTTCTTGAGCTCGTGGGTCGCCCGGTTGCGGTTCATCCGGATCCACGGCTACGCCGGATAGCCCGTCGGCGGGGTTGGCAAATAAAGGATTTTTCGACATGAGAAAATGCATAGTTATGGTACTCGGACTGGTATACCTTGGTTCCTGTTTTTCGGGAGATAAAACTTCGCCCCGTGTTGCATCAGCGCAAGCAGAACAGGCGCCCGTGTTTGTATCCCCTGACACCATACCGGACGATATCATTGATCGTATAAACCTCGATCGTGATCGGTTTCTGGGCGAACTTGAGCGGTTGCTTGCCAATGATACCGGCGAATTACTGACTCTGGTTGATAAAAAACACCGGTTGCCGGAAACATGTATTCCCCCGGATCTGGTGCCGGTTTCGCAAGGCCGGTCCTATGTCCCCAACCGCGCCGATTTGTCCCTGCGGGCAGGTACCGAGGCGGCGCTCGAAGAGATGTCTGCTGCAGCCCTGAACGACGGAATACGCCTGGTTGTATCGTCAACATACCGGAGCTGGAAATATCAGGAAGGATTGTACAACCGGAATGTCCGTCAGTTGGGGCAGGAAGTTGCAGACCGTGAGTCGGCACCACCTGGTGCAAGCCAGCACCAGTTGGGCACCGTGGTTGATTTCGGATCAATCACCGACGAGTTCGCTGATACCCCGGCCGGTATGTGGCTCGCGGAGAATG
>CAZGQQ010000122.1:0-1986 GCA_964527175.1 uncultured Treponema sp.
CGCTGTTCGCGTTCCTGGAAAAACTGCGTGCGGTTCGCTCCGACCTGCTCATCCGTTTGTGCACCCGCGGCCCCGTGTTCGCGCCGGAATTGTTTGCTCCCGAATTTATCCATCACCTTGCGGCTCTCCAGCCCTTGTGGGTTATTCCGCATATAAATCATCCGGCTGAACTCGGCAGTTCCCAACGGGACTGTATTACCGCGTTGCGAAAAGCCGGAATCCCACAGCAGTCACAAACTGTCTTGCTCCGCGGGGTGAATGATACTCCGGAATTGCTCGCCGACCTTTTTCATGAACTCGTGTGTCTCGGAGTGAAACCGGGGTACCTTTTTCAGTGCGACCTCGCACCGGGAACCGCCTCGTTCCGCGTATCCCCGAACGAGGGCATGCACATCTGGCTTCGTCTTCGAACCCTGCTTTCCGGGCTATCCCTTCCCGACTATGCGGTAGATTTGCCCGGGGGCGGCGGAAAATTTCCGCTTTCTGTACCAGCTCTCTCGTATCGGGTTTTATCATCTTCGAATGATGCAACACTTCAGATACAGGGGAATGACGGAAAAGTATACAGTTACCCAATCAATAACGTATAAAAAAACATACACTCCTGCCGGCAAAAAATCGTAACTCATGACGTTTCTTGTTCTTACGTATAGAAATACACGCGCTGTACAAACCGACTGGTCAGTTGGCACGCTTTTTGCTTGTGTTTGGTGGGGGATAGTATGAGCGATCATGATTCACTTAAAGAGTATATGCGGGAAATCCGCAAGTATCCGTTGTTGAGCTTCGAAGAAGAACTTGCCCTGTCAAAGAAGATTCAGGAGGGCGATCTTTCTGCCCGTAAAACATTGATTGAGTCCAATTTGCGTCTCGTCGTTACCATTGGACGAAAGTACGCAGCACCCGATATGCCACTTCTTGATATTATCCAGGAAGGAAACATGGGTCTAATCACCGCTGCGCAGAAGTATGAATTTTCGTACAATGTCCGTTTTTCCACGTACGCATGCTGGTGGATTCAACAAGCCATAACCCGCGCCGTTGCAAACAAGCGCCGGATGATCCGGTTGCCATTTCGCAAGGAAGAACTTGCCGGGCGGATACGGAAAACATCTGCCGAGCTCTATCAAAAGCTTTCACGGTATCCCACAAACGAAGAGATCGGACGGGAATTGTGCATATCGGAACGTGAAGTGTCCGACATCATGGTCAGCTCCGGCGCCATTTCCAGTCTGGATCTTCAGCTTGATAACGATGACTCGCTTTCTCTCAAGGATGTATTGCCGGATACAACGTATTCGCCGGAAGACCAGTTCATGAAGCAGTACACCCGCGACTGCATTTTTGAAGTGCTTGACGGGCTCAAGAAAAATGAACGTGACATCATCATTCAGCGGTATAATCTTGATGACGGCGGTAAAACGGCGACACTCAAGACAATCGGAAAGCAATACGGTGTTTCTGCCGAGACAATCCGTCAGGTAGAGTTGCGCGTTCTCAGAAAGCTTCAGTCACGGTCAAAAGAATTACGGGAAATGATTTACAGTTAACCGGTTTCACCCGCCGCGGCGATCCCTTGGTTGACACCGGGGGCATGTTGTCCGTATCTTCATTGGTATATGGACAGCAAAAAAAAGCCGCGGCGTACGACTGCGTCACAAAGTAAAAATAAACCTCCGGCACGAAAAACCGGGCGGAACTCTTCACGGAAAAAGAAGTATTCATCATTTCAGACAAACATTATCATACTGGCCGTCATTTTTGGTGTGTGCGTCATGCTGCTGGCCGGCCGTTTTCTCTTTGTTCTGCCGGAAGTACCGCAGGACACTGCAGGATCCGGGCGGGTTGAGCGCCCCGCAGAACAAACCGTACCGGAGGTGCCGCAGGAAACCGATGGCGTTGGTACCGACCGGGATTCGGGGCCGGCAGAAGGAACGAGCCGGCAGCCGCAACCGGATACACCCGCGCCGCAACCGGATACACCCG
>CAZGQQ010000122.1:2086-3950 GCA_964527175.1 uncultured Treponema sp.
GCCTCCGGCAGCAGTGCGAACGCCTCCTGTGGAGAAGCCGGTTCCTGCAGAGCCCGCGGGAACGCTTGTCTTTGTGTTTGATGATGCGGGATACAATCTGAATCAGCTTCAGCCGTTTCTTGATCTGCCGTTTCCGGTCACTATTGCCGTTTTGCCGGGATTACGGTATTCTGCCGAAGCCGCACGGAGAATACGTGCAGCGGGAAAGGACTGCATTTTGCATCAGCCCATGCAGGCTGTTAACCGTTCACAGAACCCGGGGCCGGGAGCCATTCTTCCCGGTATGGAACCGGACGAGATACGCGCGATTGTTCGCGCCAATATTGACGAAATTGCACCGGTAACGGGCATGAATAATCACGAAGGATCCCTGATAACATCTGACACAACAGCCATGAATGCCGTTCTGGATGTGGTTGCGGAGCAGGGTTTATACTTTCTGGATTCACGGACCACAGCTGAAACGGTTGTTCCTTCGGTAGCCCGTGCACGAAACATGAGAATTTGGGAGCGAGCAGTGTTTTTGGACAATAGCCAGGATCGGAATACGATCATGGATGCAGTATACAGCGGCATGAAAATTGCCGAACGGCGGGGTTCCGCTATTATGATAGGCCATATCTGGTCGAACGAACTTGCTCAGATCCTTACGGAAATGTATCCCGACATGGTCAGTCAGGGATTCTCCCTGTCAACCATCGCAAAAATCGCCGCAAGTGCCGAAGGTGATGAATGATCGTTCTCGGGATTGAAAGTTCCTGCGATGAAACCTCTGCCGCCGTTGTGGAAGATGGGGTACGGATTCTCGGGAATGTTGTGGCAACGCAAATTCCGTTTCATGAAGAATACCGGGGGGTTGTGCCCGAAATCGCGAGCAGAAAGCATACCGAATGGATTTTGCCGGTTGTAAAACAGGCGCTTTCCGAATCAGGGTGTACCCTGGACCAGATAGATGGTATTGCTGCGACAAACCGTCCCGGTCTCATGGGGTCATTGCTGGTGGGTTTAACCTTTGCCAAGACCCTTGCCTGGGCGACCGGAAAACCCTTTATTGCGGTGAATCACATGCTTGCCCACCTGTATGCGGCGCATCTGGACCGTGAAATCAGGTATCCGTATCTCGGACTCCTTGTTTCAGGCGGGCATTCCATTATTTGCCGGGTTTCCGGATTCGATGACATTGAAATCCTGGGGACAACCATTGACGATGCAGTTGGTGAGGCTTTTGACAAGGTTGCGAAATTTTACGATTTCGGCTATCCCGGCGGCGCCGTTATTGATGCGCTTGCCAAAAAGGGGAATCCGGAAGCCGCCCGGTTTCCGGTTCCGACGATCAACGGAGAAGGGCATCGGTACGACGTGTCCTATTCGGGGTTGAAAACCGCCGCCATAAATCAGATCGACCAGTTCTGGAATCCCCGGTTTGAGCGTACACCCGAGAACATTGCTGCCGCCTTTCAGGAGACTGCGGTGACCATTCTGCTTTCGCGCCTGTTTCGTGCGGTTGATGATACCGGAATCAAAACGGTTGTGGCCGGCGGCGGTGTTGCCGCGAACAGCCGTCTCCGGGAAGTGCTTGCCGGAAGAACAGATCTTGAATGCATTTTCCCGCCCCTTTCTCTGTGTACCGACAACGGAGCCATGATAGCCGGGATCGGCTATCAGTATTTGTCCCGCAATGTGACCAGTCCCTGGTCGGTAAATACCAGTGCCCGCGTTGACGGATTCAGGAAATTCGGCCGGCGATAACGCCCGTCTCTCCGTTGACTGAACTGCCCCGCATATACTACTATTCCGTTCATGAAGGAATCCTTTTCGCTTGATTCGGCAATACGAAAAATCCCCGATTTTCCGAAACCGGGGA
>CAZGQQ010000123.1:0-3918 GCA_964527175.1 uncultured Treponema sp.
ACCCGTCCGGTTGAGAGGCAGCCAGACAACGATAGCACAGTAATACAGAACAACATCAGTGTAAGACGTCTTCCGATACTCCTTTTCATGTTCATCTCCTTTTTTCTTGTATATTTACAATCCAAGTCCAATACTGATGAGCGGACCCGAGTAGTCCTCCTGGCTAGCTTCCAGATCAAAAACCCAGCCGCACCCAATGACGAGTGGAACAGTTGTCTTGAAGACAAAATCGACACCGGCAACCGGAATAATCTTGAACCCGGAATCCTCGGTATCTCCTGGCATAAGTGACATTCCAACTCGTCCGGCAGCATACGGGATTATACAGAAAGACGTAAAATTCATCGGTACCTGTGCTTTGAGAAAACCGAAAATTTGGAGAATCTTGTTGTCCAGTAAACCAAACGATTCTTCTTCTGTTTCTTCGAGAATCCCTACAGCGAAGCCTCCTCCTGCTGAAAAAAAGCGTCCAACGAATCCGTAGTTTACTCCAATAAAGGGTACTTCATTGCGAAAACTCACTTCACCCAGTATTTGGAAACTGTAGGGTTTCTCAATGGAGAAGGTGGAAGTTCCTGTCTTTTTTTCTGCGTCCTTTGTATCCGGTTTTTGTGTAGAACTCCCGGTTTCAACTGTTTCCAGAGAATATATATTCCAGTTTCGGGTGGTATATTGCCATGATACCGAAAGAATATTCTGTGAATCAGCGGAATAGGTTACTGTTACTGTTTCCGCCGGTTTCATTGAGTCAATCGGTGTTACCGGAATTATCGCTGTTTCGTTTGCAGTATCCGGTAATTGTTTGACCAGATTCCATGCAATGGCCAACCGCATGCCATCAAATATGGATGAATAGGCCAGGTTTTGGATTATCTCATTTCTGATATGGGTAGGCGTTTTCCCCAGAGCAGGGAGCAGATCGTCCATGGTTCTATTCTTGATTGCGTCGAGGGAGAGATACCGCCCCAGGTTTCTGAGATACCGTACTTCTTCTTCATCAGAGGTGCTGGGCCTTGTTATGTTCGCCAGAAAAGATTCTGATTTCTTGATCAAATCCTTCATGGACAGATTTTCGCCCGAGGTTGCTTTTTGAAGGAATGTTTCTATCGTTTTGGCAGGAACAGCAAAATTGGCTGCTTGTCTGAAAAAGACCTTCCAGGTATTGATGCCGGCAATGGTATATCTGCCGTCTTGTCCGGGTATGGGCTGGAGCAGCGGTCCTCCGGAATTCCCCGGGTCTACCGGGGCTGAGTGTTGATAAATAACGGAAAGCTCAGGATCGATGAGGTCGGGTACTCGTGCTGCTTCATTGGTAATGGTTCCCTTGCCAAACTGCCAGGAAGGTTCTCCTGAAAGTCCCGGATATCCGGCGGACCAGACTTCATCACCATCGCGGATCGTTCTGCGGGAAATCTCAAGGGCCGGGTGACTGGATGCGGTTTCAGGGAGCAAAACCAATGCGAGATCCAGCTGTTCATTTACCGCAAAAACAGGACAATTTTCGAAGGTCTCGCTTTCACCGTTCGTATTCCGGAATTCAATGGTAACGCTATCCGCAAGGGAGACAACATGCTGGTTGGTTAATACATACCGGGTTTTATTGGCACCCATTACCACAACGCCGGAACCAAATATTGAATCAAGTCGTCCGGATATTCGTTTTGAAAGATCCCGATACCCGGATTCATTCAGTTTTTCTGATACAGCTTCAACAAATTCGGTTGTTTCGGTGTTGTACTGCGGAGATACAATACATACTGAGTCACGAATCTGGGCAAAGACTACACAATTTCCAAGAAGAAGAATGAGCAAAAGACAACGGAATTTCATTTTTAACCACCATGTATTGTATTTGATCTCCATTCTATACCGATATCCGGGAGAAAGCAAATAAGGAAGACGCGTCTCCCACGCTATGGAATATCCAGCCTTGCAGAATGAAATTGTAGAATTATCGTCAAACTTATTGACAATACAATACTATACGCCGTATAGTAACATTGTAAATATGATATTATACGGATATCAAGGGACGATTGTGATGTTCCGGGGGAGGTACTGCGCCATATGCTTTTTTCAATCAATACCGGGTTGCTCGATGCCTGCGTTCTGGCCATTCTGTCGCGGGGTGACGAGTACGGGTACCGGCTGACCCAGGAAGTTAAGCAGGTTATGGACATTTCGGAGTCAACCCTGTATCCGGTACTCAGGCGGCTCATGAAGAACGGATGGCTCAGCACGTATGATGAGCCCTGGCAGGGCAGAAACCGGCGGTATTACCGGATTACCGGTGAAGGGTTGACCCAGCACCAGCTCTATGTACAGGAATGGAAAGAGTACCGGGCCAGAATTGACGGAATTTTTAGAGGAGATATACAACCATGACACGAGCGCAATTCATGAGTGAATTGAGGGAGCGGCTTGACCGTCTTCCTCCGGACGAGCGTGAGGAAGCCCTTGCGTATTATGAAGAATACTTTGACGAGGCGGGTCCCGACCATGAACAGGATGTAATTCGCGAGTTGGGGAGTCCTGCGAGTGTTGCCTCCCGCATTTATGCTGATCGGGCAGTCAGGGCCGCACGGGAGTCTCCCCATAATCCGGGAAAGGGGCTTTCTGCCATCTGGTTCATCATACTGGCAGTGTTGGCAGCCCCCCTGGCCTTTCCGGTAATCGCAGGAATTATCGGACTCATCATTGCAATTCTGGCAACAGTGTTCGGTATAGGGGTTGCCGCTGTTGCGCTTCTTGTGGGCGGATTTGTTACCTTTATTGGAGGCTTCATAGGACTTTTTTCAATGCCTGCGACGGCACTTGTTCTTTTCGGTGCTGCGTTCATTTTATGGGGTATCGGGAAAATTGTTTTTGCGATTATCGGAGCGGTACTATCGTTACTAGGCCAGTTTGTTTCCTGGCTTTTTGACCGTCCTGCAGGAGGATATCATGGATAACAGGAATACGGGCAGGGGATTGATGAAGGGATTTTTTCTTCTTTGTATTGGCGCCATCCTTATTGCAATAGGGTTGAGTTTTGGTGGAAAGACCATTCGGGAATTCAAATTCTGGCCATGGAATGGTGAAAACTTTTCGTTTGGCTGGCACTTTCCGGACACTAACGATGAGGGGGTAATCCGTCCGGTGGAAATTCTGGAAGGGGCTCTTCCTGCAGGCATCCGGAATCTTGCGATCGAATTGAAGGCTGCTTCGCTGGACATCCGGTATGGACCGGTTCCGGGATATCGAGCGACGGATTTCAGAAAGGATTCAATAACGATAACAATAGAAGGCGACACCCTGACCGTTGAGGAAACCGATTGGCAACACCGCATAGCGTTACAAGATAACCATCTGGAAAGTCATCTGGAAATCATTCTGCCGGAAAAACGGATACTGGACACGGGCAGAATATCCATCGGTGCCGGTTCCCTGAACATAACGGATATTGATGCCGGGCAATTCCAGATTGAAAGCGGAGCGGGTTCCATCAAGGGGAGCGGTATCCATGCGGACACTGTATTGCTCCGAACAGGCGCCGGGTCGCTTGATTTCCATGATTGCTCATTTGATGACACTGTGATTGAAACTGGCGCCGGTCGAGTGCTCTTTGACGGTGATCTCATGTCCAAAACCGAAATTTCCACTGGTGCCGGTTCCGTTGAGCTTACGCTCTCCGGATCCGAGGATGACTACCGTTTCGATTTCACCCGTGGTATCGGTTCGGTGCGGATAGGCCGTGCGTCATACAACGGAGTTGGAAGCGGGACGGCCGGAAATATGGACGCGGACCGACGACTTGATATTACCACAGGCATCGGTTCTGTCCGCGTCCGGTTTGATGACTAGTCCGAACGCTTTGTTTCAGTCTAATGCGAGAACGGCTCCCAGAGTCTTTCAGTGAGCCGTACCGTTTCTTCCTGC
>CAZGQQ010000124.1:0-3909 GCA_964527175.1 uncultured Treponema sp.
GTTTGCCTGATCAAGTTCGCCCGATTTGAGGAGTTCATACACTTGCGGTAACAATCCGGGAACCGGTTCAATAGCCATGGTACTCCTTTCATTATACTCATTCCTGCTGTTTAGTCAATTAAGGTATTCTATTTACACCCCGAGCCTTGTTTGCTACTATATATACATGAATAGACCGTATATGCTTGCTCCGTCGCTCCTTAGCGCGGATTTTTCGAACCTTGGCGGAGCCATAGACCATATAAAAAATAATGGTGGGGACATGATCCACATAGATGTAATGGATGGGCATTTTGTTCCCAACCTGACCATCGGCCCACCGGTTGTTGCCGCGCTCAGACCCCTTACCACGCTTCCCTTCGATGTTCATCTCATGGTAGATAATCCGGCTTCAATGATAGATTCCTTTGTGAAAGCCGGCGCAGATTTCATCTCGTTTCATATCGAAGCAGAAGTGCATGCTCACCGTCTGGTGCAAAAAATCAGGGAGGCAGGATGTCGTCCCGGAATAAGCCTGGTTCCGTCAACCCCGGTTTCTGCGTTGCGGGAAGTGTTGCCCTTTGTTGATCTTGTTCTTGTCATGACGGTTAATCCCGGTTTTGGCGGACAGGTGATGATTGATTCATGCCTTGAAAAAGTTCGGGAGCTCAAAAAAATCAAGCAGGAAAAGGATTTTTCGTATATAGTATCTGTAGATGGCGGTGTCAACTGCGAAACGCTGCCACGGGTCCTTGATGCCGGAACCGATCTTGTTGTTTCCGGCTCGGCTTTTTTTACCGGAGATCTTGATTGTTGACCGGTACACCAGCCGGGACAGGTATGGAGAGGTGAGATGAAAAAAACAGGTATTGTATTACTGCTGTTTGCCGCTTTGACGCTGTATGCACAAGACCCCCTCATGGCTGGTCTGGACGCATACGCCAAATCGGACTGGTCCACGGCAACCCTGTCGTTCCGTCGCGCGGTAACTGCTCCCGGCGCCGGGTCGGAACCCTGGTACTGGCTCATCATGTCCGAGCTTGCTTCAGGCGATTACAAGGCTTCTCTTTCAGATATCGAACGTTTTAACCATTCATTCCCCGACGACGCACGCATTCCTGACATCACGTATCAGGAAGGAAGGGTTCAGTATTTGCTGGGATATCATGAAGCTTCAATTCAGACACTGTATCGTTTTGTATCACGGTGGCCTGATCATGACATGATTCCCTCTGCATACTATTGGGTGGGGGAAAACCTGTTTTCTGTGGGGCGTTTTGATGAAGCACGGAGCATTTTCTCCCTGGTTCTCAATACCTGGCCACAAGCGATAAAGCGTGATGCCGCATCGTACCGGATTGCATTGATCAAGCAGACGACGAAAGAAGAAGAGTTGCTAAAACTTTTAAAAATGAGTCATGAAGAATCTTTGCGCATTATAGAAGATTATCAACGTCGCGAACGGACGTATGAACAGGCCATTACTGCCTATCAAAAGCGAATTTCGGACATGATCAAGAATACCCGTATGGGTGAGCTTGAAGGAACTCTTGATGATGAAAAAACACGAAATGCACAACTTATGGATACAATTTCAGAGCTGGAGTTGCGGAATGCAGAATTGACCGCGGCATTGGCCGCCAGTGGCTCCATGCCTCCTCCCGATACGGTGCAATCAGTCACGGAGGACACCAGTCAGGATGATCGCCGACGGGCGTTGGAGGAATTACGAAACAAGGCGAAGTCATTGCAGACCCTGTATGACCAGATCCTTGAGGGAGAAGACAAATGAGAAAAGGCTGCCTTGCAGGCCTCATTCTGGCACTGTTTTTTTGCGTGATGCCATTATATGCCGATCCTGTTGAATTGACCGGAGGCAACCTGAAGCTGGTTATTCATCCGAAGACCGCCACCTTTTGCCTCTATCACATTGCCGACACGGGTAAAAACCGGTATGAGCCATTGTTTGAAGACAGAAACTTTGGAACCACCTCCTGGATTTCCATTTTGTCAAATGGTAGGGTTTTCAAGCTGACCCCCCGGGGTGGTCGCGCCGTTGATATTGTTCCAACCGAAACAGGTGTCACACTTCAGTATGTATTAACTGATGATTTCTATGTTGAGCAGGAATTCCGTCTCGTTGACCCCGAAGGGAGGGGCTTTCCGACAGCAGTATCCATGGAACTGAGAATAGAAAACACCTCGGGTGCCGACGGCGTTTTTGCGGCAAAAGCTCTTTTTGATACCATGCTTGGTGAAAGCCGGGGGATTCATTTCTTTACTGATACCCGAAGCAGGATTTCGCGGGAGACGAGGATACGTCCGGAAACGGATCAGGATTCAATACTTGTATCCAGCAACGACAACCAATCGCTTGTTTTCAATATGGGTCTACACAATGTTGACAGGCCGGAAGCGGTGTACATTGCAAACTGGGAACGGCTTAATACGTTGACCTGGATACCGGATTATCTGGCCGGCAGAAATTTCAATACACTGTATTCCGTACAGGATTCTGCAGCGCTCTTTGTATGGCCGGAAAGGAAGATAGCAGACAAGCAATTGTACACAATACACATGCAGTTTGGTCCTTACACAATAAAAGATGCGGTTCCGGCTCCGGTGGTGATGCCGAAGCCTTCAGTACCGTCAAACAAGACTCCTTCGGTTCCGATTCCTGAACTCAATGTGCAACCAAAAACAGAAGATGAGCGGATTGCCCTTATTGAATGGATTCTGGGACGTATCGAAGAAATTGAAGCGAACCCTGCTGTAGCAACCAATGAAGAGTTGGATTATCTGAACAGAACTCTTGATACACTCCTGGAGCAAAGGATACCCGAGTAACCAATGCCACAAACTGTTCTGGAGCGTGCCAAACGGGCCTTCTACCGCAAAAAGTATAATGATGTCATAACCCTTCTTGAACCGAATACCATTCAGTATCGGGATTCATTTACGTTTTATCTGTATCTGGGTATGGCGTGCCTTCACACCGGGGACATCGGCGGGGCAACTACCTATTTCCAGCGTGCCAGACAGATCAAGATGCGCGACCCGGAACTGCTGGTTGCCCAGGCCGCACTCCATTTGCGCCGCGGTGACACTCACCAGGCGGTTGAATATTATCTGGAAGCACTTGAATATGCGCCTTCGCATCGGCTTGCCCGCAAATCGCTCGACTTCATTCGAAAAACACGGGACCCCGAGACCATTTCTTCGCTCGTTGAAACCGGGAGAATCGCCCGGTTTTATCCGCGTATAAAGCGCCCGCTTACTGTGAGTCGGCTCGCCGCAAAAACGGTGCCGCTCACGCTCGTTGTACTTGTTGCCGTTTTTCTGTATCACGGTTTTACTGCAGATCCAGCACCCGAGCGTGCAGACCTTTCCGCATTGCAACTCGACTCCACCGAGCGTGAAGACGCCATAGCCATGAGCGGTTCCTACCGGTATGTGCTGACCGAAAAAGAAATCTTTGACGGTTTCGAGAAAGCGCAACGGTATTTCCAGACGTATCATGACAATGCGGCCCAGGTTGAAATTAACCGGATTCTCAACTCGAATGCTTCGGCTTCAATAAAACGAAAATCACGTGAGCTTATGGGCTACCTTTCGAAACAGGGGTTCGACACCATACAGGATGTCTACACCTACGCCGACGTTGTACAGGAACCCTGGCTCTATCTTGACTGTTGGGTTATCTGGAAGGGTATGGCCACGAATGTGGTCTCTACGGAACAAGCCATGGTTTTTGATCTCCTCGTTGGTTACGACACCCGTAACGTGCTTGAGGGTATCGTTCCCGTCCGCTTCCAGAAAGTAGTGACAGTAAATCCCGAAAAACCCCTGGAAGTACTGGGGCAGGTCGGCCTGGAAAGCGGGAAGGTGACTCTCACCGGTTCAGCCATCCACCAGAGCGGAAGGCCGTAG
>CAZGQQ010000125.1:0-3887 GCA_964527175.1 uncultured Treponema sp.
CGGTAAACTCGGTATCCGTTCCGGCGAGTATTCGCAAGAGGCTCGATTTTCCCGATCCGTTCAAACCGATAACGCCTATTTTGGCTCCATAAAAATAGGAGAGGCTTATATTTTTCAAAACCTGTTTGGTTCCATGACTGCGGGAGACGCGGTCCATTGTATAAATGATCTTTTTATCGTCAACTGTCTTTGCCATGGTCGCAGTGTAGCTCACATAAAAAAAACCGGCAATCCCGAAGAGGGCTTGCCGGTCTTGTTTTTCTTGTCCCGGGGCGCCGTTTATTCAAGTGCTGCAAGAAGGGAGGACATTTCAATGACCGTTACGGCTGCTTCGAACCCCTTGTTGCCGCTTTTTGATCCGGCCCGTTCAACCGCCTGGTCGATGGTATCCGTTGTGAGCACCCCGAAGGCAACCGGTTTTCTACTGGACAGGGACACCTGGGCAATACCTTTCGAGACTTCTGCTGCGACATAATCAAAATGGGGGGTAGCACCCCTGATAACGGCACCAACGCAGATAACGGCATCAATGCTGTCCTTTGCCGCAAGTCTGGCTGCGGCAAGAGGAATTTCAAAGGCGCCTGGCACCCGGACAAGGGAAAGGTCTTCGTCCCGGGCGCCATGCCTCAAAAGGGCATCACGGGCTCCCTCTACCAGGTGAGAGACAATAAAGTCATTGAAGCGTGCAGCGACGATTCCTACCCGAAGACCGTTCGCGGTCAGCATTCCTTCATACTCGTTCATACAATCCTTCCTTTATCAATTTCTGGTTATCGTCTGCATCACCATCAAGGTTCAGACGGTGATTCATTCGCTTCATCTTTGTTTCCAGATACCGGCGATTCTCCGGTCCCGGGGGAATTATGATCGGCGCCCGGCTCGCAACCGGTATTCCCTCACGGGAAAGACCCTCAATTTTGGCAGGGTTATTGGTCATGAGCGAGACGGACGGTATGCCGATATCCCGCAGAATTTCTGCAGCCGCCCGATAGTTGCGTTCATCGGCATGAAAGCCGAGCAGGATGTTTGCCTCGACCGTATCGGCCCCGGTGTCTTGAAGTGCGTATGCGCGGATCTTGTTCACCAGGCCGATACCGCGTCCTTCCTGACGAAGATATATGACAACACCAGAACCGGCGTCGGCAATTCTTGCCATGGCCTGTTCCAGCTGCTCTCCGCAATCGCATCGTCGGGATCCCAGTACATCACCGGTAAGGCATTCCGAATGGATGCGGCACAGCGGAGCCGTCGTTTGCGCCGGGTTCCCGTATACCAGCGCGAGGTGTTCCTTTCCGGACGGAGTCTCTTCGTATGCATACAGATGGAAGGTTCCGTGTCTTGTTGGGAGCGTTGTTTCTGCCATTCGCTGTATGGTCGGGCTGGTGGTGTTTTCATTGACGGCAATGTCCTGGACACTGATACTGGGGAGCCGGTGCAAACGGCAGAATCGCGCAAGGGCCCTGCCTCTGAGCATGGTTCCGTCGCGGGCGAGAATTTCGCAAATTACGGCAGCAACCGGAAGGCCCTGCGGTGTGCATTGTCTGACAAGTGCAAGAGACGCCTCCGTGTGTCCGCGGCGGTCGGCGAGCCCGCCCTGTTTCCCAACAAGGGGAAAGAGGTGTCCCGGACTACGGAAGTCCGTTTTTTTTGAAAGTGGATCCGCAAGGGCCCGAATCGTTTTGCACCGGTCGGCAGCGGAAATCCCGGTTGTGGTTGTCTGTGCGTCAACCGATACGGTGAAGGCCGTCCCGTGCGGATCGGTATTGTCCCTGCACATGGGAGCAAGACCGAGGGAGAAGGCCCGCTCTTCTTCAAGCGGGACACAGATGAGCCCGCCCGCTTTCCTGATCATGAAGGTAATTGCTTCCGGGGTTGCATGTCGTGCGGCCATGACCAGATCCCCCTCGTTTTCACGATGTTCATCATCGGTTACTACAATCATGCCGCCGCGTGAAAGCTGGCGGATAATCCGTTCATACTGTGTATTCATGTGTTCCTCCGGTGAATCCGTTTTCAAACAGTGTTTCCATAAGTGGCTTTTTGTTCCGGGGTGCCGGCATGCGGGAGGAGCGTGCTTGTTGCACGTAGCGTGCGATGGTGTCTCCCTCGAGGTTGACCGCGTCTCCAGTTTTCTTCGTGCCGAGAGTTGTTTCCCTGCGTGTGTGGGGGATAACCGAGACGGTGAACAGGTTGTCAGAGACCGAAACAACCGTAAGGCTGATACCGTCAATGGCGACCGAGCCCTTTTCCGCAAGCAGGGGCATGAAGTTTTTTGAACAGGCGATGGTATACCAGGTGGCGTCGCGGTCTGTTTTGATATTGATGATGGTACCGGTTTCATCGACATGTCCGCCAACAAGATGCCCGCCGAGTGCCGTTCCCGCACGCAATGCGGGTTCAAGATTTACCTGTTGTCCGGATTTGCAGGTGCGCAGGGTGCTTCGTGTACCGGTTTCCGGCATGACTGTTGCGAAAAAACCGCCCGAATAGACCCGTTCAGCGGTGAGACAGACACCGTCTACGGCAATGCTGTCTCCGCAGGTGAGGTTTTTTGCCAGTGTACAGCGAACATGCAGACGGGGCGGCGGAGAAATGATCCGGCCCACTTCCTGAATCAAGCCGGTAAACATGGGACACCCTCCAGTACAACATCCGCTCCGCAACGGTAAAGCGTAAGGCCGGAAATCGTAATCTGCCGGTCCAGCGCGCGGATCCCTGCGCCACCCAGCACACTCATGGCCCCGGTCCCGCCGATCAGCGTGGGGGCAAGATACATGCGTATCAGGTCGACAAGACCGCTTTCGAGAAAACTCCAGGCCAGAGTTCCGCCGGCTTCAATCAGGAGGCGGTCAATGCCGCGCCCGGCAAGCTGTTCGGTAAGGACGGGAATACTGATGCGTCCGTTTTGCTCGGGAAGAGCAAGGATCTCTGCCCCGCATTGTTCAAGAATCTGCCTTTTTGTTCTGCCTGCCGGTTCGGCAAGCGTTTGTTCGGAGCAGACCACCAGCAGGGGTGTTTTGTGTGCTGTTCCGACAAGCCGGCTTTCTTCCGGAATACGGAGCCGGGTGTCTGCGACGATTCTGAGCGGATCGGGGTCGCTTCGGGGAACGTTCCGGACGGTAAGCAGGGGGTCGTCGGCAAGAACGGTTCCGATACCGGTGATGATTGCTGCCTGTCGTGCTCGAAGGCGGTGTACGTCCTGTCGTGATGCTTCTCCGGTAATCCAGCGCGATTCACCGTTCGGGGCGGTAATTTTCCCGTCGAGGGAACTTGCCGTTTTCAGGGTGCAGTAGGGTCGCTTCTTCTCGTGAAAGGTCACAAACGCCGTATTGAGAGCGCGGCATTCCTTTTCAAGAACATTGTTGCGGATTGTGCAGCCAGCGTCCCGGAGAATGCGGAGACCCTTCCCTCCGACAAGCGGATTCGGGTCGGTCATGCCACACACAATCCGGCGGATTCCGGTTTTCAGGATGAGATCGGTACAGGGTGGCGTTCTTCCCGTATGACAACAGGGTTCAAGGGTTACATACAAGGTGGTACCGGAAAAGTCTGTGAGTCCTGAGTCTTTTGCCGCCTGTATGGCATGTACTTCTGCATGGGGAGTGCCTGGACCGTAGTGCCAGCCGGTTCCGCGAACGGATCCGGTGTCGTCGGTGATAATGGCTCCGACCATCGGGTTTGACCCGACTGTCTCGCGGCCCTTTCGTGCGAGTGCCAATGCGTTCCGCATCATTGATTCTTCAGTTTGTTGCATAAAAAAACCCCGAAAACAAAAATGTCTTCAGGGTGCAATAAACCGGACAGACGGAACCCTGCGAAAGGGATGCCGCGTGTATGGGTGTATCTCTTCTTTCATCCAGACTGTAACTGTCGGCCTCGGAGTTTCA
>CAZGQQ010000126.1:0-3713 GCA_964527175.1 uncultured Treponema sp.
GGGGTAAAGGGATTCATTCAGCGCCTCCTTTTGCCTGCTTCGCGGCAGACTGGGCGTATGACGCGGTTGCCCCGCCCTTCTTGCCCGCACCTTTTATCATTTCTGCGACCGTAGCGATTCCGGCAAGTTCCGCGGGATATACGGAAACATCGCAGTTTGCGAGCGTTTCACGGAACTGATCAATATAACTTTCGGCAAGGCGGAGCCCCACCGCGGATGTACCGCCGGGAACCGAGAGCGCCTCGGCAATGAGGTTGAGTCCCTCTGCACTTGCCTGGCTCGTAATCTCGATTGATTTCGCGCGCCCTTCGGCAATATTGATGCGGCGCTGTTTTTCACCCATGGACCGGTTGATTGCGTCCTCCTTGTCTCCGAGAGACACATTGACGCGGGCAGCACGCTTTCCTTCGCTCGAAAGAATATCCGCACGCTTGATGCGCTCGGCACGCATCTGGCTTTCCATTGCCTCGAGAATGGTATTCGTCGGCGTAATGTCCCGGATCTCGTACCGGGTCACCTTGATGCCCCAGTTGCCCGAAGCTTCGTCGAGTGCGCGCACGATATTGTCGTTAATCGCCTCACGCTCGGAAAAGGTATTGTCGAGCTCAAGCTTTCCTATCTCGCTTCGCATGGTAGTTTTCGCGAGCTGGGTCACCGCGAAGCGGTAATTCTCGATACCATAGCTTGCCTTTACCGGATCGATAACCTGGGTATAGAGCACGCCATCCACCTGCACCTGCACATTGTCTGACGTGATACAGATTTGGGGATCAACATCGAGAGCGTCTTCCTTGAGATTCTGCCGGTAGGCAACATGGTCAATAAACGGAACCAACAGGTGAAAACCTGAATACAACGTACGGGAATACTTTCCCAGACGTTCGATGATTACCGCCTCCCGCTCGGGGACAACCACGGCAATCTTGAACAAAACAACCAGGACGACAAAGGCCGTCAAATACACCAGAAAAACTGACATTTCTACTCCTTCTCGGTTACCGGTGCATCCGCAACCGGCTCAACCACATATATCATTCCCTTGCGGGACACAATGCGAACCTGTGATCCGGGATTTGCGTCGACACCGGTAGAGGATGCCGGCCAGGTAGTACCCCGAAAACGGATACGACCCTCTCGTGAGGCACTAATCTTCTCGGTAACTTCAGCGAATTCACCGGCTTCGGACTCATCCCTGGACTCCCGTGATGAATCAAACACCGAACCGGCAAAAATCCTGGCAAAATGACGGCGCAAGAATACGATTGAAAGAATGGAAAAAATGACAAAGATCAGGATTTGAAGCCAGATCAGCGAATCCACACCGGGAATAAGGGAACACAGTGCAGTGACCAACGCTCCAAGCCCGAAAAAGAAAATCACAAAGCCGGGCATGAGCATTTCCATGCCGATACAGGCAATGCCGATTACCGCCCAGACAAACCAGGGTTCATACATAACGTACCTCCGAAAGCATCAGTATAGCATATCCGGATGGTTGAATGCGAAATTTTTCCATTTCATGTATTTCGGGTACACAAATGCCGGCAATGCACTATACTCTAGTTCAGTGAAAATTCCGGGAAAATACACAGCAGAGATCATTTCCCTCCGTAACAACCACAATTACAAGGCTTTTTCTGTTCTCGCTGCGTTGTTGTTTGCGAGCTGTTTTATTTTTCTTGTCCAGCATCTGCTTCTTCCGGACCGGTATTGCGACGAATGGATACAGTCATTGTACATACGCTTTTATCTGGCAACCATGGCTGCCTCTCCGGTGTATATACTAGTACTGTTCCTTGCCAACCGGAAGGGATCCGAAAAAGCAGTATTTCTTCTGTGCATGCTGTTCTGTTTCGCCATGATCTCGTTGGGAATGACCCTGAGTGTGCTTGATTTTCATTATGGGCGAAATCTGACCGCCGTCTTTCTTGCATCCCTTGGGGTTACCGTTATGCTCAGTGGTCCGCTTCTTGCGTACATTCTGTGCGGAATCTGGCTTCTGGGAATGTTTACTCTTGCTTATGGCAGATACTTTCATACCGTTGCCGACCCGAGTCTTGTTGTAACCATGATTTTCCTCGCTTCACTGAATTTCGTTTTCGGCCTGTATGCAGAGCACATCAGGCTCAAGGCAAATCTTTCAACAGTACGCATGCGTGATCTTACCCTCCATGATCAACTTACCGGTGCGTATAACCGGCTCTTTCTGAACGAATACATACAGAAATTGATCAATGCAAAAAACCGGTACCGCACATCCCTTTCCTGCATACTCATCGATGTAGATCATTTCAAGAACGTCAATGACACGTATGGGCATCCGGTTGGCGACCGGGTGCTTGTTTCCCTCGTGGGAACCATCCGGGAACAGCTCCGCGACTCGGATACAATCACCAGAATGGGAGGAGAAGAGTTTCTCATCATCCTCCCTGAAACCCCGCTGGAACCCGCCAAACTGGTTGCCAACAAAATAAGGAGCATCACGGAACAAATCAGGTTCAACGGATTCACCCTTACCATCAGTCTTGGCGTATGCGAAATACATGAAAACGAATCATTTGAATCCGCTTTCAAGCGTTGCGACGAAGCGCTCTACCGGGCAAAGAACCATGGACGCAACCGTGTGGAAATCAGTGCCTGAACGAGTCAGTATACCAGTCGGTTGCTATTGTCCGGGGACGGGCGAGTATGCGCTTGTTCACCAGTTCCTGTACCAGCTGGGCAAGGATATGTTTTTCCCTGGTAAACAAACGTTCCCCGTCCATTACGGCACTCCGTCCGGACACTACCAGCCGGTCTTTGTGGTCAATCGCCCAAAACCATCCGTTTTCCATTTCGGCAGGATAGTTTGAGTGAAGACTCTGAAGCCAGAATCGCCCGTCGCGAAGAACAGCGAATCGTCCATAGTCCCGGTACCCATACCGTTCAAGATCCCTGACCGAACTGATATCGGGCAAACAATCCAGGTGAATAACCAGTCTTTCATTCGTTTTCATACCGGGAAGCGTAGCACGAACGTATTTTTTGTCACGAAAAGTAAATACATCCAAAAAACCAAAACCCTGCATTGCATGCCGGGCCGGACATCCTTTGACAGGTTCCCGACCGATATGACATACTGACGTGAAAGGAGTACCTTATGAAACGAACGTATAAAACACTGCTTGTCATTTTCGCATTTGCCGTACTGACTGTTCCGGCACTCCATGCAGAACCCGGCGCCTTCGGGGCGGGAGTCGTTATCGGTAGCAACACCGGCGTTTCAGTCGCACTGCGTCTTACCGATGTTAACACCATCCAGGCATCAT
The DNA here is from genome assembly GCA_964527175.1 of uncultured Treponema sp. Lineage (GTDB taxonomy): Bacteria > Spirochaetota > Spirochaetia > Treponematales > Treponemataceae > Teretinema. The sequence goes on from CAZGQQ010000126.1 coordinate 3,309, forward strand.
TTGGCTGGAGTTTTGTTGATTCAAAAGGCATGTCAGTGACCGCGGATTATCTTTTTCATTTCGATGATATCCTTTCAATTCAGGGGACGGTAATTCCGGTATATCTCGGTGTTGGAGGAAAAGCCTATATTCCTTTCTCCGACGACGGAGATTTTGCCCTTGGGGCACGGGTTCCGGCAGGATTGCGCTGGCTTTTTACCAGTGTCCCCGTTGAGGTATTTGTCGAAGTTGCCCCCGGCCTCAAACTGTATCCTAAAACGGCAGGAATATTTGATGTCGGTCTCGGCGGACGCTGGTATTTTTAATGCTGATTTGAAGCGAGGTTGGCACTCGAATCGATATGACAAACGAAAAAAAAGGGGCTGTCTAATAAGTAGGCAGCCCCTTTTCATTTTTAAATGTACT
>CAZGQQ010000127.1:0-3650 GCA_964527175.1 uncultured Treponema sp.
TACCGGTCCGGGATATCCCGTCCGTCTACCGTTTTGCCGAGCTTCCGGTCCTTGCGCACCTCGCCGTGGAAGTCGCTGCCGGCGGTTACAAACATGCCGAGCGAGCGGGCAAGTTCTTCCAGACGCTCACAGGACCGTTTCTTTGCTCCCGGATGCCAGGCTTCAAGACCGCGCACTCCCTTGTCCCGGAACGACGCGAGAATTTCCGCGAGCCGGCTCCAGGACACATACAGTGAAAGGGGATGAGCAAGCACCGGAACACCGCCGGATGCGGTAATGGCGGTAATGCCTTCCTCGAGAGAAATACTTTCACGGGGAACATAGCAGGGGCGGCCTGTCGCGAGATACTTGTCAAAGGCCTGCTGCACACTCTTTACGGCCCCCGTGGAGGTCAAGTACCGCGCAATATGCGGCCTCCCGACCGTTCCGCCACCGGCGGCGGCTTCCACCCGCTCAAGATCGATGTCGAATCCCTTTTCCCGTAACGCCTCAAGTATCAGTACATTCCGTTTTCGGCGGTTCCCGTTAATGGTTTCAAGAAGCGTGTCTATCGCCGAATCCTTGCGGCCAACACCGTACCCGAGCAGATGGCAGTCTCCCGGAGTCCATGAAATGTCGAGCTCGATACCGGGGATGAAGATCAGTCCGGCATCTGCGGCGGCAGCGGCAGCTTCGGAAAGACCGCCAATGGTATCATGATCAGTTACCGCGAGAACGGAAAGGCCCTTGTCTGCCGCATGGCGCACGAGCTCCACCGGAGTAAAACTCCCGTCAGAAGCACGGGTATGGGTATGTAAATCAATCATATATGGATTCCATGGTATCAAAAAAATGGACGAAGAGCCAGTTCCTGTGTTATACTCGGACATATACCGTTATTGAGGATTCAGCATGCCCAAAGCCGTTCAATATAAAACGAATTCAATCGTCTACTTTGCCGGCGATGTTGACGATAAGGTTTTTCTCCTGCAAAAAGGGCGCATGGCTCTCACGTCCACGGATATAGAAACAGGCAAGCAGATTACCGAATATATCCGTGAAGGCGAGTTTTTCGGGGTGAAATCGGCCCTGGGACACTATCCCCGGGAAGAAAGCGCCATGGTTATTGCCGATTCCATCGTCCTCGCGTTCACTACCCCCGAATTTGAAGCGTTTGCCCAGACAAATACCCGCATTATCATGAAAATGCTGAAAGTGTTCTCGAATCAGCTGAGGCACATTCACCGTCAGATAGAATCACTTCTGGACAGTAAAGAAGAAACAAATCCCGATGACGGGCTGTTCTCGGTGGCCCAGTGTTTTTACAATTCGCGCCAGTATCGCGCCGCCGGTCAGGTAGCCGTCCGCTATCTGCAGCTGTACCCGTCGGGCAAACATGTACAGGAAGTAAAGGATATTGCCAAGAGCGCCCAGAGTGCACAGGAACCCGGAAGGTCATTCGGAGATCGTTCCGGCAGTTCCGCGGGTTCCGAGCCGCGCCGCTCCGACGGACCGGTGGGAAATGATCCCAATCTCGCACTGACCCTTGCCGAAGGCCTGGCCGGACAGGGCAAGTGGGACGAGGCATACAAGCAGTACCATTCCATTATCGAGCTTGGAGAAACCCCGGTTGTTGGAAAAGCATATGTGGGAGCCGGACAATGCCTGTATGAACAGGAAGAATATGTCCGCTGCGTACAGCTCCTTTCCGGATACATCAGCCAGTATCCCAAGTCGGGACAGATGGCCGAAGTTCTCATGTCCATGGGCCTGTGTTACCGCAAGATGGATCTGATGGACAAGGCAAAGGCCTTTTTTAACAAATCCCTTACCATGGCGGGACCGCAGCTTGCGCCGAAAGTCCGCGAACTGATCTCACTATGCGGAGGATGAAAGAATGAGTGACGTATTTGCCGCGTTTTCGCGATTTGCCAAGACATTTCCCAAAGGATCAGTCATATTTTCCGAGTTTGAACCCGGCGACTGCTTTTATCTCATCCAGTCCGGACGGGTTCAGCTGATCAAGATCGTCAACGGATTCGAGAAAAATCTCGATATCCTTCAGCCGTCCGAGATTTTTGGTGAGATGGCCATTCTGGAAAACTCCCCGCGTTCGGCCACCGCCATCGCCTACGACGATGTAAAAGCGCTCGAGTTCAACAAGGCGAATTTCGAAGTCCTTATGATGGGAAACCCCGCAATCGCCATGAAGCTCCTCAAAACCTTCGTAAAACGCATTTACGCACAAAAGCGCCGGTTCATGATCCTGACGGTTCCGGACATGATGGCCCGTGTCGGCGATGTGTTCCTCATGCTCGACGAAACCCAGCCGAATATCGACAAAACCACCGACATGCGTACCTTCTCAATATCGATGGAGGAAATCGCGCGATGGGCGGGCCTTCCCGTGGAAACCGTGGAAGACGAAATGCACCGTTTCATTGACCAGGGAAAGATGGAGGTATTCGAAGACAGTATTGTTATCAAGAATATCACCGAACTTACCCGATACGTGAACGCCCGCCGGAGCAAGGAAGCTTAACGCTCCCCAAGCCGCGTGAGCATTTCATCCGCGGCTCGTTTTCCCGAAAGCAGCATCCCGCCGAAGACCGGACCCATCCGGTACCCGCCAAAGACCGCGTTTGCGGCCATACCGCTCACAAAGAGGCCTGGATACGCTTCCCGGGTATTCTCCACCGTCTGCTTTTCGCCTTTTTCCGCATCCATGGACATTTCGCCCATCATCGTGCCAGTCGGCGTATTGAGCGAAACCCCCATCTTGCGGCAGAGTACTTCCGCCACATGAGCCGGATGCCCGGTCGCGTCGAGCACACAGCGGGCATGCACGGTGAGCGGATCCACCGGGAGGCCGGACTTCATGACCGGACCCCAGTTGAGCACGAGCCCGGAAACACGTCCGTCATGGAGTACTACGTCTTCCACCCCGACGAGATTGAAGATGGCAACACCCGCCTCCACCGCACGGAGCGCCAGAGCCGAGACAGCCCGTACGGACTCGAGCGTGTAGTATCCTTCCGTATACCGCGCAGCAGGAAGGTCAAACTCGTCGAGTACGGCCTTTCCCTCTTCCTGCACGACGATCTCGTTGAATCCCATACCGCCGCCCCACATTCCGCCGCCCACGGCCAACGCCCGCTCAAAAATTGCAACCTTCCACCCGGCCTTCGCAAGATAATACCCCGCCACCAACCCCGACGGCCCCGCCCCTACAATGGCAACATCCACCGTGAGGTTATCCGTGAGTTTCTTCATGTACGTTTCAATGATTGCCCGTGAAATGACTGTTTCGTCCAGCATAGCAGTTCTCCCTAAACAAATTTGATTTGTACAGGAGTACGTGCTGAAAAAATACAATTTGAAAAGATTCAGACATAACCATGACTTCCTTCGCCGGCATTATCCGGATCAGGTTCAAAGGGTATAATCTCAGGCCAACGGCCACCCCTGCACGTCCCCACCATACCAGAGTCCTCTACCAACTGTCAACAATCCTTGTATCTTGACGCCCCACCCCCACCCCCGCTATAATTCCCCCACGCGCCAAGATAGCTCAGTCGGCAGAGCAGCACCCTCGTAACGTGCAGGTCAAGGGTTCGATTCCCTTTCTTGGCTTAATAGAAAAAAGGTCAGTCGCAAGGCTGGCCTTTTTT
>CAZGQQ010000128.1:0-3521 GCA_964527175.1 uncultured Treponema sp.
AATGGTATACTGGCGGGGGTAAAAAAAGGAGTATTGGAAGTATGGAGAAAGAGGCCCTGTTTCCCCGAAACAGCAGAGAGAATTCGGTTTTTTTAACCGGTGCAGCAGTATTTGCAGCCGGAATGTTTGCTCTCCGGTTTTTCCTGAGAAGCCGACTTGTCCCCGGTGCGTTGTTTTTGTATTGCGCTCTGGTTCTTTGTGTTTTACTAACGGCACCCTGGTTCAGGCGGAACACGCAGTTGCATATTCGTCTGTTCGGTATTGCTGTCAATTTTTTTACGGCAACCGCCGTTCCTGCGGTCATTCTGGCTTTTCTGGGTGTTTTTCATCCGTTCTGGATTTTTGCCGGAGTAGCCGTGTTGTCCGGAGGTGCCTGGAGACTGGCCCAAACTGCTCATTCGCCGGTTGAAGACCAGCGGGTCCGTGTGTTTGATGCAGTGTGTGAGTGTCAGCTGGTTATCGTGCCGCTGTTTCTTTTATTGTATTTTACCAATGTTTCCGGGTCGTCCTTTTTCGTCTGGCTGTATCCGGTGTATTGTCTGAGTGTTCCATTCATCCTCCGGTTCGTCCGCTCAATGGTTCCCCGACGGATTATTGGTCCGGTTATCTCTACGATAAGCACTCTTTCCGTACTGGCGGGTCTGGTCAGTGAATTCCTTCTGTAACTGGTATTTGCTGCTCGTCCGGTTCGAGTCCAGGTTTTTCATTTGTGTCGCGCTGCTGTGTGCCCTCATGCAGAGTGCCGGCTTTTCGCAAACGCTTGTTTCCGGCAATCCGCTTCGGGTTATTCAAACCGAATATTTTGACATCATATTTCCTGAACAGTCGCGAGCAAGTGCAGAATATATTGCTTCGATTGCCGATGATACACTGGAAACTCTTGCCCCGCTTCTGGGTAGGTCCCCGGTGGGGAGAATCCCGGTAACCATTAGTCCGTTTACTGACGAATTTAACGGATACATGGGCTTTTTTCCGTATGCACATATTGTGCTGTACGATGTAGCCCCGGATGTTGAATTCACCACGTACCGTAATTCCCTGGAGAGTCTTTTTACACACGAACTGGTACATGTCCTGTCTCTTGGATCAAGAAGTCCGGCCATGGAATTTTTTCATGGGCTGTTCGGCGGATGGGTTATGCCGACATTGCTCAGCGCACCGCTGTTCATGGTAGAGGGCGTAACCGTAAGTTTTGAAAGTCTGAACGGATATGGAAGATCCAATGATCCTTTGGTACGGGATCGTCTGGTACAGGCCCGGCATGAAGGTGCGTTTCTCTCTCCGGCACAAGCTTCCGGGGTTTATGACCATCCGCCCTTTGGTCGCGCATACTATGAATATGGCGGCCTGTTTTCCACATGGCTCCAGCAGACCTATGGCATGGAGCGGTATGCTCTCCTGTGGAAGGAGCTGGGAAAATTCTCCGGTATTTCCCTGCAGAATCACCCGGGAAAGTTGCCGAGAGCATTTAACCGCATCTATCCGGTTTCATTCACAGCGGCATGGCATGCGTTCAGTGAAACCTTCAGAACAACATCCATCATGGATCCTTCCGATCCTGTTTTGTCTGGTCAGGATTTGATGATTGAATCTCTTGCCGGGGGGCAGTCGCAGGTTTATATGCTTGACCGGTATTCACGCAGCATTGTATCGGTAGACCCGGAGAGCGGCAGCGTTGTTTCACGACTCAAGACTGATGCAACCAGCACCGATATTTCAGTTTCTCCCGATGAAACAACGATGCTCGTGTCCGGCTACCGGAGAAGCGGTGCCTTGTCCCGGGCAATTGTCCGTGAATACAACCTTCAAACAGGGAAGAGAACGGGGCGTGTGTGGCACGGTGTGACAAGTCCATCATATTTCCGTGACGGTATTATCGCGCTTTCCGGTGACGGGCACTCAACACAGCTGGTGTACTGTCCGTCTCCCGGTGAGCAAGTGCTGCTTCTTGGCGGAAATGCGGAACGTCTTTTTTCATCTCCCGCTCCCCTCGATGATAACCGTATCGCGTTTATTGTCAGTGAGCAGGGAGTGCGGTCAATAGGGGTATACCACATTGACACCGGTGCGGTGCACTTCTTTTCCGCCGGAGAAGCACTCGATTCAATGGTTTGGCGATATGTACGGGGTCTTTCATCATCGTCAGGGGAGCTCCTTTTCTCCTGGCATGATGAATCCGGGCTGTATCGGCTTGCCCGCATTTCTTTTGAGGGAAAAGATGCTCCCCATCTTTCGCTGCATGGCACCGACTATTCCGGCGGTATCCATGTTCCGGTACGCTCCGGCGCACATATCGTGTATCGTGCCCGTCTCTCTGCTACAGATGCCCTGATGCAGTATCCCGGGGATTCGCCGGATGATGTGGTCAACACCGTGCCGCTCGTCATGATCCAACGAGAGTTTCCCGTATCTGTTTCGGCCATTGGCGCCGATGAGCCGCACGGGTTTCCGGAGAAGAAGTATTGTCCGGTTTCGTATCTCAATCCGTTCCAATTCTGGATTCCGCTACCAGTACTATCGGTCTCCGGAAACAGGATACGTGCTGATGGAGCCGGCATTGCAACAATTCTTGCAACCCCGACAGACATGAATCATTTCTTCCTCTTTGGCGGGTATAATTTTCGTGAGGGGCTGGTTGACACCAACGTGGTATGGGATTCCTTTCTCTTCCGCATCCCCTCTCATGTTTCCTTTACCGATACGATCGAGTTTCTGACCGATGATTCCTTTGAATACCCCTATCGTGAGACCCGTATCACGGCTTCGGTTCTTGTTACCCGCGGGCTTCGAACCGAACGGATACAGTTTTCCCTGTCACCATCATGTGAGGCTCTATGGATAGCACTTCCAGACGCCGCCGCAAGCAGTCCCTATAATTGGGCCTATCGTGATGCCGTGTACATTCCCGGGATCATGGCTGGTCTGTCAAGCTGGGACCGGTTACCCTGGGAATTGTTTGGTCGGGGTGCGGAACTGTTTGTGTATGGACGTTCCGTTTTTCCTGATGCCGACTATCGTGCTGATGCGGTATTCCGTTTTTCCCCGGGATTAGCCCTGCCATTTCGTGTGACGGTATATGGGGTATGGGATGAGACCGCCCTGGATCTTGACGGGTCTTCTGTCGTTTTTGGAAATGCTCCATGGTCATCTGCTGCTGCCGTTGAATATGCCGATGAGCAAACAGACCAGCATCGTTGGCTCGCCGGCGGAGAAGCAGAAGTACAGCTTTTTGTGGTTGATATTCAGAAAAGTATTTCGTTGTTGTACATAAACCGCATTTTCATGATTCTCGGATGGCGGGCTGTGGTATTTGACATACCCGATTCTTCCGAACGATCCGATATACCCGGGTATCAACTTTCCCGTGAAGCAGGTTTTATTAATTCTCTTGTTTTAAAAACCGGTGCGGTCATGAATATTCTTGCCTCTCCCATGCTTCCGGTGCGTCTTTCTCCCCATGGATGGATAGCCTGGAAACTCGCTGACGGCGAACCGCTGAATCTGGAAAAATCTCTCGTGTT
>CAZGQQ010000129.1:0-3506 GCA_964527175.1 uncultured Treponema sp.
AGGCTAAAGTCTGCCCCGGGGGCGGGGTCAAGGTTTACTGCTACCAAAATTGTTGGTACTGTTATCTGGTCTCGCTCAACGCATAGACTTCAACAGTATCATCGAGAAAATTGGTAAAGGCCAAAAAGCACCCGTCGGCAGACACATCGAGGCCTGTAGGTTGATTCCCGCCTACAAGAGTTTGTAGTACATCACCCGTATCGACATCGATAATGTATACGTGTCCGTTACGGGGGCTGCGCAGGAGGTAGTTCTTTGGGTTGTTAGGGCCACGACAGGAAACAAAAAGACGTTTTCCTGCCGGATCAAGATCAATAGTGTTCGGATTACTGTCGTCCACCCGGTACAGCTTCTCCAGGGACAGATCTGCCGTGGACAGGCGGAATATGCGGGAGTGGCGCATGTCGTTGACGAAAAGGCTTGAACCATCCGGAGAAAGAACGATATGGCGCATCGCAGCACCGGAGCGGACAAAGCGTTTGGTTTCCTTCCAGCTTTCGGTCGAAAAACGGTAAAGGGTGTTGCCATCATAGGAAGCCACAAAGAGATGCGCACCATCCCTTGAGAAAGCAAGGCCCCGCGGGACGGCCAGGTTGACGAGCTTTTTGACAAGAAGACCCGTCTCGCGTTCAAGGACGACAACATCATTCGTAATCCAGTTCGATACAGCTATCCAGCGCCGGGCAGGATCGCTGGCCATGACCTTGGTCCAGGAGCCGCGGGCGCTCACAGTACGAAGAAAGCCGGGCGTGTCTGTTCCTGAGGATGCTTCAACAGAGGCTTGCGCACCCGTAACGGATGGCGGGCCAGCTGTATCAACAGTATTTTCCTGATTTGAAGCACAGGGCAAACGATATTCATGAATCATGCCTGTTGTCATCTGCGAAATCCAGAGGCTGCCGATATCCGGTAAAATGAGCGGCTCCACATATCCCTTACGGTCGGCTTCGGGTGCGGGAATACGCGTAAACGCAGTGCTTTCACCACGCAGGGCTCCCTCCAGGGCAATGAAATCAAAACCGACATCATTGAGTAGCGGCACGACGAGATAGCGGCTGTCCGGAGTAAAAACAACCTGCTTGGGTTGTGAGCCTGTGGGGAAAACACCGATGGAGCGGGCAGGCCCGGAGGTCTTCTGATGTTTGAGACGCAGGGTACGCGGGGCATCGAGCAGGATTTCAATAGTTTGGTTGGCAAAGCCCTCCCGTGAAAGGGTCACTTGGTGTACCCCGTGCACCACAAGGGCCCGTCCGCCACCGGCGGAAAAACCCTCTTGCTCGGAACCGTCTATCAAAACCGATGAATTCCCGTTGACCACTTCAACAGACAGCTCATGAAAGAGTGGCTTCAGGCTGATAGTCACATCCGTCTCACGAAAGACCGACTCCGATACCGCCGTTACACGAGCCGGCTCCCAACCTTCCATCTCGAGAGAAACAACGAGTTTCCGGTCATGGTGCGAAACGTGTCCGGGAAGGACTGCCTCGCCATATACCAAAAGGGGAGACACCCCGTTTTGCCCGATAGCTTTGTCGAAGGCGATACGTGCAGCAGGGGGTTCAATAGACAGGTCATAACGGCGTTCGCAGGAGGTGAGAAGAAGCATCCCAAAGAAAAGGGGCGCTGCCAGTAAATGAAAACCGCAGAAGCGATAAAGACTGTATATTCTCATGACTGTTCATTACAATAGACAGGGGGCGCCTGCAATGCAAGCCCCCGGGAAGTATAAGGAGAGAACCATGAAAAGGAAAATCAAACACCTGGAAAAAGAGGTAAGTGCGCTCGGTCTCGGCTGCTGGGCTATCGGCGGGCCGTTCTGGTCCGGTGACGAACCACATGGATGGGGCGACGTTGATGATGCCGAATCAATCCGGGCGATACACCGGGCCCTTGACTTGGGAATTAACCTTCTTGATACAGCCAACGTCTATGGTGCCGGACACAGCGAACGCGTCCTCGCGAAGGCACTGGAAGGTCGCCGAAAGGACATGGTCATCGTGTCGAAATTCAACGCGGTATTCGACGAGGAAACCCGTCAGGTTACCGGAAGCGACGCCAGCCCCGACGGGATCCGGCGCGCCTGCGAAGATTCTCTTCGCCGCCTCAATACCGATTACATCGACGTGTACCTCTTCCACGACAACGGGTTCCCGCCGGAGAAAGCCCAACCGGTCCGCGATACCCTCGAGGAACTCGTTACCGCAGGCAAAATACGTACCTATGGATGGAGTACCGACTTTCCACAAAGCGCGGCATTTTTCGCAGATGGTAACCACTGTTCAACCATTGAGGTGGAACTGAATGTACTGAATGACAATGCGGCGGTTCTGGATGTATGCGAGGCGAACTCGCTTGCCGCGCTCAACCGGGGACCGCTTGCCATGGGAATTCTTTCGGGCAAGTACAAGGCCGGAAGTGATCTCGCCATCAATGACGTACGCGGCAAGAAGAGCCCCGAATGGATGAAATACTTCAGGGACGGGAAACCGAATCCCGAATTTCTGAAGAAGCTCGACGCGGTTCATGAAATCCTTACAAGTAATGGTCGGACACTGGCACAGGGCGCCATCGCCTGGCTCTGGGCGCGAAGCAATGCCAACATACCGATCCCGGGCTTCCGCACGGTAAAGCAGGTAGAAGAAAACGCGAAAGCAATGGATCATGGCCCGCTCACCGCCTTCCAGATGACCGAAATTGCCGGGTTGCTGCGGTAAGGAAGTGCTGACCCGCATCCCGGCGGGATGCTAAACTCGCGTTGTGCGGGTTATGCTCCCCGACGGGGTGTGACACATCATGATTCTACTTCAGCGCAAACATACTCACCGTTGAATCATTGTTGAATACGGCAAGATGCAGATCCGGAGAGAGGGTAAGGGTAAGACAGGGAAGATCCAGATTGTAATACTTCGGCTCACTCCAGGTTTCTCCGCCATCGGTTGTCCGCAGTATACGGATGGCGGATTTACCCTCTTTCAGGCCGATTACCGCTACCAGACCCCGTTCACCGGAGAGGCGTATTGCTGTACCCTGAACTCCCCCGGCAAGAACTGCCTTGAAGGTCTTGTCCTGCGTATCCCGGAACTGAACCGTTCGCTCCCAGGTTCTTCCGCCATCGCGGGTCCGGTATATGTATCCGTCCAAACCGCAGAGATACCCATTTCCGGTTGACTGGAGAAAAGCCGATTCTATCATTTGGATGTCCGCCGGCAGGGTGACCGTTTGCCAGGTTTGACCGTTGTTGCGGGTAGAATAGAGCGCGCTTTTGGTCCATACCCAGCCTTCATCGTTGGTTATGAACGAAACACCCTTGGCACGGCCTGCCGGAATATCCGAAAGTCGGGTCCAGGTTTCACCACCGTTCCCGGTCATTATAACATCCGATCCATTCCCTGCGGCAAAACAGGTCCTGTCGTCCAGAGCATGCAGGGAAAATTGGCACATCGATCGATTTGTTCCCGCGATCCAGGTTTTTCCGCCATCTTTCGTATATTGCACTGCGCCGCCAT
>CAZGQQ010000130.1:0-3431 GCA_964527175.1 uncultured Treponema sp.
ATACCCAAATAATTGAAAACATCAATTTTCTGAACCCTTATTATGGAAAAAAAAGCGGATTTTTGCCCAAAAACCCGATTTTTGGAAACCATTCCTCACCGGACCGGAGATCGAGGCACCGAACGGGTACCGGCGCGCACTGGCCCTGCTCACAGCCGTTCGAAGAAGGCGTATCCGGTATCTCTTCCACATGTTGTATCCCGAAAAAAAGCCTGTTGCGACTGCAACAGGCCTTTTCCTTTACCGGCGAAGGGACTTGAACCCTTATGTCCGTGAAGACAGTGGATTTTGAGTCCACCGTGTCTACCATTCCACCACGCCGGCGCGTGATAAAAAGGATACCACAGACAAAGTGCGTTTGTCTATTACCGGCGGGAGCGGAGCGAGTTCGCGAGCGCGAGCAGGGCGACACCGACATCGGCAAACACCGCTTCCCAGAGACTGGCAATGCCGAGCGCGCCACCTGCGAGAAACACTGCCTTGACGGCAAAGGCCATCACGATATTCTGACTGACAATGCGTCGGGTTTTCCGTGCGATACGAATCGCCTCTGCAATGGAGCGCGGATTGTCTCCCATCAGAACAATGTCTGCCGCTTCCACCGCCGCGTCGCTGCCGAGGGCACCCATGGCGATACCGGCATCCGAACGGGCAAGAACCGGAGCATCATTGATACCATCCCCCGCAAAAAGAACCGTAGAACCGGGATGCGCCACCTTCACGGAATCCGACACGGCTTCAAATCGGGCAACCTTTTCGTGCGGGAGAATGCCTGCTTCAAATTCGGTAATGCCCGCTTCATCCGCAATACGGGCAGCAACCGGTTCGGTATCGCCCGTCATCATGACAATCCGTTCCACACCGAGTGCGCGCAAATCCCGAATGGCGGGGAAGGAATCCTCCTTGAGCGAATCGCCCAGTACGATATACCCGAGATACCGGCCGCCAAGGGCCGCATGAACAGCAGTTCCGGATGCAGTGCCGGAGATTCCGCTGATGCCGTTTTCGCGCAGGAACAGTGCAGAACCGGCAAGCAACACATCGCCATGTAATTCCGCCGAAACACCTTTCCCCCGCTCTTCGCGGATTGATGAAAGGGCCGAGTCGTCAAACACAATGTTTTCCGTCTCCGCATGGGAGCGAATCGCCCGGGCAAGCGGATGTGTCGATCGCGACTCGGCGGCAACTGCAGCCATGACCAGCTCAGCCTCATCAATTCCCGGCGCCGGCCGGACATCCGTTACCGCAAAAATACCCCGGGTGAGTGTTCCCGTTTTATCGAAAACCACTGCCCGTGTTTTGGCAAGAACATCGAGGAAGTCTGCACCCTTGACCAGAATTCCTCTCCGGGCAGCCCCGCCAATCCCGCCAAAGTAGCCGAGTGGAATGGAAATAACCAGGGCACAGGGGCAGGAAATAACCAAAAATACCAGCGCCCGATATACCCAGGGTTCAAAAGCGTCTAACGAAGACGGCACAGGGCCGCCAAAAAAATATGAAACAATCGGTCCGCCAAGGGCAAGAAGAACCGCAAGCAGGGTAACAATGGGAGTGTATACCCGGGCAAAGGCGGTAATCCGTTTCTCCGTCCGGGCCTTCCGGTCCTGGGCGTGTTCCACCAGATCCAGCATCTTTGCCGCGGCCGTTTCATTGAACAGCGCGGACGATTCAACAACCAGCACCCCTCCCCCGTTAACAGAACCGGCCAATACGTGTGCGCCTTCGGCAACAACGCGTGGAAGACTCTCGCCGGTAAGTGCGGAGGTGTCCAGATCGGATGTGCCCGACATGACAATACCGTCCAGCGGTATCATTTCACCCGGATGCACCCGAATGCGGGTACCCGGTTCAATGTCCGCCGGATGCACGATACTGCCGTCCGAGTCAAGCCGGGCGGATTTGGGACGAACGTCCATAAGGGAGACAATGGATGAGCGGGACTTCCTCACCGCCGATTCCTGAAACAGCTCACCCAGATTATAGAAGAGCATGACGGACGCACCTTCCGCCCATTCACCGATGGCAAACGCACCGAGTGTGGCAACCGTCATCAGAAAGTTCTCGTCAAATACCTTACCATGGCGGAGATTTTTAACCGCCTGAAAGGCAACCGAATAGCCGGCTACCGCCCACGAAGCAATATAGAGCATGTGCACAGCGAACTGCGGTAAAGCGGAAAATCCTGAAACAACAGCCGTCGCAAAGAAAGCTGCTGCCAGAGAAAAACGGACGGCGAGTATACGGTTTTGGCTTTTTGCTCCCGGAGCCCGGGAAACCGGCGCAGCGCAGGAGCCGGAACAGGCACATGAACTCATGGTCGATCCTCCTCAAGATGCGTACGTGCCAGAGACAACACCAGACCGACATGGGCATCGTCAACCGAATAAAACACCTGCTTCCCCTCGCGACGGAACCGGACAATCTTTGCCTGCCGGAGTACCCGTAACTGGTGTGAAACCGCCGAGACGCTCATTTTTGCGACTGCGGCAATATCGCATACGCACAGTTCGCCCGGAAGCAATGATGCAATTATGGTTAGACGGTTCGGATCGGCAAAGTTCCTGAAGAACTCCGCGAGATCCCCCCGCATTTGATCTGGCGGGAGTGATTTCAGTGCCATTTCTACGGCTTCTTCATGCACACAGGATACCTGGCAGGTATCGGTACTATCTGTTTCAGTACTGCTACCAAAATTGTTGGGACTGCTACGAAATTTGCGGGCTTTACGCTTCTTCATACACTTGAATATATGTTCAAGTGTTCAATCTGTCAACAGGAAAACCGAAGAAAAAACCACGCAGAAGGGGTTCCCGCGGGGTTTTTCCAACAATTTTGGTAGCAGTTCATTCACGATTCATTATTTTGAGGATCTCATTGCTTCCCCGGTCAATATCTTCCATGTTGGAAGCAATCATCTCCAGAGTTTGTACCGTATTCTGGACCGTTGTCCTCAGACGGGAAAAGGAGTCACTCAGTTCAGTATTTGAAACAGTCAAACCCGATATCTTGCTGTCAACGTCGGAGAGAAATCCGGTAATCTCGGTGGAGTTTTTGCGGGTTGATTGCGCCAGCTTGCGCACTTCTCCGGCAATGACGGCAAAACCGGCTCCCTGCTTTCCCACATGAGCGGCCTGGATACTGGCATTTATGGCGACAACGTTGATCACTTCGGTTATATCGTCGATGGCGGTTACCAGCTCACCGGTTTTCTTGAGCGCTTCGGAAAGGGCCGTGGTATTACCGGACATCTCGCTTGCAGCACGGATACTGCGCTGGTTGAGTTCTTCAAGCTCTCCGATTGCCTGTTGCTGTTCTGTTGCCACGTTGGTAATCGACTTGATCGAATCGAGCATGGGACGAACCAACGCTTCAATCTCCCGGTTGCGCTCTTCGAGCTGTTTCTCTGCCGAAGTAACACGATCAATCAGGAT
>CAZGQQ010000131.1:0-3382 GCA_964527175.1 uncultured Treponema sp.
CTTCGGGTGGTTACCGGAATAATCCGGCGGCGCCAGACTCTTACCGGGCATCCCGCTTCTCGATCAGGTCCCGAAGCTCGTCCACCGAAGTGCAGGACAACATTTGCGAGCGGAAACCATCATCATACAAGAACTGGCAAACCCGGGAAAGCAATTGCAAATGCTGTGTTGTTTCTCCAACCGGCCCGGCAAGGAGAAATACAATACGAACCGGATATCCCGGTCCGAAATCAAGGCTCCGGTCAAGAATGGCAACAACAATGCCGGTTTCGGTAACAAGGTCTGAATGTATATGCGGAACCGCGCATTCATGTCCAATGGCTGTAGATGAAAGTTCTTCCCGGTTTAACAATCCATCCAGAAGGGCATCACGATCAGTCCTCCGGCATTTCTCTCCAAGAGCCGGGAGCATGTTGGCAAAAAGGGAACGTGCATCATCGAATTGGGGATGTACCAAAAAACCGTCAGGTCCAATAAAGTCGCAAAGTAATGGCAATACAAACTCCTTGAAATGACGCAAAAGTGTACCATTTGCGCGAGTACTACCACTGTATTGTCAGCTGGTAATTCCGTCAAGATTTTTCTCCGGTACCCGTACAATTTGTTGACAGTGCCCGCTATATGTTTTATCATCCCATAAGTTACTATACATAGTAACACAAGGAGAAGAACAATGATACGTAAACTACTTTCCGTACTCTTTTTTGCAACTGTTACCGGCATGCTGCTCGCAGCCGGCGGTACCGGAGAAAAAACTGATGGGTCAACAATCAAAATAGGTATATCCAAAATTGTGGCTCATCCCGCACTTGACGCCGTTGAGAAGGGCGTACAGGACGAGCTTGCTTCCCGCGGTATCACCGCGGTCTATGATCTTCAGAACGCCAATGGCGACGTAAACACCGCAACCCAGATAGCGACCAAATTCAAACGTGACAATGTTGATGTCATTGTAGCAATTGCAACACCGATGGCAGTTTCCGCTGCAAACAGCGTACGCGACATCCCGGTGGTATTTTCGGTTGTAACAGATCCTGTATCTGCTGGCCTTGTACGAAACCTTTCAAAAGGTGAAGGCAATGTAACCGGACTTTCCGACAAGACTGACATCTACGCCCACCTCGAGTTGTTCAAGCGTATTGCCGGAATTAAAACCCTCGGACATATCTATACAAGCTCGGAAGCGAATTCCGCAGCATCCCTTGCAGAACTTGAAGATGCCTGCAAGAAGCTTTCCATAAAGCTAGTTGTCCAGTCCATAAACAATTCTTCCGAAGTGAAGCAGGCGACGGAAGCCATTATTCGCAGAGTTGACGGTATCTACCTCACTACAGACAACACGGTATATTCCGCGCTGCCCGCCCTGGTGGAAGTAGCCCTGTCACAAAAGAAGCCGGTTTTCTCTTCCGATCCCACAAGTGCCATTGAAGGCGGGTGCGTTATTGCAAGCGGATTTGATTACTACAAGGCAGGACGGGCTACCGGTGCGATGGTTGCCGAAATTCTGGAAGGAAGGAATCCCGATTCAATGCCAACCAAGTTTCTCACCGATCCTTCTGAACAGAATCTGCTTCTTGACCTCGACGCAGCAAAGATCTGCGGAATTACCCTTCCCGAAGATCTGGTAAAAAGCGCCAATCAGATAATCGAAAACGGTAAATTGACCACACGGTAAAAACCGTATACACTGATGCCCATGATACAGGGCATAGTAATCGAGGGCCTGGTATTCGGTATCATGGCCCTCGGCGTTTTTATTACCTTCCGCGTACTTGACTTCGCGGATCTTACGGTAGACGGGTCGTTCCCGCTCGGATCCGCGGTCATGGCCATGCTTCTTACCGCCGGAGTCAATCCCCTTTTTGCCATGACTGCCGCATTTGCCGCAGGCGGCGTTGCCGGAGCGGTGACCGCAGTCATTCACTCAAAACTAAAGATCCCGGGTCTTCTCGCCGGTATCCTCACCATGACCATGCTTCATTCGGTAAACCTGCGCATCATGGGAAACCGTGCCAATGTATCCCTCCTCCGCGTTGATACCCTCTTCCGGTCAATCTCGGATTTTGCCTCGTCTTTCATGCCGGGCGAATACGGCATTCTTCTTTTTCTCGCCCTCTTTACCCTGATAGTTCTTGTTGCAACCAACCTCTTTTTTCATACCGACTTCGGCATCACTGTCGGAGCCCTCGGTTCCAACCAGCAGATGATTACGTCCCAGGGAATGAACCCGGAGGTTATCAAGCTTCTTGGTGTGAGCCTGTCGAACGGTCTTGTTGGGGTATCCGGAGCCCTTGCCGCCATGTACCAGGGCTTCGCCGACGTAAACGCCGGAACCGGTACCGTTGTCGCCGGTCTTGCCTCTGTCATGATCGGAGAGTTTCTTTTACGGTCTAACAAGATTGAGCTCCTTACGTTCAGGGTTATTCTGGGCTCAATTCTCTACCGCGCCATCATGTTTGCCGGGCGTCAGTACGGATATCTGATCCGCCTCACCGCCAACGATCTCAAACTTATTACCGGCGTACTCATCATCGGCTGTCTCGTCATTTCCAAATACGGCAACGGACGCCTGTTCAGCCGGAAGGGGAAAAAAGCATGATGAAGATAGACCGGGTCTCCATGACCTTCAATCCGGGAACGCCCGATGAAAACCGGGCTCTCAACGATGTTTCACTTGATGTCCGTGACGGAGACTTCGTAACCGTTATCGGCTCGAACGGTGCGGGAAAGACAACACTGTACAATGCGATTGCCGGAACCTACACCCCGACAGAAGGCCGTATCTTCATACGAGATCTCGATGTGACCAAAACACCCGAGTTCAAACGTTCCCGGTACATCGGCCGCATTTTCCAGAATCCCCTGCTTGGCACTGCCGGCAAGATGAGCCTTGAGGACAACATGGTCATTTGTCACAAGAAGGGATACAAGACCCTCAAAATAAGCCTTAACAGCAAGCTCCGCGAGTATTTCCGTGAACGGCTGCGTGAACTCGACATGGGTCTCGAGAACCGGCTCAAGGACAATGTAGAACTTTTTTCCGGCGGTCAGCGCCAGGCACTCACCCTGCTCATGGCGGTGCTCTCAGAGCCGGCCATTCTCCTCCTCGACGAACACACTGCCGCTCTTGATCCCCGGAACGCTGAAATCGTCATGAACCTCACCGAAAAATTTGCAAAAGAATACAAGCTCACCGTCATGATGATTACCCATAACATGCAGCATGCCCTCCAGTATGGAAACCGCCTGCTCATGATGGACTCGGGTCAGATTGTGCTCGATATCGACAGCGAAGAGAAATCGCAGCTCACGATAGACGGCGTGGTCCAGCGCTTCCGCGACATAAAAAAGAAAGAGCTGGCCAATGACCAGCTCCTTCTGC
>CAZGQQ010000132.1:0-3244 GCA_964527175.1 uncultured Treponema sp.
AGATGGTGAACCCGGCGTTTCCTACCGCAGAAAGGTATTGCGGAGATGCATTGCCGAGAAAGGCCTGATCGGTTATCTGCTGAATTTGCGTAACCGCCATCCCTGCAAGGATGGGGATGCCGATACCCAAAAGGGATGTTGTCAATTTTTCCTGTTTCATGATTCCTTCTTGACTGAATGGCAGGGGGGAACGCCTGAAAATGTTATACCTGCTATACCGATCCGGTGCAAGACCGATGAGAGAAAAAGTGGTCAGAAATGCAAATGACTTGCAAAAAAATGAGTAATTACGTACATTGTAAGCAACAGGAGATTTTTACCATGCGAACAGTGGGTATCGGAATAGTGATGATTGTGTATGCCATTGCAGGACTTGCCGCAATGCCGTCCGCAGAGCCGGACGACCGCGGCGGGAGTGTTCCAATTGTGGCCGTGAGCATACTTCCCCAGCAATTTTTTGTACAACGAATCGCCGGAGATGACGTAGAGGTTCTGGTTCTGGTTGGTCCCGGTCAAAGCCCTCATTCCTATGAGCCGACACCGCGTCAGCTCGAAATGCTGTCACGCGCCGCGGTCTGGATTCTCTCCGGTACCGATTTTGAAGATATCCTTGTTGAAAAGGTTCGCTCTCAATTTCCTTCAGTTCCGATACGTGACGGAACAGCGGGAGTCGTCTTTCGTGACATTGATCACCGTCACGGAGATCATGATCATAATACGGATCCTCATACCTGGCTCGGCCGCGAACCGGCAAAGCTGATGGCGGGAACGGTACGGGATGAGCTTTCCCGTATTGCGCCAGGGCGGACTGCGGTGTACCGGGAACGACATGATTCTCTTGTTTCGGAAATAGATACCCTGTTTGATTCACTGGCTGAACGGCTTTCTTCCCTTTCGGGCAAGACGGTTCTTGTTTATCATCCGGCGTTCGGCTATTTTCTCGATGAATTCGGATTGCATCAGGAAGCTGTGGAAACCGGGGGGAGGGAGCCGACGGTGCGCACTCTCGCGAATCTTCTGGAAAAAGCAAAATCAGAAAATGCCCGGGCATTGTTTGTACAGGAACAGTTTTCGGTTGTTGCGGCGACGCGTATTGCCACAGAACTGGGAATTCCGGTTGTGCCGCTTGATCCCCTTGCCGGGGATTGGCTGGACAATATACGGCGTATGGGAGAAGCGCTTGAGCGTTCCCTTGTAAACAGCACGCCGTAAGCTGTGATATAGTGTACCCATGAGCAGTGACATTCTGACGGCGGACATACTTGAAAGCATTTCGGACGGTGTGTTCACTATAGACAAGAACTGGAAGATTACCTCGTTTAACCGTGCTGCCGAACGTATTACCGGTGTAAGCCGCGATAAGGCAATTGGTCAAAACTGTTTTGAAGTATTCAAGTCGAACATGTGCGAGTCTGACTGTCCGTTACGCAAGACCATGAAAACCGGCAAACCGGTTATTGACCGGGCGGGATTTTGTCTGTCTGCAAAAGGAAAACGCATATCAATCAGTGTATCCACTGCATTGCTTGTTGACTCCGACGGGACAGTGCTTGGTGGAGCCGAGACGTTCAGGGATCTCAGTGAACTTGAAAACCTCCGCAAAGAGCTCGAACAGAAAAAGCAGGATGCAGGTCTCACAAGCAAGAGTTCTTCCATGGAGCACATACTGTCCATGCTCCCGGCGGTTTCCGACAGCATGGCAACTGTTCTTATACGGGGCGAGACCGGGACCGGCAAGGAGGTTCTTGCTCGAACCATTCACGACATGAGCCCTCGTGCCCAACACCCCTTTGTGGCAATCAACTGCAGTGCATTGCCGGAGAACCTTCTGGAATCAGAATTATTCGGATACAGAAAAGGAGCCTTTACCGGCGCAGACCGGGACAAACCGGGACGCTTCGCCCTTGCGGAAGGCGGTACCCTTTTCCTCGATGAAATTGGTGAACTGACTCCGGCACTGCAGGTAAAACTGCTCCGGGTGCTTCAGGAACATGAATATGAGCCTCTCGGCGGCACACGCGCGGTCAAGGCCGATGTACGCATTCTCTGTGCAACGAACCGGGATTTGAGTGCAATGATCGCGGAGGGACTGTTCCGTCAGGATCTGTATTACCGGATTCATGTGATTGCAATTGATCTTCCGCCGCTTCGTGAGAGACGCGAAGACATTGCCGATCTTGCCGAATCATTTCTTGCAAGAGCTGTTGCCAGAAGCGGCAAAATAATTACCGGTTTTACGCCGGCAGTGCTCCGTGCATTTTATGCATACGCCTGGCCGGGCAATATTCGTGAACTGGAAAATGGTATAGAACGTGCCGTGGTTCTTACTCCGGCGGGTGGTGTGGTAGATGTTGATGTTCTTCCCCCGGAAATTTGTCGTGAAGGAGTATCCCCGCACGATACAGCGGATGGCAGTGTCCCGGTCATGGCGTCGCGTTTTCAGAATTCAGGAAATCCTGCAGACATTGCGCTCGCCGAAGCCCGTGATGAAACAGAACGGGCCTACATTACCGCCATGCTCGAAAAAAACGGCTGGCATCGGGAAAAAACGGCATTATCGCTCGGTATGAACAAGGCCACATTATGGCGAAAAATGAAAAAATACGGAATAATCAGGTAGCCTGTCCCATGGCGGATACAACTATTGAACGAACCTTTTCCGGCAATGCTGTTTTTTCTTCACGGGTTAGCTGTGCTGTCTCAATTGGCTTGTGAATGGTCAGGTGTACCCCGGCTTTCTGAACCGTTCCTTTTTCTTCCAGAAGATGCCATGAGCCGTCCAGCGTAAAGGGAACGATGGGTACTCCCGCTTGTAACGCGAGCTTGAAACTTCCCGCCTTGAACTCTCCAACCGTATTTCCGCGGCTTCTCGTTCCTTCCGGAAAAATGACAAGGGGATGCCCGTCCCGGACTGTTTGTACCGCTTCCTGTATTGCCTGTACCGACTGTCGCATGTTTTTCCGGTCCAGGAACGTACACTGCATAAGCCGCATCCATCCGGCAAGGCCGGGAATGGACAGCAGCTCGATTTTTGCAATAAAAGCTTTTTTTACATCGATGAATCCCAGAAGAATGGGAATATCGAGATAGCTTTGATGGTTACCGATAAATACAACCGGAGTGTTCCGGGGAACATTTTCGAGGCCGCGTACCATGACCGTTCCTCCGGCAAGTCTTATTACGAAACGCGCCCACTTGCCCACCTCTCTGGTTACGATACGGTCACGATCTGCAATTCGTCCCT
>CAZGQQ010000133.1:0-2953 GCA_964527175.1 uncultured Treponema sp.
CACCGGCAGTATGCGCCGCGAGACGGGCTTTCTCAAGTTCGTCCGCGAGAGCCGAGGCTTCTTCCACAAGAGCGGTAATGTCTGAAAGTTTCTTTTTCAGGGAACCGGCTTTCATTCCCGCCTCTTCAAGAACCGCGATCTGGCTGGCAAGCTCCACCGCATATTCGGTACAGGCAGGCAGAATCTCGCGCGTGGCAATTTCATGGGCACAGGCGGCTTCTATATTAATCTGCTTCGAATACTTTTCAAGCACGATATCGAGCCGCGCATGAATTTCCTCTTTGGTGAAAATCTTGTGCTTGGTAAAAATCCGCACCGACTCATCGGAGGCGAAATGGGGCCAGGCTTCCACGGAGGAGCGGAGATTGGGCAGGCCGCGTTTTTCCGCTTCCTTTACCCACTCGTCGGTATAGCCGTTTCCGTTAAAGATGACCTTGCTGTGCTTTTTCCACACATCAACAATGAGGTCATGCACCGCTTTGTTCAGGTCCTTTGCCTTTTCAAGCGTTCCGGCAATGTCGTCGAGAACTTCGGCCACGATGGTATTGATGACAAAGTTCGGTCCGGAAATGGAATCGGACGACGGGCACATGCGGAACTCGAATTTGTTTCCGGTAAAGGCGAACGGGCTTGTCCGGTTGCGGTCGGTAAGGTCCTGCGGCAGCTTGGGCAGGGTGTTTACACCAAGCTCGAGCCGTGCGCCGGAACCCTGTGAAAGAGGTTTTCCGTCCGCGACGCTTTCGAATATGTCCTGGAGCTGATCGCCAAGGAAGACGGAAATGATAGCGGGCGGCGCCTCGTTGGCACCCAGACGGTGATCGTTACCTGCGTTGGCGGCCGCCAGGCGGAGAAGCGGTGCGTAGGTGTCCACCGCTTTAATAACCGCGGCGACAAATACGAGGAATGAAAGATTTTCACAGGGAGTAGAGCCGGGGTTCAGGAGATTGAGTCCGTCATCGGTTCCCATGGACCAGTTGTTGTGCTTGCCCGAACCGTTTACGCCCTTGAAGGGTTTTTCGTGGAGCAGGCATTCAAGGCCGTGATGCTTCGCCACGCGCTTGAGAGTCTGCATGACCATCTGGTTGTGATCGGTCGCGACGTTGGAGAATCCGAAGATGGGCGCGAGTTCGAACTGGTTCGGTGCGACTTCGTTATGCTGAGTCTTGGCGGGAATGCCGATCTTCCAGAGTTCAAGGTTTACATCGGTCATGAACGCGGACACCCGCTCGGGAATCTTGCCGAAGTAGTGGTCCTCAAGTTCCTGTCCCTTGGGGGGAAGCGATCCGAACAGGGTACGGCCGGTAAAAATGAGGTCCTGCCGGGCCTGATACACCTCGCGGTCCACCAGGAAGTATTCCTGTTCGGGACCAACGGTGGAAATAACCCGTTTTGAGCTCGTATTGCCCAGCGCCCGAAGCACCCGGACCGCCTGGTTGCTGAGCGCCTGCATGGATCGGAGGAGCGGAGTCTTCTTGTCGAGCGCCTCGCCGTGGTAACCCACAAATGCGGTCGGAATGACGAGCGTCTTGCAGTTGCCTTCTTCGGTAATGAAGGCGGGACTCGTTACGTCCCAGGCGGTGTACCCGCGGGCCTCAAAGGTTGCACGGAGGCCGCCGGACGGAAAACTGGATGCGTCGGGCTCACCCTGAATCAGTTCCTTTCCGGAAAATTCAACAATGGCGAGACCGTCTGCAGTGGGGGAAATAAAAGAATCATGTTTTTCCGCGGTAAGACCGGTCATGGGCTGGAACCAGTGTGTATAGTGGGTACAGCCCTTTTCGATCGCCCAGTCTTTCATGGCGTTTGCGACAACTTCTGCGCACGCGTTCGTCAGTTCGCATTCGCCGGCCTGAACCGATTTGAGTTCCTTGTAGATGGCTTTGGGAAGACGATCCCTCATGACGGAATCGCCAAACGCGTTGATGCCGTAAATGTCATTAAATGGCATGCTTCTCCTCCTGAAAAAACAGATTTAGAAGTGGCCTGCATACCCCGTTGCATACACGGCTGTGTATTCTATGTACTGTATATTTATACCGTTTCTTGCATGGTAGTGCAAGATACCTTCTACGATCACTCGATGCATAACGATTCCCAGACTCCGGGATCTTCCAGTCCGAGCCGCCAGAACGCGATTTTCTGCACCTTCGCGTCACGATACAACAGGGATCGTGCAAAAATGGAGCGGGAGTCCTCATAATACACTTTTACCCGTACTGTCTGTTCGTACTCAAACCAGGGAATGTCGCCCGAGCGGTTAACCGCGGTAATGCTCTTGTCGTTCATCAGGGTAGCCAGGGTTGAAAACCGGTAGGCTTTCGAGGGATTAACATCGCCCCAGGCACGGCCATAAAACGGAAGACCCATTACCAGTTTTTCGCTCCCAATTTTTGAGCGTGCCCAGGCCGCTACCCGGGAACACCAGTCAAGGGAGGCGATGGGACCCGGTATACTTCCGCTCCAGTGTTCATCGTATGCCATGACAATGATACGGTCGGCAATTCGGGAAATCTTTTTGTAGTCGTACGCATCTTCCTTTATTTTCCGGGTTCGCGCCGGGAGCGCTACGCTCAACGTTTTATTGCCTATGGAAGCCTTGATCTCCTTCAGAAACGAAAGGTAATGATCGCGGTCAGAAGAGGCCACTGTCTCAAAATCAATCTGGACCCCGTCAAAGTCTTTCGCCGCATCGGCAATGGATTGAATCAGCGACGGGCGGAGTCCGTACTGCGGATCAAGGCAAAAATGGGACAAGGCCGGATTCGAAACCTCGGCGATTACCAGATGAACGCGGCCGTTCCAGCCATTGACGTTTGACCGGTCCGGCACCCCGGTCAGCTTTCCGAAATTGTTCAATCCGGCACCAAAATACCCTATGTCGGTAATCGGCATCGACGAATCAAGCGCCTGTTCTTCACCGGAAAGAAGGTATGCCCACACTTCGGTAAACGCA
>CAZGQQ010000134.1:0-2942 GCA_964527175.1 uncultured Treponema sp.
CGGCATGGCGGGTTTATTCCCTGGGATGATGACATCGATATCAGAATGCCGCGGCCGGAGTATGAACGGTTTATTGCCCTCTCGGGTGGGCGCATTTCCGAACACCATACCGTGGTATGCACCGAATACAACAAAAAACACCAGTACCCCTTTGCAAAAGTATGCGACGCTCGAACCTTTTGCAAAGAAACACGAAATGCTGCCCTTTCAGAGTACGGCCTTGCAATAGATGTCTTTCCCGTGGATGGAACCCCGTCAGAGTACCGGGCCTACGAACAAGAACACAGAAAAATCCGATTTTGGAGAAGATGGAACATGTATGCCAGAACCGGAATCTATACCAGTGAAAATCCGCTCTTTACCGTGCCACGGCTCTTTCTGGTTGCAATAGGAAAAATGATTGGTTGCGCGTACTGCATCAAAAAGATAACCCGCATTGCAAAACGCCACGACTACCGAACAAGTGAATACGTCGGTCTCACCGTCTGGGGATACGGGAGCGGCCGGGAACGCATCAAAAAAGAACATGTTGACACCACCATCCCCATGCAGTTTGAAGGCCATGAATTCCCCGTTCCTGCGGGATATGATGCCTATCTTGCCACCATGTACGGCGAATACCGAACCCTGCCTCCAGCGGAAAAACAAATTGGGCGGCATGATTACCGGGTATACTGGAGAGAGGAGTTATTATGAAACGAGTACTGACGTATGGAACCTACGATCTTCTCCATTACGGACACATCAACTTGCTCAAACGGGCAAAAGAACTCGGAGACTACCTCATAGTCGCCTTGTCCACCGACGAATTCAACCTCGCAGAAAAGGGAAAAAAGGCATACTTTTCCTATGAACAGCGAAAGGGCATGCTTGAAGCTATCCGATATGTTGACCTGGTCATACCCGAAGAATCCTGGGAACAAAAGAAAACCGATATAGAGAAATACCATGTCGACGTATTTGTCATTGGCGATGACTGGACGGGTAAGTTTGATTTTCTCCAGTCGCAGTGCAGCGTCGTGTATCTGCCACGGACACCGGAAATATCCACCACACAAATAAAAAACGATGCAGGAAAAAAAGAATAACCTGCCGTGGAGGCACATCGCATGCGACGTCATTACATAGACAACCTGCGTACCTTCCTTGTTTTGTTGCTCTTTCCCTTTCATACATTCATGATGTACAACAACTGGGGTGAGGGTTTTTATGTGTATTCCCGGCCCCTTGGATTTCCTTCGCTTATGATTACCATGATCTGGCCATGGTTCATGCCCGCCCTTTTTACGCTGGCCGGAATCAGTACCGCGTTTTCCCTTGAACGGCGGAGTGTGGGGCAGTACGTGCTGGAACGCCTTACCCGTCTTTTTGTCCCGCTCGTGCTTGGCATTCTCATCGTGATCCCCGTGCAAACATACTATGCCGAACGTTTTCACAACGGATACACCGGGTCGTACCTGGAACAGTACCGTCTGTTCTTTGGAAAAGTGACCGACCTTACCGGATACACCGGCGGGTTTACCCCCGGACAGCTCTGGTTCATCCTCTATCTCTTCGTACTATCCCTTGCCGCCGTTCCCGTTATCATCCTCCTCAAAAAGAGACCCTCACTGAACGGCAAGCCCTTGCCGCTTGTTGCAGTGTTCCTGTTGGGTCTGTTCGCGGTGATTTGGCGACCGGTATTGAACATAGGCGGGAAAAGCCTTACCGAATACTTCTTCTACTTTCTTTTGGGTTACCTCTTCCTTTCAAAAGACGAGGTGCTTGATTCCCTGCAACGGTGGAGAATCCTTTTTGGCAGCATAACTGGCGTCTTGTTCGCAGTGCTAGCTGTTTTCCTTGCGGCCGGAAAAACCGGGACGATAATGTCGAGTATCATTTTTCAGGCATACGCATGGAGTACCATTCTCTTTTTTATAGGATGGTTCAAACGACGTATGAATTATTCCGGCCCTGTCGCACGATACCTTGCCCGGTCAAGTTTTGCGCTGTACGTGCTCCATCAGTCCGTATTGGTGGCGGTTGCGTTCTACCTCATCCGGTTGGGACTTCCTCCGGCAGTGGAGATTCCCCTCATTGCTGCAAGCGCAGTGCCCGCCACCTTTGTCGTGTACGAAGCATGGAGAAGACTGAAATGTATAATAACGTCACCGTCGTAACGCTTGCGGAACGGCCCGATCTCTTCGAAGCGGCCGACACCATGTGCGGAGCCGAATGGCCAGAGTTCATGCTCCATGACCCGGTCGCGAACGATAACTGGATGACCTTTATCGAAGCATACCCGGAATTTCAGCTTTTGATCCTGCACGGTGACAACATCGCGGCCGTGGTGAACACCATCCCCTTGCGATTTGAGGGGCCTGCGGAAACCCTCCCCGACGACGGGTGGGACTGGGGTGTCCTGAAAGCGGTGGAAGATCTCCACGCGGGGCTGAAACCGAACGCCCTGTTCGGTGTGCAGATTGTCGTCAATTCCGCGTATCAGGGGAAGGGACTCAGTTCTTTCGCCACAAAACAGATGCTTTCGCTCATTCATACACACTCCCTCGAACGCCTCGTTATCGCCGTGCGCCCGAACCGGAAGTGCGATTACCCCCTCGTCAGTATGGAAGAGTACCTCACCTGGAAAAACGCGGACGGCCATTCCTTCGACAGCTGGCTCCGCGTCCACGAAAAGTGCGGCGGCCGTATCGTCAAAGTTTGCCCCAAGGCCATGCTCATAGAAGGCAGTATTGAAGACTGGGAAAACTGGACCGGCAAGTGCTTCCCCGGCACCGGCATTCATGTTGTACCCGGCGCGCTCTCCCCGGTCTACATGGACTGCGAGCGGAACCGGGGCACCTACATCGAACCGAACGTGTGGGTGGTGTATGAAGGGTCAAAGAGTCTTTAAAATATCATCCGCAGAGACGAAATGAACCGTACCTTCTTCTTTTTCAAAA
>CAZGQQ010000135.1:0-2883 GCA_964527175.1 uncultured Treponema sp.
ATACAGTGGGTAAATGCTCCTTTCGACATTGCAATCTCCGGCACCGTGGCCTACACTTAACAGGAACAGAAGTTTTCAGGGGTTGTATGTGGACATGGTGGTGCGCACGAAACAAAACAGGTTTTCTCTGTACCCTGTTGGGGTCTTTATTGTCCTGTTGTGTCTGTCCGCTATCTCCTGTGAGCGTTCTGCCGTCCGTTCTGCAGAATCAGATAACAGCTATCACATCGGTATCAATTCAAATGTAAAAGCGGCTCCGGTCCTTGTTGCAGAGGAAAAGGATTTCTTCAGGAAAGAAGGGCTTTCGGTCAGGGTCTCCCGGGAACGAAGTGCACTTCATCTACTGGAGGGATTGTATTCGGGAACGTACGATTTTGTTTGTGTACCGAGTTTTCTGGTAGCACGAGATTTTCTTGCGGGAAAACAGTTCCGTATTCTGGCCGTTTTAAACCGTAATCAAAGCCGGTATCTTCTCATGAATCCCGACAGGGCGGAGAATCCGGTAGACCTTGCAGGACATCGTATAGGAATAAATCCTGACAGTGCTGCGGAATTTGTTTTGATGCGGTTTCTCGTTCTCAATGGGCTCGATCCCGAATCGATAGCGATTCGGTATTTCGGTGAGGATACCCTGCCGGAAATGCTTGCATCCGGAGCGGTATCTGCAATCCTTACCTGGCCTCCGTATGTAGCAGAAGCACGAAGTCTCATGAACGGCAATATACTGGCAATAAATGCCCAGATGGGTGTGGATGTTTACTGGCTTTTGGTTGCGAGAGAGGACTCTCCCCGTGAAACACAGCACGATATTGGCCGATTGTTCCGGGCCCTGGATCATTCATATGATCTTATATTTGGAGATCCCGGAGAGGCTAAAGCCCTGGTGGGACGAACACTCATGACTTCTTCTGCACAGATTGACGAGGAATGGAAGGATTTCATTTTCATGCTCGAGATGCCGCAAAGTTTTCTTCTGGTCATTGAACAGCAGTGTGAATGGATAGCGAGAAAAAGCAATCTTCCTTTCGATGCGGCATCGTTGTTTTCCCGTATAGAGTACCAGCCTCTGGAAGCCGTATATCCGGAACGGGTCAGCATTATTCGATAAGGGGACAGAGAGAATGACCATACGAAAAAAAATTTCCCTGCTGTTTGCCCTGATTGGTATGATCGTCTTCCTGGTGGTTGTGGTGGCGGTGAATAATTTCAGGGATTTCAGGATTAATCGCGAGCTTCAGCACATTATCCATTTGAACATTCACGAGCTTGACAATACGGCGCTGCTTCTTGATGAACTGCTTATTTCACCAAATTCCCGGGTATGGAAACAGCTTCGCATGCAGGAGGATTCATTGCGGAGTTCGGACAGTTTCACCCGTTTGTCCGGTTACCGTACGGTTTTCCCCCTGGTTGATCACCTCGTAGAAAAGCGGAAAGACTTTTTGACGCTTCTGGACAGCTTTTTTCTGCAGATAGACAAACTGGGAACGGATGATGTCATTTTCCAGCAAACTGCATCGCTTCTTTTTGTAATATCACATGAAATGAAATCCAGCATGTCCGCGTTGCATGGGCAAATTCAGGATCGTATAGCCCGTGACAATGTTGTGTTCGTATTATCATCTCTTGTCTCTTTGATGCTCATAACCGCATTGCTTCTGTTCACGCTCATCTGGATACGGCGAGGGTTTCTGTCGCGCATTCTTCACATGGACCGTATTGCCGGATGCATTGCCCATGGAGATTATTCACGGTATCTGCCCGCGGAACAGCAGGATGAACTTTCCGGTCTTGCCCGGTCCTTCGGTGTCATGCAGGATGCAATTCAGGATCAGATGGAGAAACTTGCGTCCGAACGGGACAAATTCAGTACGATTCTCGCATCAATCGGAGATGCGGTTGTTGCCGTGGATAGCGAATCACGAATACTTACATTGAATCCTGTTGCGGAACGCCTGACCGGATGGACGTTTGCCGAGGCATCTGGTCACTATGCCCATGAAATTATCAGACTTTTCAGTACCGGAACGAGAGAGCCCGTGAAGAGTCCGTTGCAGCGGGTTCTTGATACCGGAGAGCAAATCGAGCTTCTGGAGCATACTGTTCTGGTGAGCCGCTCCGGTACTGAGCACCTTGTACAGGATTCAGCAGCTCCGGTGCGTAGCCGCTCCGGAGCAGTAGAAGGAGCTGTTCTTGTGTTCAGGGACATGACCGATCATGCCCAGATGCAGGAGGTTGTGGCCCAGAATGAAAAAATGATGTCCGTAGGCGGTCTTGCCGCCGGAATCGCACAGGAAATACAGAATCCGCTTTCAGATCTGGTACGAAATGTTGACTCACTTGAGGGATACTTGAATACGGCCAGGGAAACAAACCGCTCCATGGCAGAGAAAACCGGAACAACCATTGAATCTGTTTCTGCATATCTTGGCGAAAGCGGGGCGATCGGAAACCTTGCGTCAATACGGGAAGATTCTGTCTGGGTACTGCGGATTCTTGAAAAAATGCTCATGTTTGCTGGTGTACAATCGGCAAAAAAGGAATATGAAGACCTGTCACTTCTTCTTGATACTGCAGTCGATCTTGCCAGAACAGATTATGATATGAAAAAGCTCTATGATTTTCGCAAGATTATCATTGTTCGCGACTATGAGAAGAACCTGCCACCGGTATGGTGCGATGCGGCCAGCATTCAGCAGGTGTTTCTGAATATCCTGCGCAACGGAGTTCAGGCGATGTATTCTGCAAAGACCGACCCGCCCCGATTTCTCCTTCGGTTGTCACTGGATGTTGACCGCCGTGCCGTGTGTGTTGAAATTTCAGATAATGGTCCCGGTATGGATGAAGGGGTTCGGAAACGGGTTTTCGAGCCGTTCTTTACCA
>CAZGQQ010000136.1:0-2851 GCA_964527175.1 uncultured Treponema sp.
TGCTCGCCGAGCCCGCGTACATCCTGCTCGCCGAATCCGGCATATCGGACGCGCACGAGGTTATCCGTACCATTACGCTGGACGCCGAGACACACCGCATCAGTTTTTATGAGGCGCTCAAAAAGAATGCCGACGCCTTTGAGCGGATAACCGGACAGTTGAAAAAACTTGGCATGGATGATCCGGAAGGGTTCTTTGCGAATCCGGAACGCTACCGCGGTCTTGCGGCTGAAAAGGCCAAACGGCTTGCGGAAAAATATGGGAAGATTGCCCGTTCACACGAGTAACCAAGAGGAGGGACATATATGCTTACAATCAATGAAACACTGTCGTACGACGACGTGCTGCTGGAACCGGGGTACTCCGAAGTACTGCCCCGTGAAGCCGATGTGAGTACCATTCTGGTACGGGATGTCCGGTTGAACGTACCGGTTATCTCCGCAGCCATGGACACGGTTACCGAAGAAAAAATGGCCGTTTCCCTTGCCCTCGAGGGTGCGGCGGGAGTAATCCACCGGAATCTCTCTCCCGAAATTCAGGCGGAACAGGTATCAAACGCCAAGCGATATCTCAACTGGGTAATCGAGTCCCCGGTGACCGTGGAAGATGATCGGACAATCGGCGATGTCAAGCAGATCATGCACCGATACAATGTTTCAGGTCTTCCGGTCATAACCGTAGACGGTACCCTGGTTGGTATCATAACCGGCCGGGATCTCCGTTTTTGTCGTGATGACAGTCTGCATGTCAGTGATGTCATGACCAAAGAAATGGTTGTTACCAAGGGCAAACCTTCGGTGGACGATGCACGGGAAAAATTCGACAAGCATCGCATAGAAAAACTCCCGGTTATTGACAATTCGGGACACCTGACCGGTCTCATTACCGTGAAGGACATGGAAAAGCAGGAGCTCTTTCCCAATGCGGCCCGTGATTCAAAAGGTCGGCTCATTGTTGGCGCCGCGATCAGTAATAATGATTGGCCGGTTCGCCTGCCGCTGCTCGTAGAGGCAAAGGTTGATTTTGTTGTTCTGGATACCGCGCATGGAGACTCAAAAGGGGTGCTCGAAGCGGTACGGAGTATTCGCAAACAATTTCCGGACCTGCCGGTTATCGGCGGGAATGTCGCAACGGCGGAAGGAACCCGTCATCTGATTGAAGCGGGTGTAGATGCCGTAAAGGTCGGAGTTGGCCCCGGTTCAATCTGTACTACCCGGGTGGTTTCCGGAATCGGTGTCGCCCAGTTCTCTGCGGTTTGCGCCTGTGCAGAGGAAGCGCTCAAGTTCAATATTCCCGTCGTTGCCGATGGCGGCATCAAATTTTCCGGTGATATTACCAAGGCAATTGCCGCAGGAGCGAACGTGGTCATGATCGGCAACCTCTTTGCCGGGCTCAAGGAAGCCCCCGGCCGCGAGATCATCATGGATGGCCGGTTCTACAAGGAATACCGCGGAATGGGAAGCCTCGGTGCCATCAAGGATGGCTCCGGAGACCGCTACGGCATTGCCAAGGACGAAACACCCGTACCGGAAGGTATTGAGGGCCGCGTGCCGTACAAGGGTGAACTCAAGCCGTTCTTGCACCAAATGGTCTCGGGATTGCGAAAAGGTATGGGATATTGCGGCTGTGCGTCCATTGAGGAATTGAAGAAATACCGGAAATTTGTTAGGATCACCGCGTCGGGTCTCCGGGAGAGTCATGCGCATGATGTTACGATTACCCAGGAGGCACCGAACTACTCTCGATATTAAGCAGGTGAGCATGAATGTAGTTGTCATCGGCGCCCAGTGGGGTGACGAAGGGAAGGGCAAGATCGTTGACTATCTTGCGAGTGAAACCCAGTGTATCGTACGGTTTTCCGGCGGCGCAAACGCCGGTCATACGATAGTAAGCGAGGGCGTTCAGTATGCGCTACATCTCGTGCCGTCCGGGATTCTCCATCCGAATAATACTGTCTACCTGGGAGCCGGGATGGTTATTGATCCGGAAGCCCTGTTCAATGAGCTTGCCATGCTCAAGGAAAAGGGAATTGACTGGGAGGGCCGGGTCTATATTTCGGACCGCGCCCATCTGGTTCTTCCCTGCTATCGCGAGATTGACAAAAAGCGGGACGCTGAACGAAAACGCCCCATCGGAACTACCGGTCGGGGTATCGGCACCACCTATGCCATGAAGAGCGAACGGGACGGAATCCGCATCGCGGATCTCGGCTGGGCGGAGAAGATGAGCGAACTTGAAGAGGCCGACCGGGCTTTTCTTGCTCCCTACATAGACCGCCTTCTTTCCATGAAGGTGAACCTTACCTACGAATTGTGGAAAGTCCGCGGGAAGAAGATCCTGTTCGAGGGCGCCCAGGGCGCGCTCCTTGATCTTGACCTCGGTACCTATCCCTACGTATCCTCCGGGTTCTCATCATCGGCCGGAGCCGCGATTGGCGGCTGCGTCGGACCCCGTGCGGTTGACCGGGTTCTCGGTGTTTTCAAGGCGTATTCGACCCGCGTGGGAAACGGTCCCATGCCGACCGAGTTCGATGAAGGCAGCCAGAGCGAGCTGTACAATTTTGTACGGGAAACCGGCAGGGAGTACGGAGTTACCACGGGCCGTCCGCGGAGATGCGGGTATCTTGATCTCGTGGCCCTGCGCTATGCGTGCCGTTCGAATTCAATCGATGATCTGGTATTGACTCACCTGGACGTATACGATTCACTCGACGACATTGAGGCGTGTGTTGCATACAATATCAATGGAAAGGTTACCGAAGAGTTCCCTGCATCGATTGATGAGCTGAATGCCGCCAAGCCGGTTTTGAAGCATTTCCGTGGATGGAAAACGGTTCTCAAGGAGTGCCGCT
>CAZGQQ010000137.1:0-2838 GCA_964527175.1 uncultured Treponema sp.
CATACAATTGTGCCACCGCAGACGCGGCAGCGCGTGATACATAGGGAGTACCGGTATCTCCGGCTTCTCCGATTGCAGGATCAACAGGAATCGATCCCATCAGCGGAATGCCATACGCATCCGCGATTTTCTTCCCGGCACCGGAACCAAACACTTCGGTTACCGTTCCGCAATGAGGACAGATGAATCCGCTCATGTTCTCAATAATGCCGGTAACCGGCAGATTGAGCTGGCGGCAAAAGTTGACCGATTTACTCACATCCACCCGGGATACTTCCTGCGGGGTTGTCACGATTATTGCACCGTCCGCGTTTCCCAGAAGCTGGATGACCGAAAGCGGCTCATCTCCGGTTCCCGGCGGACAGTCAACAATGAGTACATCCAGTTCTCCCCAGGCGACATCTTCCAGAAACTGTTTGATCACCCCGTTCTTCATGGGTCCCCGCCAGATAACGGGGGCGTCTTCCGCCTGAAGCATGAAGCCGATGGAGACAACGGTAAAGTTGTCAAAGCCGGGAACCGGAACCGGATGAATTGCATCCCCGTCGGACATGAGTTTCTCACCGGCGAGACCAACCATGGTTGGTACACTGGGACCATGGATGTCCACATCCAGAAGGCCGACTTTCTTTCCCGCAAGGGCGAGCGAGGCAGCAAGATTTACCGCGACGGTACTTTTCCCGACGCCGCCTTTTCCTGACATGACAATGTACTTTTTCTTAACATTGTCCATAGTTACTGCGTCAATTGACATAGATTCTCCCATATGATGTTTACCGCGTCCGCAAGTGATGCGGCGCCGTGTCTTTGCGCGTATTCAGGAATACTCAAACCCTGTATCTGGGCTGCGGTTACGTTCCGATCCCAGGGAATGGTTCCCAGAACGGGGATGGAGTTTCTCGAGCACCACTGTTCAATTTCCCGTGACTGTTCTGCATTAATGTCGAATTTATTGATGCAGACAAATGCCGGAACCGCAAAATGCCGGGCAAGAGCAGCTACCCGCTCCAGATCATGCAACCCGGAAAGGGTTGGCTCGGTAACAATGACCACCGCGTCGCTTCCGGTAATGGATGCGATAACCGGACAGCCGGTGCCGGGAGACCCGTCAACAATCAGGTACTCGGCTTCCGGGCCGGAACCGTCCGCGCCGCTTGTCGCTATCTGCTTCGCAGCCGTACGGACTGTTGTAACCAGTTTTCCCGAGTTCTCCGCGCCAATATCAAGCGCCGCATGTACCAGCGTACCAAACCGGGTATCCGACACAAACCACTGGCCGCAATACCGGTCCGGAAATTCTATGCCCCGTGCGGGACAAAACCGTACACAGACACCGCACCCTTCGCATGCGGTTTCGTCAATAACCATACCGGTTTCGTCAGAATAGCGTATTGCATCAAACCGGCACAAGTCCCGGCATACGGTACCGGTTCCGGTTGAAATGCATTTTTTCTGATCAATACGGGCAACATGACCCGAATAAAATTCCTTTGTTTCCGTTACATCGGGGTCAAACAGCAAATGCAGATCGGAAGCGTCAACATCACAATCGGCGAATACAACCCGGTGTTTTTGTACCGCCACCGCGGCAAGAGCTGCGGTCAGGCTCGTTTTTCCGGTACCGCCCTTTCCGCTTACAACTACAATTTCTTTCATGCGTTTGTCCTCCCGTCGTTCCGTACGCCGGCAAGATCGGCGATATCTCGTGCGAGACGGGCAAATTGCTCCCGATATTCCGGCGCTGCCTGTACGAGCGGTATACCGGAAGAATATCCTTCTGCTATGCGGCGGTCTTCCGGAATTTCCAGAAGAAGAGGAATGGATTCCTTGTTACAATACTCGCGAACCCGTTCATCACCGGAATCACTCCGGTTTATAACCACGCCAAAGGGCAACTTCATCTTTCGGACTGTTTGAACCGCGAGATCAAGATCATGAAGCCCGAACGGCGTGGGCTCGGTAACCAGAATGACGAAATCGGCATCAGAGACCGTCGTGGTCATGGGACACGAAGTACCGGGGGGAGAATCCATGATGGTCAGTACGTCACGGGCATATCGTTGAGAAAGCTCATCTGCAAAAACGGCCCCTTTCTTTTTGACCGCCCTGATTACCGGGGGAGACATTGCTTTCCCGATGGAAAGAAGACCTTCCACCAGCATCAACTGCCGAGTACTCCCGCTTTCAACAGGAATGGTACAAAAGGACAATTCACCAATCGGAGATTCTTCTTCATGCAAGGCTCCTTGAGGACACACACGAACACAGCCACCACAAGAGTGACAGAGTTCAGGAAAAATCATGACCGATTTCCCCACACAAACAATTGCGTTAAACTCGCAAAACCGGCCGCATTCGCCGCAGGCGGTGCACTTTGATTCATCAAGAACGGGCACCGGCACCGTAACCAGTTCGGTCTGCTTCCCCGCCGTATCTCCGAGAAAAATTGACGAGTTCGGCTCTTCGACATCACAGTCAAGGAGCACCACCGGATCGGGAACGGACAGGGCAAGAGACACCGAAACGGTTGTTTTACCGGTACCGCCCTTTCCTGAAGCTACCGCAATTCTCATATCCAGTGTCCCTCAACGTCGGCATTGTCAATTTTCTGAAGCTCCCCTTTTTTCCAGGCTTCATAGGCTTCCCTGATTGTTGTCACCGGAGAAAGAAAGATCTCCACCCCGCCAGCGTTAAGAACCGTAAATGCCTTTGGCCCGGTATGACCCGAAACAAGCGCACCGGCACCGGCGGAAACCACATGCTGTGCAGATTGTATACCCGCTCCCTGGGCAGCATTCAAATTTTGTGTGTTGTCCACTACGACATACTCATCAGTGT
>CAZGQQ010000138.1:0-2711 GCA_964527175.1 uncultured Treponema sp.
CTGTTTGCCATGTATCAGTGGTACTTTGACCGAAATGATTACCGGAAGGCGCAGTACTATCTCAAACAGGTTATCGCGCTTGAACCCATGAATCGGCGGTATGCCGAACTTTTGACAAAACTGGACGAATTACTTGCCCGCTGATTAAAAAGCCCGTATACTTTCACCATACACGGCGGTTTCACTGCCGCCGCGCAAGGAGGATTGTGAGATGAAGAAGTATGTATGTGATCTGTGCGGTTACGAATATGATCCCGAAGTAGGCGATCCCGATAACGGTGTAAAGCCGGGAACTGCATTTGAAGATCTTCCCGACGACTGGGTTTGCCCGGTATGCGGAGCCGGGAAAGATGATTTTTCGGAACTATAAGGAATAATCGGGAGCAGTATTGAATTATGGTAACACGGGAAGAAGCAGTAGCATCAATAGGATTTGACGGAAATGCCGCACTGGTGGACAAGTCAATGAAAAAGAAATATGCCGCGATGAATACTGCCTCTCTTGCAGAAGCAGGTTTTTTTCGTGCGGCAACAGTGTCCGCACTCTATGCGGATGATGCGGCAGAACTTGATCTGGTTGCAGACGCGTATAACCGTTTGGCCGGAACGTCCTATGCCGCCGATGCATTGCCCCGGCTTTTCGGTGTTGCGCGGGTTTCAGTTCAGAAAGCTGTCTCCTTGTAGCGTTCCCGTTCATCCTGCCGAATATACGTCCCGGAGCAATCCGGGGCGTTTTTTTTAACCTTGACGGTGTTTCCGTCTCTATGGTACTTTAGGCAGAGACTAACTTATGTCCCAAGGAAGTATGTATATGAACAATCTGTTGTTTTTACAGGCGGGTGCCCAGGGCAACGTCTTCATGCCGATTCTCACATTCGGTCTTGTCTTTGTAATTTTTTACCTTTTCATTATCCGTCCCCAGAACAGGAAACAGAAGGAAACCGAACGGATGATTTCCGCGGTAAAGAAGGGCGACAAGATTATTACAATCGGCGGCATTCATGGAGAAGTAACCTCTACGAAGGAGCAATCGGTCATAGTCAAGGTTGATGAATCCTGCAAGATCGAATTCAGCCGGACCGGTATTGCGAGTGTCATCAAGGATGACAAAGAAGACCGCTTTTCCCGAAAGGGCAAGAAAGCCGAATCAGACGAAACCGAAACCAAATAAATAAAAGCGTCTACACGAGAAAAAACGCCACTCCTTCCGGAGGGCGTTTTTCCGTGACACATCTGGAGTAGAACTATGAGCAAACGAAGCCGGTTGATACTCATTCTGGTGGTCCTCGCAGTGTGCTTTGCGTTCCTGTGGCCCACCGTTAAATGGTATTACCTTACCCCGCCGGAAGACCAGGCGCTTGCGCTCGGATCCCGCGAACGAATCAAGGATTATGCACGGAATATGGCCGTGGCCGATTTGCGTGAACTCAAGGAGTCGGCCCGGGAAGATTCTTCTGCGCTGCTTCCCGTAAAGTATGATGAACTCATTGCAGAGGCCAAAACGATTTACCGCCTTCAGGATAAAGCAGTTCCCGAAGTCTGGACTGCACGTCCTTTGCTTACGGCGTTTTCCTCTGAAATGGAAGTGTTGTCTTTCATCGAAAACGGGTACCGCGATCGTATTCTCAAAATCAAGCGGACACAGGCAAGTGCGGTCAAACTTGGTCTTGATCTTTCCGGTGGTATGAGCATCATCATCAAGGCGGATCTTGATCGTGCTGCGGAAAACCAGAAAGATTCCATAGAAGACATGGGTGCGTTCCGTGCCGAAGCCATGTCTCAGGCACTGGAGATAATCAACAGCCGCATTGACCGGTTCGGCCTTTCTGAACCAGTAATCCGGCAGCAGGGTGAAGACCGGATTTATATCGAAATTCCCGGCACTGCAGATTCTGACCGTATCAATTCAATCATCATGGGGCGGGGCATGCTTGCCTTCCATATGGTCGACGATGAAGCAACCCAGGCCTTTATTGATTACTATAACCGCAATCCCGCTTCCACCTTCGACGCGGAATACAATCTTCTCGATTCGTCCATCATTCCTCAGGATACACGCCTGCTCGGTTTGTACCGCAAGGATTCCTACGGTCTTGATGAACGTGCGGGATTCCTGGTTATCAAAAAAGAAGTTGCCCTTGAAGGCCGCCATATTCAAAGTGCGGAAAGCCGGCGCGATGAAATGGGTCGCCCGGTGGTCAACTTCATTCTTGACGGTGAAGGAACCAGAATTTTTGCCGATCTTACCACCAACAACGTGAACAAGCGTCTTGCCATTGTAAGCGATGACAAGATTCGGTCCAACGCGGTAATCAATGAACCAATCCCCGGCGGATCAGTTCAGATCTCCGGTTTCTCCGCCGAAGAGGCAGAAAACCTCCGTGCGGTTCTCCGTACTGCCTGGCTCAATGTACCTCTTGAACTGGAGAACCAGCAGATTATTGGTGCAAGCATGGGTGAAGAAGCGATCAATCAGGGTATTTGGGCGCTTGTATTCGGTCTCGCCGCTGTCCTCCTGTTCATGCTCCTGTACTATCAGGGAGCGGGAATCAATGCGCTGGTGGCCCAGGTGCTCAATCTTTACATTCTGTTCAGTGTTCTTTCGGCACTCAATCTGACACTTACCCTTCCGAGTATCGCCGGTATGATTCTTACCATCGGTATGGCGGTTGACGCGAACGTTGTTATTTTCGAGCGCATCAAGGACGAAC
>CAZGQQ010000139.1:0-2674 GCA_964527175.1 uncultured Treponema sp.
TCCCACCTTTACCTTTGCGTGTTTTTTTCTCGCGGTTTTCGCCGGATTCTGGTATATCTTCCGGCGAAAGACCGATCGTAAAGTATTTCTTATAGCCGCCAGTTACCTGTTTTACGCAGCATGGGACTGGCGGTTTTGTTTTTTGCTGTTGTTGTCCACCAGCATAAACTTCGCCTTTGGCTATCTCGTCGGTACCCGGAAGGATTATCTGTGGCGGAAACTCTTCATGGTGCTTTCCGTCATCGCGAATATTCTGCTTCTCGGTTTCTTTAAATACTACACAACGTTCGCGACACACCTGAATGCCCTGGTAAGTTATTTTTCCTCGTCTGCGCAGGCGAGTTCTGCTCCCTTTGCGCTCCCGGTCATTTCGGTGCTCCTTCCGGTGGGCATATCATTCTATACCTTCAAGGGTATGAGTTATGTGTTTGATGTGTATCTGTGCAAGATGCCGCCGGTGAAAAGCTTCGCTGATATCATGCTCTATATTTCTTTTTTCCCCCAGCTTGCCTCGGGACCCATCGTTCATGCGAACGAGTTTCTGCCCCAGATCGAACCGGCGGTTACCGCGGGAATAGAACCCGGTTCACGGCCCATACGGTTTGACCGGGCCTCGGTACTCATTGTGTCCGGACTTTTCAAGAAGATGGTCGCGGCGAATTTCATTTCGACCCTGCTTGTTGATCCGGTTCTTGCCGATCCGGCCCTCTTCAACACGCTCGAAGTTTTTCTCGCAACCGTGGGGTATTCTGCCGTTATCTATGCGGATTTTTCCGGGTACAGCGACATGGCAATCGGCATCGCGCTTCTGCTGGGATTCTCAACACCGGATAACTTTAACCGTCCGTACATTTCGTTTTCCGTTACGGATTTCTGGCGACGGTGGCATATTACATTTTCGTCCTGGCTCAGGGATTATCTCTATTTTGCCTTTGGCGGATCACGGTTCGGAAAGAAACGGACCCTCTTCGCCCTCATCGCCACCATGGCGCTCGGCGGGCTCTGGCACGGGGCGTCCCTGACCTTTGTGATATGGGGCCTGATGCAGGGAATCGGCCTTGCCGTTGAGCGTCTTTTCAATTACGGAAAAAAACGGAGCCGCACGCCCTGGAAGGCTGCCCTGCAGATCATGGGTACTTTTTTCTTTGTAACGGCAAGCTGGGCCGTGTTCCGCTCGCCCAGTGTACGTTTTCTGCATGAGCTGGGTATGGCTCTGGGAAACTGGTCTGTTCCCCGCTCTCTTTCGCTTCCGGTTCCCCTGTTTCTGATCATTGTTGTTATTGCAGTTCAGTTTTTTCCCCGGACATACCGAAAAAGAAGCATGCGGTGCTGGACTGCAGTTCCAATTCCGCTAAAGGGTGTTCTGCTGGGCGCTTTTTTTGCTTTGCTGACGGTGATCGGTATGTCCGGCATTGCACCATTCATTTATTTCCAGTTTTAGGAGGAGGGCGTACAGCGTATGTTTTTTCGGCGCGATGACCACTACAGCCCGAATCATGTCCTCCTGATTACGGCAATAACACTTGTCTGTGCTGCCGTACTGTGTGCCCACTCACTGTGGATTCCCGCTTCACGGATAGGCAATCTGCATGTGCGTGCGGTGGTCCTTTCAGTCACCGACGCCATTTCTGCCTATGCGGCGGAGACCGGTCTGGATACCCTGGTCCCCCGTGCCCGAAGCGAATTTCTCGAATCAAGCGGTCTTTCACGGCACAGTTCATGGGATTCACGGTATTTTAACCGGAGAGAACCAGTGCGCCGTACTGCATCTGACGAACCAGCGCGGCAGGATTCCGTCTCTTCCTCCACGGAAACAACCCTTCCCGCAGATCGTGTACCGCCTGATGAGCGGGCCACCGTTACTGCAACAGCTGCCGTATCAGGTAAAGCGGTTTCCGGTTCCGATACCGGGCGTATCCCGTCCAGCACCGTGTACTCCCGGGACAATCCGCTTCCGGTCTATTTTTTCGGCGACTCGCAAGTGTTCAGTCTGGCTTCCGGGCTTTCCCGTCTTGCCGGGAAAAACTCCGCTATCGATATCGAGTTTCTTGCCATACATTCCTCCGGTTTTATCCGTGATGATTTTTATGACTGGCCCAAAAAGCTTGAGGACACCCTTGGGGGAAAAGACTACCCTGCAGTGGTAGTCATGCTCGGCATGAATGACTACCAGAATTTCTGGGCAGATAACCGCCGTGCCCTGAAGAAGCGAACGGAAGCCTGGGAAACAGTGTACCGCGAAAAATGCCGAGCCATTATTGACTGTGCACTTTCCCGGGCGATGCGCGTATACTGGGTTGGTATGCCGCTCGTAAAAAACGCAACATATAATGATAATCTGACATACATTGAGCACATACATGATACTGTTGCCGAAGAATACAGCCCGGATGTGCTTACCCGCATTTCCCTCAAGGATATCTTTCCCGGAGATGATAATGCGTATGCCGAATCGGTTGAACTCTCTCCCGGCAAGGTGATTCAGGTCATGACCGATGACGGATCCCATTATACCGTTGAAGGCGGTCAGGTTGTCATGGCCGCTCTGTTTGATCGTCTCGTCCGGGATTTTCCCTTTTCCGAGCTTCCTGTTGCACAGCTCCCCCAATAACTGCTACTATGTTTCCAGAAGGAAACATATCTATGATTACACGTAACAAAGCCTTTTCACACT
>CAZGQQ010000140.1:0-2651 GCA_964527175.1 uncultured Treponema sp.
TTTTGAACACACCGGTCCGCATGAAGGCCTCCGCATAGGATTTTTCCTTCCAGGTTCCGATGGCGAGAAAGCTGTCGTCGCCCCGCAGCAGCTGCATTCGGACGAGTCCTTCGGCTTTCTTCGCCTCTTCAAGAACGAGGCGTTTCCAGGCGGCCAGGGCCGCTTCGAAGTTCTCCGGTTTGGGCTGATAGCGCATGGTTGCTGTGTACATATGAGGCTCCTTCTGTTACAAGCTGTATGAAAATCCTGCAGTAGCATAATGGATGAGCGCGAAGGTGTAAACATCGCCGCCGCCATCCGAGCCGCCTTCAAGAATGCGGTAGCCGACCCGGAATGCCGCCTTGTCTGACGGGTGCCATTGCAGCGCCAGAAGAACATCTTCCGCGCGGCCGTACGGACTCCACAGAGCGTCGCCTTCAAAGAGCAGACTCAGGTCGTCCGCAAAGGTCCACTGTACCCTAAAATTTATGAGGGGTACCACACCAAGGTCGCTGCTTCGGGCAAAGCCGCTATCTCCCATCAGGGTTATGTCCGCGCTGCGCACCTTGGCGGTGAGTCCGGCACCGAGGGCAAGGTCGTCATTCCGGAAAAACTCCCACTGGTAACTCACGCGATAGGAATCAAAGCGATAGATCGATTCAACTTTTTCATTGTCTGCGAACGAGACTCCGTCGAAGGTAACCGGCTTTGAAAGCCTTCCCGCTCCGCGGAACCGCAGGGGAGCGGCGAGGAGCCATACCCGGTGCTTTTCGGCCACGGTATATCCCGCACGAATGCGGATTACCGGCACCACACCGGCAGGAGTTTCATCAGCCAGGGAAAACTCCGTTCCGGTGTCCGAAGGAATCTGTACATCATTATACCCGGTCACGGCAGCGCCGGCTTCAATGTCGGCAAAGAACTGCGCGAAAACTGCGGGTACGGGAACCAGGAAAAAAAGGGCCAAAAATACAACAGTCAACTTTTTCATCTGTCTCTCCTTTGCAGCGACGGTTACTCCCGCCGTGCCGGCGAAATGTTTTCTGTACCAAGTATACGCCGGAAGGAGTGAACCTGCCGTGATAAAGTCACCATTCCTGCAGGGATCGACTCATCCCCTTTCAAGCGGCCGCGCAAACAATGCCCGAGGTTTGAGGCCGTTTTCCCGTGCCTGCTTTTTCCAGCCGGAGTGGCCCGCGAGCTTATAGACTATCCAGGGGAAGTTATGCGTGGCGAACCGGTGCGGGGGCACGTTTCCGGCGGGAGCACCGGTTTCAACGGCGGCGGCGTGTGAGGCCATGTCGTCGAGCAGGTGGCTCACCGGGCGCTTGATGAACATGGCGTCCGGTGCGTCCCGCAGGTGCGTCATCATTTCTCCCGAGCCGATACCGGCTCCGCCCCGCCACTCAATTCCCGTTCGTACACAAAAGTTGACCAGGATGTCGAGCGCGCCCCTGTTCTGAACGCCTTCGTAAAATCCGTTATTGGCAATGGCGATCATGGCCGGTCTCCGGGTTGCCGTTGGCCCTTGGTTACCCGCAAGCAGTTGTTCCGCTGAAATAAGCCAACGGAGCAGTTGTGAATGGAGACAGTCAATGTACAGGGGAAACGCGATGATGATGAGATCAACGTCAAGATCAGCTTCGCTTGCCGTCGCCGTTACCATGGGTTCGACCATTCGGTACCCATGACCCTCACCGAGCCGTTTGCGCATTTCGTCGAGAATGATGCGCGAGTTTGCTTTTCCCCTCCGGGGACTTCCGTTTACTAAAAGTATGTTCATGCGTCAAGCTCCTCCCCGAGCCAGGAAACAAGCGCGGCAGAATTTCCTTCATACCGGCATACCCGCTTCTGGCGGGCACAGGAAATGTTGTCGCAGAACGAGCGCATCACCTCCATGTGGGTCGTATCTTCACGGTCGCTTGCATCACCGAAAGACAGAGAGAGCATGCGCGGCAGTCGGGTGTACCGGGGCACATGATGCATCTCACCCCGAAACTTCCGGAAAAACGGCAGAAGCAGGGGAATCGCGCGGTCGAGGATGGTCTTTATCGGCACACTGAAAGAACCGTAGGGGGTCTCTCCGGCCAGCACCACAAGGTCCGCCCGGTACATCGCTTCGATAAAGGACATGCCCTCGTCTCCGGGTATGACGCATTTCCCGGGCGTTGTAATCCAGCAACCGAAACAACCGAGACACGGTTTGAGTTCGGCCGCCCGCCGCATCACGAGTTCATGACTGTTTTGTTTTGCCCAATCCGCAATCGCCAGTCCCGCCTCGCGGCGGTCGGCTTCATCGCTGTCAAAGATATATAGCATCTTCATCAGTACCTCCATGTTGACACTGTCAACATCAATACACCAACAATAGCACGGAGTGTTGGCACTGTCAACATTAACGGGTATACTTATTGCATGAAGAATGAAGCAATCCGGAACACGTCCGGGAAGCGGAACAGCTACCACCGGGATAACCTCCGGCAGGAACTCCTGGACCGGGGGCTTGCCCTTCTTGCCCGCGACGGGCTCGCGGCCTTTTCACTCCGTGCCCTGGCAAAGGATCTGGGGGTGAGCCACACCGCGCCCTATCGTCATTTCGCAACCCGGGAACAGCTGCTGTCCGAAATTGTACGGGAAAGCATGAACCGTTTTGAGAAGGCACTCACGGCAAG
>CAZGQQ010000141.1:0-2527 GCA_964527175.1 uncultured Treponema sp.
CGAACCCCTCGATACTGCCGAGGTAATTGCAGTACAGGGCGGCTCCGTACCAGCTTATACCGCATGCCGGTAGAAGCTCTGTCCCCGCGATAACCGTCAGCTTGCCGTCCTGTATGTTGATGCCGGATCCGGGTATTCCGGTATCAATGAGGGGAAATTGCAGGGTAATGCCGGTTTCAGGGTGTACCCACACCGACTTGTTCCGAATTTCCGCGAGATTCCAGGCAAGTGCCTGATTATATACTGTAACAATTTCGCGGTTTGTAACTTCACAGGGAGCAACAAGATAGTTATCCAGAATCGCACTATACCGTGAAGAATCACTATCGTCGCCAATGGAGACCCTGGTTCCGGGAATATACACCATATATCGGGTATAACTGTCCGGCGGAATCGTCAGAAAAGTTGCAGCCGCAATCAGCATGATCAAAACACCAGCGGCAATCAGGATCGTTCTTTTTGAAAACATTCTTTTCCCCCGGAATCATGATACCGTCGAAAAAAGAAACCCGCAAGAATAATGCGGTGTTCATGTAACGGGTAATGGTCTATACTGGTGTACAGTATATAATGGCTAAAACATGGTTCGACACACAATTTTCACAAGCTCTCGCCGCCGGACGCAAGCGGGATTATCGCAACGCGGTCACAATTCTTGAGACCCTGGCCGCACGAGGTTTTGCCGACTCGGGAGACTCGGGGGACAGAGCTTCAGCAGGACACCCGGAGATTTATCTCTATCTGGCACGATCCTATCATGCTCTTGGACAGTTTTCCCGTTCAGTCAGCTATTCGCGACTGTATCTGGATCGATGTCCCGAAGACGGATCCGGCTGGTTTTTTCTCGGGCGGACCTATCTTTCTGCAGACAATGTACATCGGGCGGTGTATGCATTACGCATCAGTCTGGAGAAAAATCCCGACTCGGTCGATGCCCGTACCTTGCTGGGTATGGCGTACCTGAAGGCAAAGAAACCGGTTGTCGCCAGGATGGTTTTCGAGGAAGCACTTGAACGCGACCCTGATAATCCCCGGCTTAATGAAGGGTACCGGAATGCACTGTTTATAGAAGCCGTCCGGACATACAAGCGGGGAGACGCTGAACAAGCCCGGCAAATGCTTACCTTTCTGATCAATAATGATATTGACGGTGTAGTACCGCGCCTCTATCTTGCC
Source organism: uncultured Treponema sp. (assembly GCA_964527175.1). GTDB lineage: Bacteria > Spirochaetota > Spirochaetia > Treponematales > Treponemataceae > Teretinema. The sequence goes on from CAZGQQ010000141.1 coordinate 1,177, forward strand.
CACACCCTGCGTGACTTGGGGTATCTTCCCGAAGCACTCGGGGAATATGAAAATGCCGCTGCTTTTTCACCAGATGATGAAGTTCTCCCCTGGTACCGTGTCGCTGTTCTTCTGGAAATGGGCATGACCCGGGAAGCACATGAGCTCATGGCGGCACTTGGTGCGGCTGTTGAAGGCACTTCTTCGGCATCTCCCGAGGTTGTGAATACCACGATCATCAGGACCCATCTTGAAAACGGACAATGGGCAAAGGCTGCACAGGCTGCCCGGGTACATATACGGAATTTTGGATCGTCCGCTCAGGTTCACGCGCTCATGGGCGAAGCTCAGCGGAATCTCGGAAACATACAGGCAGCCGTGAATCATTTCAACCGTGCGCTCGAACTGGACCGGGAACACCCCGAGCCCTATTACGGCATTCTCATGGTATTCAAGAGCGAACGTGACTGGGAAGGTCTGTGCGGCGTGGCAAACCGGGCTGAACGCGCCGGATGTGATCCCGCTCTTGTCAATTATTACCGGACTCTTTGCCGGGCAAATACCGACAGCGATCCTGACGCACTCCTGCCGGAATTACAGCAGGCCGTGCTGCAGATTGGTGCAGATCCGGAACTCATGGAAGCGCTGGCACGAACCTACTTCCGCGTTGGTTTATATGATCTTTCTGTCGGCTGGTACGACAAGGTACTTCAGTGTGATGATGATAATGAAGACGCATGGCTCGGGTACATCGCAAGTCTCGAACAGCTCGACGATGCCGCACGGCGTCTTGAAGCCTACCGGGGGTATCTTGCGCTGTGGGGTGACAATTCCGGTATCAGGCGGGATCTGGTCAATTTTCTGGAAGAGAATGAACAATGGGAAGACGCCGCGGATCAGCTTGAAATACTGCTCGGACAGTTTCCCTCATCCGGTATTGAACGTCAGCTTGCCCTGTATCGCCGGAAAGCCGGACAATACCGGAAAGCCGCCATTTTGTACCGGAGCCTCTTGCGTGAAACACCCGATGACCGGAGTCTTCTTTCCAGTCTTGTGTACTGTCTGGACCGTATGGGAGAAACCGAATCCGCCCGGAAACTCATGCAAAGCGCCAATAAAGCCTTCAAGCCGACCGCCGACTCGCTGTTGATTGAAGGACGTCTCTGTGTCCGGTCAAAGGACTATCAAGCCGCTCTCGTGATCTTCAGAAAAGTTGTGGACAGTTTCCCCAGAGATACCCGCGGGTGGGAAGAAGTTGCGCATGTCTATGATCTGCAGGGCGTTCCAGAAATGGCCGCTACCTTTCGTCAGAAAGCGCGGGATACACAGGTTGCCGGGAAAAAGAAAAAGAAATAGCAACCTGCCGAACCGT
>CAZGQQ010000142.1:0-2353 GCA_964527175.1 uncultured Treponema sp.
ACCAATTATCTGGAAGACTGCTCATTCGACATACCCCTTTCACGGAATATAAAAATCGAATTTCGTATCAGGGATGAATTGAGAAATGCGGATCTTGAAGAGCGGACCCGAAAAGGAATACGTAATTACTTTCTGTACCAGCGGGAACTTATACGCAAGAACAGCAATGCAAATGTTTTCAAATCTCTGGTGTACCTGATAATCTTTTTCATACTGATTGCTGTCACCTTTACAATGGAAACCATTCAATACCCCATAAATCGCGTATTTTTCAGAACCATCCTTGAAGGACTGTCCATCGGTTCATGGGTCTTTCTCTGGGAAGCAATAGCGGTGTTGGCATTCAAAAACAGAAAATTCCGTCATCTCAGGAAAATATACCAGCGTCTTTCAAACACCCATTTGATTTTCAAATATTGATTTCCTGGTAAATAGAGGTATACTGTCAGTAAGGAGTCTTAACATGAAGATAAAAAGCGATAAAACCGACACGGTATGGAGCCTGATAAAAAAGGATTTCCGCAGTTTTTTCTCTATCCTGGCAGGCACTTCTCTATTTAAAATGCATACCTGGAACTAGAAGCGCATGAAGATTTCCAAAAAGTACCGGTATCCATGAATACAAACGACCCCTTTTTCAAACAGTGGTTCGGAGGAGTACAGGCTTTTCTCGATACCGCATCAGAACCGGAACGCTTGTCTTTTTTGGGTCATTGCGCAAAAGCCTGTTCCGACTCATATCCTCTTGCCTTGTACCGGACGGCCTTTTCAGAAGGCAGGAATGTTTCTGAAGCACTCGAATACCTAAAGGATTCATTCCCCGGATTCGCATATACTGTTTTTCCCGACAGAATCAATATTGAGTATCCCGAATGCGGCTGCGACCTCTTCAAAGAAGGACTGATTTCTTCTCCACGATTATGCGAATGCTCGGAAGCAAGTCTTCGCTACATCTGGCAGGAACTATATGGGCCGGGATCTGTATCCGTTGTCACAAAAAAAACCCGGATCAGGGGTGACGAGTGTTGCCTTTTCGAAATCCGGGTTGCACCGCTTGGTCATTCCATCACCATTGAGGGAGATGCCCCATGAAGATTTCAGAAGTAAGCGAAAAATACCATATTACCCCGGACACACTCAGATACTACGAGCGTGTCGGACTCATTCCCTATGTACACCGCAATAAAAGCGGTGTACGTGACTACACCGAAGACGACCAGAACTGGATTGAGTTCATTACCCTGATGAGAAGCGCGGGACTTCCCGTAGAGGTATTGCAACACTACGTTGAGCTCTGCAAGCAGGGTGATGGAACAATAGAAACGCGCAAAAATATACTTGCAACCCAGCGTACAATTCTCGAAGCAAAAATCAAGGCTCTTGAAAAAAGCCTTGCACGGCTTGACTACAAGATTCACTGGTACGATCAGATAATGATTGACCAGGAACGGATTGTAAGCGAGGAAGAACCTGAAGCGATTGCCCGGTGATCGATATAGGCGATTAGGTAAGCAGAACCGGCCGACAGTAAGAGTGTCGGCCGTTTTTTTTTATTTCTCGAATACCCCTGAGACTCTTTTCAGTAATTCAATAATTGGCAGTTTCTGCGGACAGGATTCCTCGCACGCACCGCATGCAATACAATCAGACGGCTTTCCCCTGAGCATTGCGTAATTTGCGAAATACGTTTGCTGAACCGAGAAACCGCCGCCCGGGTTCGAACGTTTCTCTTCATTGTACAACGCAAAATATTCCGGTATCGCGATATTTTTCGGACAGCCTTCCACACAGTACCGGCAGGCCGTACATTGAATTTCAACCGCATTATGAATAATTCCGGCTGCATTATGAACGACCGAAAGCTCGGCGTCACTGAGCGGTACAAAATCGGTCATATACGACATATTGTCCCGAAGCTGTTCCAGGCTGGACATGCCGCTCAACACCATGAATACGCCAGGCTGGCTTGCCGCAAAACGTACAGCCCAGGACGCGGCAGACATATCCGGCTGCAATTCGCGGAACATTGCGTCGGCCTTGTCCGGTACGGTCGCGATGGTACCGCCTTTGATCGGCTCCATGACCACAACCGGCTTATCATGCTTGTTGGCAACTTCCAGACACTTTCGTGACTGTATTCCCTCACTCTCCCAATCGATATAATTGATTTGGAGTTGAACAAAATCCGTTTCGGGATGTTCGGTCAAAATACGGTCAAGCAGTTCCGCATCGTCATGATACGAGAATCCCAGCTGACGGATCTTTCCCTCCTTCTTCATCTCCTGCAGGAAGGAGAAGCATCCGAACTTTTCAGCCATGTCGTAGTGTGCATGCGTAAGGCTGTGTATGAGAT
>CAZGQQ010000143.1:0-2340 GCA_964527175.1 uncultured Treponema sp.
AGGATCCCGGACTTCACCGGACGCTCGCCGGAGACGGAATCGCGACTGCCTGGGCAGCCTTCTGGGGCGGACCGCCCAATACCACGTACGGTGAGAATATCGGCGTTATGGCCATTACCCGTGTCTTTTCCGTATGGGTTATCGGCGGAGCGGCGGTTATCGCGGTGATTCTTTCCCTGATTTCCAAAGTCGGCGCCATCATCCAGACCATTCCGACCGCGGTCATGGGTGGTATTTCCATGCTCCTGTTTGGAATCATCGCGTCAAGCGGACTGCGGACCATCGTGGAGAGCGGTGTCGATTTTAAGTGTAAACGTAATTTGACCGTCAGCTCGGTTATCATGGTTATCGGTATTGGCGGGGGACTGCTCTCCTTCAATATCGGAGAGAACCTCAAGTTCCAGCTTGCCGGTGTGGCCCTTGCCACCGTTGTCGGCATCATTCTCAATCTGGTTCTTCCCAAGACCATCGACGTTGAAAAAGAAGACTGATACCGGAAGCTGAATACACGAGAACGTTAAAAAACGTGTGCATTACAAAAAGGACGGACGGGAGTACAGAGCTCTGTATTTCCGTCCTCTTTTTATAGTAGTATGTAGTAACAGTGTACAAACAAGGGGCTACGGAACACCATTTTTCGTGCCGATGATGAGAGAGAGGAAGGGTATTGTATGACTATTGGGCTCGTTGCCGATTCGTTTAATGAAATCAGTGTGTACCAGGAAGCTGTCTGGAGGGGCGTGAGTGATGCTGCCCATGAGCTTGGTATTCAAATTCGCACCTATGTTGGCGGAGCACTTGAGTATTCACCGCTCAATCCGTTTGAAAAAACGAAAAACATCGCGTACGAGTTTCTGGACCCCCAACTTCTGGACGGTATCGTGTATTGCGGCGGAACATTGGGAAACGGGGTGGCAAAGGAAAAATTTGATTCTTTCTGCAAGCAATATTCAGCAATACCTTCAATTAGCGTTGGTCCTGCCGGGACGACAACTCCCCGGATACTCGTTGACAATGATACCGGCATGAAGGATATGGTTGTTCACCTGATTGAAGATCACGGGTATGCCCCGATCGCGTTTATCAGTGGTCCTGCCGGGAATGCCGATGCCGACCGGCGGAAAAAGATGTTTGTGGAGACCATGCGCGAGCACGGACAAAATGTTGACGCCAAACTGCTGTACGAAGGCGATTTTAACAGTCAATCGGGAATTGACGCGGTTGAGTACTGGTTTGACACGCTTGGTCTTGCGCCCCGTGCCATAGTTGCGTCCAACGACAACATGGCGTTTGGCGTTCTTTCTGCCCTGCAGGAGCGGGGCATTTCAGTTCCCTACGCCGTAGCGGTGACCGGGTTTGATGATGTTGAATCCGCAGCCATGACACTGCCACCGTTGACTACCGTGAGCCAGCCAATTTATCAGGAAGCAAAGCGGGCACTTTTCATGCTGGTTGATGCAATCAAGGGCGAACCGCTTCCGTTTGAAACGCTGGAACCGGCTGTTCAGGTATTACGGCAATCCTGCGGATGCTATTCGGATAATGTGAACTCGTTTACGGAAAGCCTTTCCGGAGCCAGCGATTCTGTTGAGCGCGATGTGTTCACTCTGGTCGGAATGGACAGGGATGATCCGTCTGCCGGGATACTTATTGACCTCATGGCCCAAATTTCCGACGAATTCTGCAATGAGCAGGATTTCCTCAAACTTCTGAGTGAGCTTCTGCGTCGTGATATTGTATCGGGTGCCCGGATTGGTCGCTGGTATTATGCGATCAATCGGTTCCGGTTTGCCATAACAGGCAGGGCGAATCTGCTCCACCGGTGTCAGGCGATGATCTCGGACGCTGAACAGCAACAGATATTCATGAAAATGAATGCCAAGCGGCAACAACTTGATCTTCTCATGAGTGCCGAGCGGGAGCTGATAACCAGTTTCAAGATGGAAAATCTTGTTGAAGTGATGCGGAACAGTTTTACCCGTCTGGGAATGAACGGTGTTGTGTTATGCATATATGACAACCCGGACAATCCCCTGCAGAGCGCACATGTTGCCACAGCGTTCAAAAACGGCAAGATCATTCCGTACCCGGAGCAGTCATTTTCACCGACGGAACTGGTGCCGGCCGGTGTTGACTATCTCGGTAATCCCGAATCCTCAATACTCATTGAACCGGTCTACTATCGTGAAGACCAGATAGGGTATCTGGTTTTTGAACAGACTGTTCCTTCTGCCGTACTCTACGAATCCCTTGCCGCCGAAGTAAGCAGTGCGCTCGAGGGAGCCATCCTGATTGATCGTGTTACTTCGGCAGAGAAACAGCTCGAAGAGCGCAACCGGG
>CAZGQQ010000144.1:0-2276 GCA_964527175.1 uncultured Treponema sp.
GCCCGTTTTTCACTCACGAAGAAGAGGACCGCGCCGATGAGAATGAAAAAGCCCGTTCCACCGAACATGAAGAAGGGCACCGCGTTCTCCCCAAAATTCGAAAAACGTTCGCTCAGTGTCCGCCGCTGTTCCGAATGCATTCCTTGCGCCCGGAGTTCGGCAGCCGCTGCGGGATCGCGAATAATGCGGTCTATCTCCGTTACATAGGCGATAAGCCCTTCCCCGTAGCGGCCTTCCCGGAACGCTGGGACTATGATTGATTCCTGGAGCACCGAGATGCCGGCATCGGTAAAGAGACCTTCCATGCCGTATCCGGTATGTGTCCGGATATTCCGGTCCTCAATGGCTGCGAGTATCAAGAGGCCGTTGTCAATCCCGGCCTTGCCTATTCCCCAGCGGTCAAAGAGCGCCTGGGCTTCGGTAAAAATATCCTCCGCAAGGGAGGGGACAATGACCACGGCGATCTCTACGGAAGTATCCCGTTCAATGTTCAGAACGATATCGTTGATGGCCGCGGTTTCCCCGTCGGTGAGATACCCGCCGATCGAGGTAACATAGCCGGTACCGGCCTCCGTCGGGTTTGGAATGTCCGCGGCGGACCAGGGGCTGCTCACATCATCCGCAGCAAGCGGGGCAAGAATCAGGGACAGGAAAAAAAGCAGGGAACAACAGATTGTGCGGCGCATAGGGGTTCTCCGTTATGAGGGGGTATTCATGTACATTTGTACCCCAAGTATGAAGCCTCCCCGGAAATCCGTCAATGCGGACGATAGCTGCGGACGGATCGGGTTTGTTGTCAATATATCGTTATATGTATATAATAATGATATATGGAGGACGGCATGCCAACGATCAGACCAAGCGCGGATTTACGTAATTCGTACAATGAAATCTCGGAGTTTTGTCACAAATACCCCGAACCGGTTTTCATAACCAAAAATGGGCAGGGTGATCTTGCGGTGATGAGTATTGAAACGTATGAAACGTTAACCGGTAAAATGGAGTTGTATTCATTACTGGCTGAAGGACTCCGGTCAGCGTCAGAGGGAACGGTACGACCTGCGAAGGAGTACTTAACCGAATTGAGAAAAACGCTGCCGCAATAATGTACACAGTCAACATAACCCTCCCTGCGGAGCAGGATCTCAATGCCGCTGTTGAATATTATTGTACTGTCCTGAAACCATCCACCGCGAGCTACCCGCTGCCTCAGTCTTGTTCCGCAGTAACGGTTGCGGAAGGAGCGAACAAGTAGTAGAACTTACGGTCTTCCATGAGCAGATGTTCTTCTATAACGGTTCTGGTGATGTATTCAACCAGTTCTTCGAGGGAAGCGGTTCCTTCATCGAGTCGTGTTGCCAGATCATCAAATGTACGCAGGAGTTCACGGTGGAGTATTGCATGAAGCTGCGCGTCCTTGTAGCCATGTTCCCGGAGAATCTTCTCTTCATCATGGAAGTGCTTTTCCACGTGATCCCGGAGCGTGGTCAATACATTCCCGAATGATTGCCCCTCGCGGTTTCGCTTCGCAATGAGAGCGGGAAGCCCGTTGGCCAGCTGGAACAGTTCCCGGTGATCACGGTCGATATCCGGCTGCCCTGAACAATAACGTTCCTGCCAGTGCACGGTTACAGACAGGATCTGCGCATCGGGGGTATCGCCGGTTTCGGCAGAGTACACCACAACACGGTTCCTTCCCTCTTTTTTTGCCTGGTACATCGCGGAGTCGCTCATCAGGAGGAGGCTACGTGCATCCTTGCCCTGCTCCGGGTAGAGCACAACACCGATACTTGCCGAAATTTCGAACCTGATGCTTTCGTTGAACGGGTACGTCTCTTCCAGGGATGCGCGGATTTTTTCCCCAACCGCCGCAGCTTCTTCAGGCGATCGTATCTCCGGAATCATTACCACGAATTCATCGCCGCCGGTTCGGGCCACCGTATCCGTACCGCGAACGCAGGATCGCATCCGGTCCGCGACCTGCCGGAGAAGCCAGTCTCCCGCATCGTGGCCGTAGGTGTCATTCACCGGCTTGAAACGGTCAAGATCGACAAAGAGGACGGCGAACCGGGTTCCATCACGCATCGCAAGACGCAGAAGCTGACCGAGCCGGTCCTCCAGTAACCGGCGGTTGGCCAGTCCGGTCAACCGGTCATAGAAAGCCATATTCCGCACAATTTCCTCACTCGCCTTCCGGTCGGAAAGATCGCGCGCAAGAGCAACTGCTTTCTTCGGATCTCCACGGTCATCGCAGATGATTGTCATTGAAACGTCGT
>CAZGQQ010000145.1:0-2121 GCA_964527175.1 uncultured Treponema sp.
TCATGGTGGCCTGGTTCGGCTGGGTTATGTGCGAGCCGTCGGTGTTGGTTCCGAAACCGACCAGTTCGGCAAATATGGGTGCGTTGCGGTTTTTTGCGTGTTCGTATTCTTCGAGTACCAGAGCACCGGAGCCTTCTCCGATAACCAGACCGTCCCGGTCCTTGTCGTAGGGTGCCGGAGTCAGGTTCGGCGTATCATTCTTGACGCTTGTTGCGTAGAGGGTATCAAATACCGCGGCTTCCGTGGGGTTGAGTTCTTCTGAACCGCCGGCAAGCATGATGTCTTGAAGGCCGTTCTGTATTGCCTCGAAGGCATACCCTATGGAAACGCTTCCCGAGGTGCAGGCGGTATTGGTGGTGATGAGCCGGCCGGTGAGGCCGTACAGTACACCAATGTTGACCGCGCAGGTCTGGGGCATTGAGCGTATATAGGTTGTCGCCGTAATTCCGGAGACGGTGTTGTCGGTGAGCATGGAATAAAAGTCGAGCAGGGCATCCACGTTGCCGGTTGAGGAACCCCATGCGACACCGGCGCGGCCGTTGCCGAGTTCGGGAGAGTCCTTGAGGCCGGCGAGAACCAGTGCTTCTTCCACGGTGGCGCAGGCAAGCAGGGCCACCCGGCCCATGCCGCGCATCTGTTTCCGGTTGAATCCCGGGTTTTCAAACACCGCAGGGGCGCCGAGTTTGGTGTTCATCTTTGCGTACTTTTCCCATTCGGTCATGTAGACAACACCGTTCTTGCGGGCACGGAGCCGCGCTTCCACGGCTTCCCAGGTATTTCCGATGGGGGTAATGAACGATCCCCCGGTAACGACAACTCTTTTTTTCATGCCAATCCTCCGTTGATGGAAATAACCTGCCGGGTAATATACGCGGCGTTGTCTGACAAAAGGAAGGCAACCAGCGCGGCAACTTCTTCGCTTGTTCCGGCCCGGCCGAGCGGAATTTGCGGAAGGATCATGTCGAGCGGGGCTTCCTTAATCATGTCGGTTTCGATGATACCGGGCGCGACACAGTTTACGGTAATTTTTCGTTTTCCGAGTTCCACGGCGAGCGCTTTGGTCGCGCCGATGATGCCGGCTTTCGCGGCCGAGTAGTTTACCTGCCCCCGGTTACCGATGATGCCGGAGACCGACGCGAGGGTTACGATGCGTCCGCCCGAGCGGGCCCGTACCATGGGCATGATGCAGGGCTGGAGCACGTTGTAGAAGCCATCCAGATTGGTATGGATTACGCTGTCCCAGTCTTCTCCGGACAATGCGGGAAACGCGTTGTCTTTCGCGATGCCGGCATTGCACACGACGCCCCAGTAGGTGCCGTTTTTCTCCATGTCGGCGGCGAGCTCTGCTTCGCATGCCGCGCGGTCACTGATATCGAATTTGAGCAGGACAGTATCTGCTCCGGCGGCGTTGCATGCTGCCGCAGTCTCTTCCGCAGCCACATCCTGCGAGCGGTAGGTGAGAGCGAGTGAATATCCCTCTTTCGCGCACGCGAGGGCAATGGCGCGGCCAATTCCCCGGCTCGCGCCGGTTACGAGAACTCTTTTTGTACTCATTGTAATGCTCCAACTATTGCTTCGGGATTTTCTGTTTCTATGGCATTTACTGTGGCGGTTACGAGCGGTTTTCCGTCTGCCGTAATAGTGCAATCAAATGAAACCACCGAGTTCTCGTTAAAAAGCTGGTTGATTCCGATACGCAGGATCTGACCCGCGGGAAAGAACGGAATTTCGGTGGTGTAATTCCTGATACTCATGATGAAGCCGACTTTGGGCGGTTGTCCGAGATCCTTGCGCGCATGGAGCCCGGAAAGGGCGGCGATGCTCTGTGCCATGTATTCGAACCCGACCCAGGCCGGGATACCGTTATATTCGCTGTTGTAGAACAGGGAATTCTCTGTAATGGTCACTTCCGAGCACAGGGTGCATGCGGCGATATCCCAGGAGACTATCTTGTCCAGCAGCAGCATGGTGCCGGTATGGGGGAGGTAGGTGTCCAGTTCTGGCATTTCAATCATATGTACCGTATATCCTATCACATTACGATGTATTTTACAGCATTCTGGTCAGTACCAGACTGACGTTGCAGCCGCCGAAGGCGAATGAATTCGTCATGCAGGCGGT
>CAZGQQ010000146.1:0-2074 GCA_964527175.1 uncultured Treponema sp.
TAAACCTCGCAGTATCTGATTATTGCCGGATTTCCGTGCAACTGTATCCTTTTTGAAGCGCTTGTTCAACCGCGTCGATTATCTCGTCGGGGGTTGAAGCTCCGGCGGTTATGCCGATCCGGTCAAGCGAATAGGCTTCCGGCGGAATTTCTTCCGGGGTTTCGATATGCCAGGACGCGGGGCAAAGCTGTTGCGCCGTTGCCGCGAGCCGGCGGGTATTCGCCGAATTTTTGCCACCGATAACCAGAATCCCGTCTACATGAGCGGCCATGCTTTCCAGTGCCTTCTGGCGTTCCAGAGTAGCCGGACATATGGTGTTCAGGACAACGAGATCGCGAATCTTTTGGGCAAGGAAACCCGCAATGCTGTCATATTCACTCTGTTTTATCGTCGTCTGGCTGATTAGCACGGCATGTTCGGGAAACGAAGAAAGCGCTTCGGCATCACGACAGTTTTCAAGGACAATGCACCCCGGGGCATACCCTTCAATACCGGTAATCTCTCCGTGATCACGGTCTCCGGCAAGGTATACGGTATAGCCCTTTTCGTGCCAGAGACGCGCCCGTTTTTGACTCGAGAGCACCCGGGGACAGGTTGCGTCCACGAGTACCGCGTTGCGCTTTTCCAGTTCGGCCTGCTCGGCAGGCGGAATGCCGTGCGCCCGGATTATGACGGTCGCACCCCCGAAATCCGGGGGAAGCGGCGCATAACCGTTTCCGATTATGACTACTCCTGACCGGCCAAGCCGTTCGAGCGCCTGGGGATTATGAATGAGGGGACCATAGGTATAGACAGGGCGAACGGGACTGTCCAGGAGCGCCTGCTCGGTTGCTTCAACCGCACGGCGGACGCCCATACAGTAACCCATGATCTCCGCCCGGAGTATTCTGCATTCTCGTGCCATGAGCGGTATTCTACCGGAGTTGGGGAGGAAAAGAAAACCCCCGGGAGACCCGGGGGTTGAAATTTACATTGGCTTTCCGCTTACACGGTCACGCCGTCCGAAACCTTTTTGGCAACAACTTTCTCGCGAATACGTCCACCATCCTTGCGGAAACGGCTTACAAAGCTGATAACGGAACCAGCTATGAAAATCGTGGAGTACACACCGCTTGTCATGCCCACAATAAGAGCAAGCGCAAAGTTCTTCATGTCGCCAGTGGTGAAGAAGAACAGGGAGAACACGGCTAGCAGCGTTGTTACCGTGGTAATAATCGTTCTTCCGAGTACCTCGGTCTGGGACAGATCGAGAATGTCCACCGTTTTCAGCTCGGGATGAAGCTTCATGTTTTCACGGATACGGTCAAACACAACTACCGTATCATTGATCGAATACCCGATAATGGTCAGGATGGCCGCAATCGTAATGGAGTTGAATTCCATCTGGGTAAACACGATGAACGCGACCATGATGAGCGAATCATGCATGATGGCGAGTACGGCGCCGATGGCAAAGTCCCAGCGGAACCGGATGGTTGCATACGCCATGATAAGAAGCAATGTTCCAAGAACCAGCCAGATGGCCTGTGAGGCCAGTGTTTTCGAGAAGCGTGAACCAACGAAGTCGGTACCGATGAGGGCAATGTTTTCCTCTCCGAACGCATCATTGAGTGCCGCAGAAAGGCCATCCCGAAGATTCATGTTTGCATCGGGATCCGAGCCGTCATCGCGAAGACGAATCTGGAACGCCTGATTCCCGGGATTTCCGAGAACCTGCACCGCAGCAGACGGAAAGCGGGAGATTGCCGCGCGAATGTCGTCGGAACTGATCACCGGCTCTCCTTCCGGAATATAATGAAACCGGAAAGGACGTGTCGAAAGACGTGCACTGGATCCAGAATCCGTAAAGAGCCGTGAAAGCGGATACGAAGCTGGCGCTGAAACATTCACGGTAATACCGGTTATCGATGAAACCGCCCGTTCAAAATCGCCAACAGTCGCGTATTCGGTAAACGGATAGCGTACGGTTTCGTTGTCCGATCCGATACCGGTCATTACCAGCGCAATCTCTGACGCATTCTGGTCCACGGTAATGGACTTGCTTCCCGAATAGGTCATTTCAAGCGCGGGAGGC
>CAZGQQ010000147.1:0-2056 GCA_964527175.1 uncultured Treponema sp.
TTCCAGGATTCCCGAGATTAAAACAGCGGGATACCGATAGCAAAACCCGGCCAAACCGGCCTCATTTCGCCGATATAACCCTTTCATAGGAGGCTCCCATGAAAGGGTTTTTTATTGTGCTCGCAGGGTGCGCAACTGCCGCGGGGTGCAAGCTCGCCGCGGGGTGCAAGCTCGTCGCGGGGTGCAAGCTCGCCGCGGGGTGCAAGCTCGCCGCGAGGTATGCCACTGCCGCCAGCTGCAACCTCGCGTGGTGTGTGCTCGCCGCAGGTATGATCATTTCCTGTTCAACTGCTCCGGCGCCATTCCGCATTGAAGTGCCGGAAGTGATTGTGGAGCAGGAGTATTCCGGGGAATACTGCCTTTCAGTCGACTTTTACAATGATTCGGAAAAAGCGGTTGTATCGCTCGAAATTGCGGTGCCGGCCGCCGACGGATACTTGTTGCGGAGGCAGATTGACTGTTCCATTCCCGCCGGAGGTTCAACCCGGATCGAAGTTCTTCTGGATGATGCACCGGCCGAACCGGTTACGGCGGCAGTTACGGAAATTGTGTACGAAGACGACAGCCGTTTTTTCGATCCGGGCGGGCGTGAATCGGGGTTATGGTGGTAAAATTGACAAATACTACGTGTACACATATACTGTGTAGAAGAGGATTTGCCATGAAAAACATAACACTATCCATTGATGAAGACCTGCTACAGTCCGGCCGTGAGTATGCCCGCACTCACGACATGTCGTTCAATGTACTGGTGCGAAAACTCATTGAACAAACAGTCCTTCCCCAAAAAGACAAGTGGCTGTCTGATACGTTCCTGCTCATGGACCGGGCCGGAGCATCTTCCGGAGGAAAGCGATGGACAAGGGATGAGTTATACCGTGTCTAAGATATTCATCGATACCAATATTTTATGCTATGCCATGGACAGCAATGATCCCTCAAAAAGGGAACGGGCTCGAGTGGTACTGCAGGATATTCTCGACAATCATCAACCGGTCATTTCTACCCAGATACTCAACGAGTTTTACGTGGTAGCCACAAAGAAACTGCAAGCGGATCCTCTGGTGGTCAAGAACATCCTGCATAATTTCGGAAATATGGAAATTGTACAGATTGACCTGCCCCTCACCGAAGAAGCCATCGATATCAGCATTATCTCGCAACTGTCCTTTTGGGATTCCCTTGTCATTGCTGCGGCAGAAAAAGCCCGATGTGCGTATGTCTACACGGAAGATCTCAATGCCGGCCAGAACTACCGCGGCGTGAAAGTACTGAATCCGCTGGAAGGAAGAGACTGAATCTCACCCGTTCACAACCGGTATCTTGAGCTGTAGTGCCAACTCTTTCATTTTCTTGTCTCTGGTCAGTATGGTCGCGGAATGTCTTCGTGCAAGTATCACATAGAAAAGATCGTAGGAAGAATGGCCGGTATTCAAGGATTCAAGAAAAACTTCCCGGCACATAGTTTTTGTGTCCCGGTAATCGTCAACAAGATCCAGGCAATAGTCGATTCCTTTTTGGCATTTGTCCTTGTCCATACCGGAAAAATGCGCATATTTCCAGAAAACATTGGTTATTTCCGAGGGAAACGTATCGGGCGCCAGTACCAGTTCCGAATCCGACAGTGTCTTTTCAAACAGACGGGCTTGATCCAGTTGAAGAATAATTTCGATTGCGGCACTGGCATCAAGAACCACAATCATCGGTCCCGATCCTCCCGAATCAAGTCGACGGGATCAGGAATATCTGAATGGTCGATATCCAGTGTGCGGATTTTCTCCAGCAGTTTGCCTCTCCGCTCTTTGCTTCCCAGCTTTTTTACCATCCCCTCCTTCAAGAGCACGATGGTTTGCTGAGCCAGACTTCTGTTTTCTTTCTCGGCAAGATAGCTGAGTTGTATATACACGTCTTCCGGTAAATCCCGTACTTGCAATGTCGGCATACACGCCTCCTGCATGCAATATACACCCTTTTTGCATGCTTTGCAAGTTCTTTGACCCATCATACACCCCGTGATCTCTCAAACATAGTTCAATCATGGAGTATTGGACAAATC
>CAZGQQ010000148.1:0-2036 GCA_964527175.1 uncultured Treponema sp.
CTAAAACGAAAACGCTTCGTAGTGAATGAGTTTCTTTCGGAAGCCGGTGTCCATGAGCTGACGCTGTATGGATTTTCTGAACAAGTCGGGGCCGCAAATGAAGGCTTCTACCGAGGGTATGTCGTGGAACGACTGTATCGCGTTGTGCAGGGCGGGAATGTCTATGCGACTGTCCGGGGACGTGCTGTCGAACGAGGGTTCGCCGGTAACGAGGATGCGGAAAGAAAAGCCCGGCATGATCGATTTCAAAGCCTCGAGTTTATTCCGGGCGAACGCTTCTTCCCGGTAGCGGACAGACCAGATGAGGCTGACCGTTCGTTGCGGACGGGTAATGGCAAGATCGTCCAGAATCGACAGAAACGGTGTAATGCCGATTCCCCCGGCGATCAAGAGGAGGTCGGAATCCGGTTTTTTCGGATAAAAAAGACCATAGGGTCCGTCTATGAGGCAGCGGGTGTCCGGCTTGAGAACTTCAAGGTTCCCGGTATAGTTGCCCAGGTTTTTTACCGTTATGGACAGCGTTCCGGCAGCAGGGCCGCTGCTGATGGTAAACGGGTGTTCTCCGTATCCGGTTTCACGGCTCAGGAACCGGAAAAAGGCGAACTGCCCTGCCTTGTGCCGGAATGCTTTTCCCTTTTTCGGGGCTGTAGTAATTTCAACAATTCCCGGAGAAACCCGGTTCACCTGCGAAACGCGATGCGCCCGTGCGAAGGCTCGCAGGGGACGCACTGTCTTGTGGTACACATACAGCAGTATTGCGAGTATCCCGCTCATGCCGGCAAAAGCGGTTCTCCCGGGCGTTTCCTGAACCGGATATGCCAGCATGACATGACCGAGGATCAGCACAAAGGCCGGAGCCGTTATGTTGTGAACTGCCTTCAGGATCGTATAGTCGACATGAAAATGCCTTTTTGCGAAAGCGAGAAGCACGGAAAAGGGCGGGATGCGGTCGAACGGGGTATGGAGCATGATCATGACCGTAAGCAACGCTATGAGCGTAAAGAGTGCGAGTCCGATAATGCCCGGAATGGACTGGCCGGTTACTTCCGGGAAATAGACTGATTTCAGGATGGCATGGAAGATTCCGAAAATGATTCCGGCCGCTGCAATCAGGCTGTGGAAAATGATAACACGGTCATGGCCGAATACCAGATCCAGCGCCTTGAGACGGGCTCCCAGAATCAGACTGACGGCCAGGTAGCAGTAGCTGACGAGGCCGAAAAACATTGCCAGGGAGTAACTGTGAAAAAAACTGTACCAGTTACCCTGGAAAAAAAGCCAGACGGCGAGAGCGGGGTAGAGGAGAGTGGCCGTTACGGGCAGGACGGTGCGAAGAAACGCTTTCATCCTGCCTGGTCAGCTTTTTCAAGTTCCCGCAGTATTCTCTGAAAATACTCTTGTGCCAGTTTTTGTACGTCATCCTTCGATGAAGCGCTTGTTACCGCGTCAACGGGTGTTTCTACTGTCCAGTCCCGAATTTGTGTGGTATGAAGGAGGATATATGTGCCGCTGCTGCGGTTCTGGTCTATCCAGGTGACTATCCAGGGGCGGACACGTGAATTGACACCGGAGTTGGTAATAAATACCGCATCGTAATCCGAGGCAGCATAGTTCCCGAGATCTTTTTTCGAGTTCTCCACAATTGTTGTTTCATAACCGGCTGCGGTAAACAGGCTGTCCAGTTCGGCAACCAGCATTTTCTTGAACCGGGTTTTTTCTGCGACAATAAGAACTGTTCCCTTGCTCTGGGCTGAGAGCATTGCCGGGCACAGAGCCGAACACAGAATCAATGATGCCAAAAAAACTTTAATAAGGCGCATACAAGACCTCCATTGAGAATAACTCTAATCGCTGCCACTTCAGCTGTCAATGGATTGTTTTTGTCTTTTCCCGAAACCGGTGCTATACTTTTTTTCATGAAACACCTCGCCGTTTTGCTTCTCTGGACTATTTCGCATGTGTTGTTTGCTTCCTCGCCGGTTGCGTTTACCGAAGTGTGGGCATACCTTCTTTCCGGTGAAGAACAGGCGCTTGAT
>CAZGQQ010000149.1:0-2014 GCA_964527175.1 uncultured Treponema sp.
GGAACGATCATTGAAAATCCCTGTCACGATTGTTCGGGAAGCGGCGTGCAGAAGAAACGCCAGAAGATTCTCGTAACCATTCCGCCGGGAGTAGAGGACGGCAAGCGGATAAACATTCCCCGTCAGGGCGACGCCGGTCAAAACGGCGGCCCGTACGGCGACCTCTTTGTTTTTATCCGGGTCAAGCCGCATACTGCGTTCGAGCGTTCAGGCCCGGATTTGTACTGTGCCATTCCGATTTCCATGACCCAGGCGGCACTCGGCGGAGAAATAACCGTTACGGCACTCGATGACCGGCATCTCAAGCTTAAAATTCCCGCAGGAACCCAAACCGGAAAGCTGTTGCGTATCCGGAATGAAGGGGTTCCGCTCGCGAACGGACGGAAGGGAGACCTGTATATAAAAATCATGGTGCAAATTCCGGTAAAACTGTCTTCAAAAGCAAAAGCTCTGCTCGAAGAAGTCTCCCGGATGGAAGGCGAGAATACCATGCCGGATCCGGTTCCCCTGTCTGATTTGTCGTCCTGATACCGGACTCTTCAAGCTTTTTTCTTCTCAAATAGCGTACTTTGTGGTACACTACATACTGCTGACTACTATTCTGCATACGGAACGGGTGTCTTCCGGCGAATTCGTTTGTCCGGAAAGAATGGCCCCCTTCTGCAAAGAGGTGCTTCAGAATGATTCAAACCCGCAAAAGGCTTGCCAAGCTGGCAGTGGACACTTTCATCGGGATGGTTTTTTCTTTTTTTCTCATTATCCTTCTCCCCGAAATTACGGCAGGAGGTCGTTTTGTTGCCGCGGCAATCATGTTTTTCATTGCGGGGTCCTCTTCTTCGCTCCTGACCCGGGAAATATGGCAACGGCTCGAGCATCGAACCTTCAGGGTGAATGACAGCCGCTTGATGATCCGTTTTATTGATCGCCTCCGCTTTTCGTACACACTCGATGATCTCATGGATTCAATCGCATCGGTGCTTGAACATGATGCCGATGCATCGGTTCTGTATGTGAATACCGTCAATAATTATGTTATCTACAACAGCCCAACCCAGATCGCTACTGATCCAGACACCCTTGAGGTGCTGTCGCGCAATTTTCCCGAGAACTGGCCTGAGGGTTTTTACCTGATAGATGAGAAACTTGGTCTGGTCTCCGATTTTCACCATGCACGAGGATTCTTCTTTGTGTATGAGAAGCTGCATTTCTATGTATTGTGCCGGTACATGAAGGTTTTTGAACGTTCGGTGTTTAAAACGATGTTCTACGAATTTGTCAATTTCCAAAAGCGTACCCGTACAATTACCCAGCTGACGGCAATCTCGGAACTTTCCAAGGAATGGGACATGGTTGCTGAAACACAGATTTCCTTCCTTCCCCAGAAAATGCCCGATATTCCGCATCTGGACATTGCTGCCTATTTCCGTCCGCTCGTTAACGTTTCGGGCGATTTCTACGATGTTATTCCGCTCGATGAACACCGGACGTTCTTTTTGCTTGGAGACGTCTCCGGAAAAGGACTCGCCTCGGCGCTCATCATGGGTGTAATCAGCAATACGGTCAAAATAATCGCAAACAAGGAAGATCTGCCGGGTGTTATCAGGGCGATTGATAACGCTATCAAGAGCATGCACCTGCAGGATAAATATGCGGTTTTGTTTATCGGTATCATAGACACCCGTGTCATGAAAATCCGGTATGTTAATGCGTCAATGGCGGACCCGATCATTATTACCCGCGCTCCGGGCGGTTATAAAATCAAACCGCTGCAGTCAACATGCAGTCTTGTCGGAATTATCGAACTTGACGACATTGTACAGGAAGAAGCACCGCTGTACCGCGGCGATGTTGTTCTCATGGCTTCGGACGGAGTTTCCGAGGTTATGGACGAGTCAGGTGTCGAATTGGGAGACACAGAACTGTACCTCAATACGGTACGGAACAGTGCACACAAGACAGCGCGGCATTTTGTCAACGACATTGCAGACCTGGTTATGGAATACAATGGCGACAA
>CAZGQQ010000150.1:0-2009 GCA_964527175.1 uncultured Treponema sp.
TCGTCACCGATGTATCCAACAATTCCACACATGAGGCACCTCCAGGACAGAGGAAAAAATATCACACATCAAAATCGATGGAAAGGGGCATACGGTTTGTTTTTCGTATGTAATCGGTAATCATGCGAAGAGCACGACGGGACATGGCTCCGTCTATCTGTATTGTCGCCCGGAAGAGCCGGGCGGGAATCTTCAAAAGGGTTACATCGGACAGTGCCACCGCGGTTGCCGTCCGGTTGCCGCCGATAATGCTGGACAGCTCTCCGAATATGCCTCCCCGGGAAACATCAGCGACCTGGTTCGGCATCATGATACGAACCGTACCGTTCCACACGTAGTAAAGTTCAGTTGATACATCATCCATCGAATAGATGATCTCGCCCTTTTTCTTTGTTGCCGCGTACCGGAGATAGAATACCGGCGGGCGGATGAACATGATTCGCTCAAGCTGCCGCAGGATTTTTGGATCATCGTAGGGAGGAAGCAGATAGAGCTGGGCAAGAAGGAATGTTTCAAAGAATTGCACTACGTACTGGAACTGGGCAAAGAACAGGAACAGGAAGAAGAACATATACACTTCGAGCATGATGACGATAATGTTTCCCAGAATTCCGTAGACGAGATTATACCGGGAAAGATTGACAAAAGTGCTGAACGCGAGTTGTACAACGAGAAACGACAATGTGCACGCTGCCGATGCCTGCATGCTGTGTGTTTTTCGGGGACGGCTGCTCGGGGTGACAAAGTACACCAGAAAAAGAAACAGGAAAATTATGACGAAGGGAATAAAACGGAAAAGGTTGCGGAACAGGCGGAACAGAACCGGTGTCATGAGATTTTCCGAAAGAACAGTTTTAAAAAATGCATTTCCGGCAATGAGAAAGATTGACAAAAGTACAACCAGAATTACGAGAACCACTTCACCGGCAATGACGATGAGGTTTTCTTTTATGGGCTTCTTTTTTCCCTGCTTCCGGTATATCATGCGCATGCCGCGCTGAATTGAGGCAAAAAAGCGCCGGGCCATCCAGAAGACGGTGATACCGATGATTATTTCAAGAATACCGACTGTTCGGAACGCGATGATGGGTTCAATATACCGTGATAGGGCAGCAGACCCGGTATTAAACCCGTTTTCGCTGATGAGGGCCTGAATGGCTTCCGGTGACGTGTGCAGAACCCGGACGAGGATGAGGAGTACCATGAGGACAATGGGAAGTGCCGAAAGGATAAAACTGTAGGCACCTGCCGAAGCGAAGGTGAAAAGATCATTGCCCAGAAATGATTCCCAGGTGATATAGAGACGCTGCAGACTGACAAGAAATCGGTTCCGTTTTCGGTGCATCACCGGGAAAGTATACCGCGTTTTGCCGGGAAATTACAGCGCTTTTTGCATGAAACCGGTCTCCGGGCACTTGAAATTCTGCATAAATATGTAATAAACTGGTATAAAATTACAGGAGGCACCATGACGAAACTGAGAGGAGCATTTACCGCATTGATCACCCCGATGCATGACGACGGATCGGTGGATTATGACGGTTTCCGCACGCTTGTGCGGTTTCAGCTCGAACAGGGTATTTCTGGTCTCGTGCCGTTGGGAACAACCGGGGAAACCCCCACCCTCGATGAATCCGAAGAAGAACGGATTATCGAAATAGCCATGGCGGAAGCCGGAGGCAAGGTACCGGTCATTCTCGGCGCCGGGAGCAACAGCACCCGCGATGCCGTCAAATATGTGAAACGCGCGAAAGCCGCCGGCGCCGATTACGCGCTGGTGGTAACACCGTACTACAACAAACCGAACGATGAAGGCATTTACCGCCACTTCGCGGCCTGTGCCGAGGTAGGGATTCCAATAATCGTCTACAACATTGTGGGTCGTACCGGTAAGAACATTTCCACACCGCTGCTCGCGCGTATCGCAGATCTGCCGAATATCGTCGGAGTAAAAGAAGCCTCGGGCGATGTAAACCAGATGATGGACGTGATCGGCACCATCGCGCGGA
>CAZGQQ010000151.1:0-1930 GCA_964527175.1 uncultured Treponema sp.
AGATTCTGAAGGGGTGCGCGAAGACGGTTTTCTTCATCAGAGAGCGATTGAGTAATGGTGTTTACGATGGAATCCAGCGTGTTTGCCGATGTGGCAAGAAGCGTTGTATATGTTTCAATCTGTCGTTCTTTTTCCTGCCATTCTTTTTCCTCGCCCGGTATGAGGGTTTCCGGAGTAAGCCCGGAGGAAACAAGCTGCTCCTGCAATGTACGGGCATACACCTGCCGTTCAGCAAGCTGAGCCGTCAGTGTTTCAATGCGTGCAGCCATGAGGGGCGTCAATTGGACAGGATCGGTAATTAATCCGTTATGAGATGCGAGAAGAGATGGTATTGCGGTGAGGGAAGATTCACTGGATACCGTATCCTGCAATGGTTCCCGGGAGGCAATGGTTTCCCGCTCAGATCCGGCAATGGTAATTAGCAGTTCAAGTTCCTTCAGTGTTTGTTCGGAGGCATTTTGCTCAACGAGAAGCCGGTATTGACGGCGAAGATCGGCAATTTCGCGATCCTTTTGCAGAAGCTGCATGTCTGTCTGCCGTTTCAGTTCCTGAAGGAGTTCCCATTCCATCGTAACAAAGCGGTTTTCCTGGCTGGAAATGATATCGAGCCGGGTACGGTATGTCCGTGAAAAAAGAATAACCGCTGCGATACCGATAACCACGAGAACCAGGTTCAAAAGCAGCGGTACGGGGATGCGGCGGGGTATGGAATCATGTGTCTTCATTTTCAGCGTCATACAGTGGTAATTCTACCATAAAATAGTGAAACGTGTTACAATGACCGGGTAAATTGTGGCATTTCATCTGCGCTTCAAATTTTATAGTGTGCTTATCCCCTTCATTCTGGTCGTAATGATACTCACCGGATTTTTGGGAATTCATGTCATGCGGCTTGCCCTGACCCGGTCGGTAAACCACCACATGGCGTTCAAGGCGGAACAGATCAGGGACTATCTGTACAACGAGTGGAGTATTCTCAATGATCTCGGATTAACCGGGACTCCGGAATACCAACGCGCGCTTGAACGGTCGTTCCGGTCATATGCGTTTTCTGTCCTCCGTACAAGTTCGGAACAGGTATTGGTCTTTGACCGTGATGGAAATTTGTATATGCATGTACAGGAGACACTCCCCGAAGACAATCTCGCTGACGCCGGTGACGCTCCTACGGTTCCTGAATCGGGCTGGTTTGAGACATCCCTCTTTGGTGAAGAGCGGGTAGGGGTATCATTTCAGTTTTCCCCGCTTTCCTGGACGTGTGCTATTACCGAAGTACGTGACCGGTATTTCTCGGATAGTATGTTTCTTCAGAAAGCCATGATCATCATTCTGCTGGTGGCGCTTATCATACTTGCCTTTTTTGTGTATGTTCTGGTTGGTCTGGTCATCCGTCCGGTTGAACGGCTTACCGCTGCAATAATGTCAATCAGTACAACTCACGATTATACCCGCCAGGTTCCTGTTGAACAAATTGATGAAATCGGAATGCTGGCAAATGAATTCAATAATCTGGTGGGTCGCGTACATACCGACCATTATCGGTTGGAACAGACGGCCCGCCATGAAGCAGATGCCCGGGAAATGGCCATACAACGGGAAGAAGAAGCACTGTCCATTCTCGGTCGTGTCTCAGATTTTCGCGATGAGGAAACCGGACGCCACCAGAAACGTATCGGACGCGTTTCGGCACTGTTTGCTACCTATCTCGGCATGACGGTGGAGGAACAGAAAAAACTGCTCTACAGTGCACCGCTGCATGATATCGGTAAAATAGGTATTCCGGATGCAATCCTGCAAAAGCCGGATTCACTTACCACAGAAGAATTCGAAATAATGAAACAACACCCGCTCATTGGCTATGAACTGCTCAAGGATACCCGCGGAAAATATCTGGCGGAAGGAGCAACCATCGCGCTCACCCATCATGAGA
>CAZGQQ010000152.1:0-1746 GCA_964527175.1 uncultured Treponema sp.
GGGCGGTATCGCCAAGATCTGCAATGTCGGCGGCCTGTTCGTCCGGCATGCGGGCAACCCGGAAACCGCCGCCGAAGTTGACGGTTGTTGTGTCGGGAAAGTAGCGCTCAATAAAACCGAGTTCACGTTCAATGTTTTCCCGCCAGGCTTCCGGTTCTCCGCCGGAGCCAATGTGTACGTGAACACGGTCAATGATGACACCGGCTCCGCTCACCAGGGCGAGGGCTTCTTCCATGTCGGAAAGGTGAATGCCAAAGCAGGAATACTTGTCGCCGGTGTTCCGGGTAACCGATTCGCCCGAGCCGACGCCGGGATGCACCCGTATGCCGATGCTGATTTTGTTCCGGGCGGCGAAGGGGGCAACGGCCGCGAGCTGGATGAGTGAACAGGCGTTGTACCTGAGGCCCTTGCCCAGGAGTTCTTCCAGATCGTCGCGTTCGTCGCCTGCAGGAACTTCCTGTGTGGTCAGGAGAATCCGGTCGGGGTGAACACCGGCAAGAACAGCGCGCTTTGCCTCGTTGAGAGACGACGCGTCAAACCCGAGTCCTTCGGACTCGACAATACGGATGAGGGCGCGGCTCGAGTTTGCCTTGAGGGCATAGCGGACGGTGAGTCCGTATGCATTGGGCATTGCCTTCATCTCGCGGCAGCGTGAGCGGATGAATCCCTCGTCGTATATATAGAAGGGAGTTGGTGCGAGCTCTGCTGCTTTTCGTACTGCGTCTGCGGTGATCGCGCTTTTATTCAGTGCCTGTTCGTTCATTGCGTCTCCAGTGGTTCTCAAAGGAATGAGCCGATAAGCTCTTCCCGGGAGTGGGGTGAAAGGTATGCGGGCGGTATGCCCAGAATGGTAAAGGCGCCGGATTTCCCGTCCGCGGCGAGGCGGGTTGCCGCACGGGCATGTGCGACCAGGATGTTCGCCGTTGCTTCCGGGTTGCTGTCCCAGGTATTCCGGTATTCCACAAGCGCCTTGTTGCCGTCGCCGGTAGTACCGGATCCGATGACGAGTCCGTCGTGGGGAAAGCCGGAATATTTGGCGTCCAGTTCCTCCTGGCTTACAAAGTGGACCACCGTCTTGTACGGTGCAAAGTAGCCGCTCATGTTCTTGATTTCGTTTTCAATTGCGCCGGTGTTTGCACCGTCTTTCGCGACTACAAAACATTCCCGCCAGTGCATGTCTCCCGGCTTGAGTTCGGGATTCTCTCCGGTGCGTACCTTTTCGATTGCGTCGGGGATGGCGTGGGTATACTGACGGGCATCCTGAACGCCGTCTACCCGGCGGATGGCGTCCGAGTGTCCCATGGAGAGTCCGCCTTTGGGACCCAGTCCGTAAAACCCGTAGGTTTTTGCGCCCGGAATGAAGGCATTGCCAAGCACGCGTTCAAGGGAGAAGGTTCCCGGGTCCCAGCCGATGGACACGCAGGAAACGGTACCGGCTTTCCGGGCCACTTCGTCCATGCTTTTGAAGTAGGCGAGCGCCTGGCTGTGGTTGTCGTAGCTGTCTATGGTATTGATGTGCTGTGCATAATAGGGGCCCTGTACGGGGAGATCCTCTTTCGATCCTCCGCAGAGTATGGCAACATCGGCCTTCTCGAGCGCCTCGAAGTTGTCGGCAGCATACACGGGAGTCCCGGCACCCAATTCTTTTGTAACCCGGTCCGGTGAGCGGGAGAGAATGCAGGCAAGTTCCATGTCGGCATTCTGTTCGATTGCCTTCATGACACCGCGTCCCACGTTGCCGTATCC
>CAZGQQ010000153.1:0-1745 GCA_964527175.1 uncultured Treponema sp.
TCATCGTCGGTCCATTCGCTTCCCCAGCGGGTGTAGATGTACCCATCAACCGCGTTCCCGGCTTCGAGCGAGCCATCCTCAATTTTCGTGGACCACGCGTCGACAACAGGGATGAGCACTTCAGCGCCCGCGGTATCGGCGTCTTTCGAAAGAGTCGCACTGACGAGCATGAAGGGATTTCGCGTGGAACGAATTTCACTTCCATCCGCAAAACGGGCTGTCGCGGTGAGGCGGCGGACACCGGCAAGATTGACAGCCCATTCGGTACTCCACGGAGCTTCTGTCGAGACCGTGGCTTTGCTGCCGTTTGTATACCAGGTGATTTCTTCAACCGGGGAAGAACCCTCGGATTGGTCAATATCGCACCGAAGCGGAAGGACGGTACCCACACCGCAGGTGAGCGGAAGGCTGCTACGATCGATGGTAACCCGCGCAGGACGCGGGGGATTGTTGTAAAAGAAGTCGAGGATCAGCTCCGACGCATAGGGCGGCCAGTAGTGGCCGTTCTCCCCGTCAAATACGGTCGCGACGGTGTACCGGTTGTTTTCCCAGCGAAGACCGACGGCGTCACGAGAACGGAAAAACTCTGTTCCCCCACCCGCCGCTCCGATGGTCCGTTTCCAGACGGCCACGGATTCTTCGACAGGCATGATATTCCATTCGGAAATTCCGTCAAAGGGAACTTCATCGTCCTTTTTACCATGAATGTGCAATACCGATGTGGGCGATAACGACGCAGTATCGGCATCGGCACGCATGCTCCCGGCGACCGGCGCGATGGCCGCAAACCGGTCCGGAAGAGCGGCTGCGAGTTCGTACGTGCGGATGGCTCCGGCAGAAAGCCCGGTTGCGTACACCCGGCCCGGCTCTATGGAATAGCGTTCGCAAAAGAGGTCAATCATTGCTGCAAAGAAATCAGTATCCTCGGCCGAATCCCACCGGCGGCCGATTCCCTCGGGATAGACGATGATCATGTCGTGCTCTTCGGCCATCTGGTCCAGTAAAACGGTTTTACGAAAAAGATCAGCGGTCGTGCCCGCGCCATGCAGGGCGAACACAAGGGAATGAGGTCGTGTGCCGTCGTAAACAAACGGAACAAAAAGCGAGCCTCCCCGGCGCCGGCCGTTTACGGAAAGCTCAAAGGTCTTGTTGGCATCAACCGACAAAACGCCTTCGGGAAGCGGTTTGGCACAGCTATATACAAAAACAACAACTACGAGCAATAGAAGCGTACGGGTTACTTTCATGATGGGTAATTATAGAAGAAAAATTGTGTTTGTCCAGCAGGATGAATGGGGACTGCTATCAAAATTGTTGGGAAAATCCCAACAAAATTGGTAGCAGTATCGTTCAGTTATATGCGTTGACAATCGCATCAAGAATTGTCGGGAAGTACCAATCCTGCGTAGCGGCAGTCGAGTCTCTCCGGTTATAGTATCCGTAGAGCTCTTCAAAAGATCCACCAGAAGGCACCAAATAATTCCCGTTATCCCAGAGGATGGTACTCATGCCGTAGCTCGCGGCTTTTGTGCAATAGTACGAGAACCACTCATCACGATCGTTGAGATTGTTCTTGTTGGTGGCGCCGTATTCACCAATGATGACGGGCATTCCCAAACCTTGAACGAATTTCGTATCGAGCATACCCATAAATGAATCAATTTCACCCTGGTGGGCTGTTGTAAAAGTCGAAACACCAGGGCTCTGCATGGCAAACACATATGGAGTGTAGGCATGGACTGAAA
>CAZGQQ010000154.1:0-1678 GCA_964527175.1 uncultured Treponema sp.
GAATTGAACTCGTAGGCCCGTTGTGCCACGATCATGTTTACCATTTCAGCAACGGTAGAAACATTTGACATCTCGAGAAACTTGTGGATTGTTTTACCGAAACCTTCAAAGCCGGGACGCCCTGCGATTGAATTGCCAGAAGCAGGAGTCTGTTTGAACAGGTTGTCTCCGGTTGCGGAAAGTCCGGCCGGATTATGGAACCGGTACAGTTCCAGCTGCCCTACATCAACGGGATCATCAAGATCGCCAACTTTCACGGTAACACGGCCATCCTGGCTTATCGAAAGGGTTTCCTGACGATATCCCTCGGGAAAGGTAATTTCAGGAAGCACCTTGAGACCGCCGCTTGTTACGAGCTGCCGTTCACTGTCAATCTTGAAAGCGCCGTCGCGGGTATAAGCATAGGTTCCGTCATACTGGAGCACCCGGAAGAAACCTTCGCCCTGGATGGCGAGATCGCTGATGTTGCCGGTATTCTGCAAGGAACCTTGATCGAACATGCGCAGGGTTGCTGCCACTTTTACACCGTGCCCCATTTGTACGCCGACCGGAGTAATGGTATCCTCGGTTGCCGGAGTTCCCGCAGTTTTGATGGTCTGATAGAGGAGATCCTCAAACTCGGCCCGTTGTTTCTTGAACCCGGTCGTGTTCACGTTTGAAAGATTATTCGCGATGGTGTCAATATTAGTCTGCTGCCCGTTCATGCCGGTCGCTGCTGTCCACAAACTCCGTACCATTTATTATCTCCCCTTATTTTACTCGGACCACTTCTGCCCACAACTTGCTCATCATGGTATCGCTGGCCTGGATTGTTTTCTGATTTGCCTCATAGGCACGATTAACTTCGATCATTTGCACCATTTCATTTACGACATTTACATTTGAAGTTTCCAAAAATCCCTGGGTAACCGCCGGGCGGTCAGGGCCTTCCGCGGGAACTGCAGGTCCAGAAACCGGAGTTTCCTTGTACAGGCTTGATCCCTGTTTGGAAATATATCGATCGTTTTCAAACGTACAAACGCGAAGACGGTCAAGGAGAACAGGATCAGCGTCCGGGTTGGTAATGGGATGCACCCAGACCTCGCCGTTCTTGTTTACGGTAAAGTTCATGTCCTGAAGAAAGAGGCGGCCATTTTCACCAAGGACGGGATAGCCTTCTTTGGTTTCAAGATAGCCTTCAACACCGATTGAGAAGTTTCCGTTCCGGGTATAGCGTTCGCCGTACGGAGTCTCAACGGCAAAAAAACCTTTGCCCTCAAGCGCCATATCGGTTCCGTTTCCGGTCGGTTTGTAGGAGCCCTGCTGGAAGTCGGTAAACAGTTCATTCAATTCCACACCCAACCCCACTTTGCCGATGATCGGCGCGGCATCTGCCGAACCGAACGGATTGCGATACACCCCGTCATCTTCCATGCGACGCAAAAGAAGTTCCGGGAAGTTCTTGCTCACGGAGATATCCCGCTTGTAGCTCGTGGTGTCCACATTTGCAAGATTGTTCGAAATAGCGTCGAGCCGTTTCTGCTGGGCGTTCATGCCGCTAGCGCCGGTGTACCAACCTCGTACCATGGTGAATCTCCTTGTATTGATTATCGGTATGCCGGCAGTGGAACTTAGTCTTTTATTCGGGGTATTCCGCGAGGAATTGCTTGCCGCGGGAGAAATCGAAGAGCGGGCGCTG
>CAZGQQ010000155.1:0-1597 GCA_964527175.1 uncultured Treponema sp.
AAACCCCGGCAGGTAAAAGGAGGAAAACCCTGCCGGGGATCGAAGCTGAACCGTAGGAAAACAGCTCCAAGAAAAACAAAAAGGAGGTAGAACGATACCGTGCTCATTCAGCATCGAAACATACACTTACTAAAGGCCGACAGCAGATTTTAGTTACAGGAAAACTAGAGGTTTTTGGATTTTTCACGGTGTTTCATCTTTTTTTTCCAACAATGTTGGTAGCAGTACCGCTAAATCCGTATTTCTGCCGATACTTACAGCATGAAGACAATACCCTTTCGCAGCCTGACGGCTGTCATTCTGGCATTTCTCTCATTTTCACTGAACGCAGAGGTTTTCCGTTTCAAATTCGCAGAAGGAGACTCCTGGCGAATCAACTCGGTCGTCCTCCAAACAGTAACCGTAGATAAACAATTTTCCCATACAGCAGAAATTACCAACCGTATTACTGTCCAGGTAGACGATGTAACAGATACCTCCGCCCGACATACGTGTACATTCATGACGAGTGAACGCACCTCCAATCGGTCTTTCAGCTGGGGGAGGGAATATGAAAGCGTCTTCCGGCGCGACCGTCAGGGCTTTTACACAATCGGCGAAGAGTACTTCATGCCGGTAGTCCGCAATGTGCCCATATTTCCGGACAAAGACGTCCAGCCGGGAGACAGTTGGACGGCCGAGGGGGAGGAAGCACACGATCTCCGCGACCAGTTCGGTATTGAAACACCGTTCAAGGTTCCCTTTACTGCCGCGTATACCTACGAAGGACCTGTTACACGGGACGGTAAAACTCTCCACAAGATACTGGTTGAATATACCCTCTTTTTCGACACACCGGTTACTGAAGAAAGCAAAAAAAGAAGCGACGGAAATATCCCCGTCACCACCATGGGGCATTCACGGCAAACCATCTACTGGGATAATGAACTGGGCATACTCCCGTACTATGAGGAAATCTATCGCATCCAGCTCAAGCTCGCATCCGGGGTTGTCCTTGAGTTCAAGGGTACGGCTGAAGCAACCGTGACAGAAACGAAACTGATGGATCGTG
Organism: uncultured Treponema sp.; assembly: GCA_964527175.1. GTDB lineage: Bacteria > Spirochaetota > Spirochaetia > Treponematales > Treponemataceae > Teretinema. The sequence goes on from CAZGQQ010000155.1 coordinate 1,052, forward strand.
AAAAGGAAGCCCGTGAAATGAACGAGGAGCTGGACAGACTGGGGATTGCCGACACGAGCGCACACGCGAGCGAGGAAGGCATCACAATCAGTATGGAAAACATACAGTTTGAACCGGATTCCGCGCGCCTTATGCCACAGGAAAAAGAGAAAATCAAGCGTATTGCAGCCCTGCTGGAACGATATCCTGACAAAGAACTGCTGGTAACGGGGCATACCGCTCTTGCGGGGACGGCAGGGGCACGGCAAAAACTGTCTGAAGAACGGGCAGAAGCGGTTGCCCAATTCCTGGTGGAAATGGGTGTCCGCAGCGAATACAACGTGTATACCCGCGGCTTCGGAGCGGAACGCCCGGTAGCGCCCAACACAACAGAAGCAAACCGGGCACGCAACCGCCGGGTTGAAATCACCATTCTGGAAAAATAGGCGCTAAATAGACTGTCTGGACCCCGTATCCTTGCAAGATACCCCGATATATGGTACATATAGGGACATCGGGGATAACAGATGACATATTCAGAACCAACACAACTGGCCATTGTTGCCT